>JAZRYC010000159.1:0-61702 GCA_045600525.1 Bacteroidales bacterium
ATTTCCGTCAACAAGCCAGCTTACAAAATAACTCCAATAGTAGCTTTCCGACGATTCTCCTGTTTCATAATCATGAAAAAAGTGCGTATATCGGCTGTATGTGGTCAGTGCGTAGTAGTTCGCCTCCCCGGGGTAGTCGCGCCACTCAACATAGATGTCTTTGTGCGGCTCATCCCAGATTTCGCCCCAGTGGACGTCACTGTTTACAACAACCGTGTCAAAATGAGCATCCACGGGCCTGCTGTACGGCACTGTGCATACAGCGGAAACATCGTCATACCCGGCTCTCGACGCCCGAATGTGATAAGTGTGGCCCTCCTCTACCGGAAACTCCTGGCGGGTGAGCAAAAAAACATCCTTCGGCTCGTAATAGGTGGCCTGAATCCAATGCACCCCGTCGGCTGACAACTCCACCACCCCGTCGCGCAGCATCGTAATTTCCTGCTGACTGCCCGCACCATATAACAACTGCGTGTGCGACAAAATAATGTACGTGGAATCCAGCTGCGGACACAACCGGCAGTACAAAACCAGCTGCGGCTTCTCGTTGACCTGATTGCCCAAATCCACCGGGTCAATGCAACTGCTCAGCAAAACTGCCACAAACAAACTGAATAGCAATATAGATGTTTTTATACTCTTCATAACCGATTAGAATTTGAAATGATAGGTGAACGTAGGAATAATGGGGAAAATGCTGACCTGCATGATTTTCTGCACATTCGTCGATGTCTGCATGGCGGGATCGTAAACAAAATCATTATCCACATAGTAGAAAAATGGATTTTTGTGGTTGTAGAGGTTGTAAATGCTGATTTCAAATATGCTTTCGCCCTGCTTCTTGTGCGGCTTGATGAACTGCACACCCACATCCAGATGGTGGAAAGGCTTCATACGTATGTTGTTCTTGTCGCCATAATTTTCAATGTAAGAATGATAATAACCAAAGCCCGGATTGTCCGATTGAATATCGTGCATATAGGTTTGAAGGTCTATTCCCTCGTAAACGGCGTTCGGCAATGTCACGGCGTTGCCCGTGGCGAACGTCCACGCTAAAGAGAGGTTGATCCAGGATTTCGGGCTGTACATCAGCACAAGAGAAACATCGTGACGGCGGTCGTAACGTGCGAAAAAGGGCTTGCCGAAGTTCAACTCGTCAAACTGCTGCTTGGTCCACGACAGCGTGTAGCCAAGCCAGCCGGTGAACTTGCCAACTTCTTTTCTCACTAAAAACTCCATACCGTACGACCAACCCTGGCCGCTGGTCACCTGGTTGCTCCACTGGTTTTGAAAATCGGCGGTCGCCGCGGGCGTTTCCTCTAAAAGATCGTATAACATATCCATAAAATAGGAAGAGCCCTCTTTGTAGGCCAAAATGTGGTTCATCTTTTTGTAATAGCCTTCCAGAGAAAACGACAGGCGCGGTTTTTTCAAATCATAGTGCAGTCCCAGCGCCACCTGCTGTGAGCGCTGTGGTCGTATTCTGTCCGTGACGGGCACCCACAAATCCGTCGGCAAACCGATGGTGCTGGTGCTCAGCAGCAGCATATTCTGGCTCATCATCGCGTAGGAGGCCTTGATGGCCAAGTTGGACAGGATGTTGTAACTCATCGACAGGCGCGGCTCGGGTGAGAAATAGGTCTTGTGCGGCACCGTGAAACAGACCAAACGGATGCCGGGATTTATCTTGAACCGATTGCGGATGTTGATTTCGTCCTCCGCATAGACAGCATACTCCAAGCCGGGTTCCTTTTCCACCCGGTTCATCGTCGTGGTGTCCATCTTGAACATCATTGCGTTAGGTCGCGACTCGTGATAGGTCACCGCCGCACCCACCAAAACCTTGTGCGTGGCGTTGGGAATGTAGGAAAGGTCGTATTTCAGCGTGTAATCCCGTATGCCGGAATTGAAATCGGAGGAAAACGATTCGTCCGGATAACCTTGAATATGGTAATGGTATTTTGAATAGGTGTTCATCTTGTAGTCGCTGAAGACAAACGACATATTGGAAAACACCTTGCTGGAGAACAGGTGGTTCCAGCGCGCGGTGGCGGTGGCATTCTGCCAATACAAGCCCACTTTGAACTTTTCCCTTTCCGTGCTGCCACTGATGTAAGATTCTCCCAAGTGGAACTTGTCCTGCCCGTAATAGGCACTCACGAATATCTTGTCCTTCTTACTGATGTTGTAGTTGAACTTGGCATTCAAATCAAAAAAATAGTAGCCCATAGAACTGCCCTCGGCGGCAATTTTCATAATGGGAATCAGGAAGAGGTCCAAATAGGTGGCGCGCCCCGAAATCATAAACGAGGACTTGTTTTTCACAATGGGGCCCTCTAACATCATATTGGAAGAGATGAGCCCCACGCCGCCTTCGCCGTGAAAAGACTCCTTATTTCCGTCTTTCATCGTCACGTCGATAACGGAGGACAGCCGACCGCCGTATCGGGCCGGAAAACCGCCTTTAATGAGCTCTACAGACTTAATGGCATCGCCGTTGAAGATGGAAAAGAAGCCCAACAGGTGGTTGGCGTTGTAGATGGTGGCCTCGTCCAAGATGATGAGGTTCTGGTCGGGACCGCCGCCGCGTACGTAGATGCCGGAGGTACCTTCCGAGCCCGACTGCACGCCCGGCATCAGCAGGAGGGTTTTGAAAACGTCTTTTTCGCCAAAAAGCATCGGCACGTTCTTCACCTCCTTGGCCGTCAAAGTGATGGAACTCATCTGCACCTGTTCCGTGTTGGTCTTTTCCGCCGTAATGTTGACGGCTTCCAAGGTCGTTATTTTCGCTAATTTCGCATCATACTCATAATCTATCGCTTTATCAATACGAAGCGTATCCTTCATATAGCCGAAACTCGAGAACACGATATACAAAGAATCCCGATAGGGCAATGTGATAGTATAAAAACCATACGTGTTGGCCGTAACGGCGGATTGCGAAACCGGTTCGTAAATCAGCGTCCCCGGCAATGTTTCCAAGCTTCCTTGCTCATAAATGTAGCCGCTAATCGTGATTTTTTGTCCGAAAGCGGCAACAGCAAAGAAGGAGGATAGCATCAATAAGCATAATTTCCTCATAAAACAAAATTAGAACTTTTGGATAACGAAATTGGGGTGCAAATATTGTGTTAATGCCAACAACCTATGCTTAAGGGTCATTATAAAAACATCGCCATAAAGACAGGCATCATCCACACGTCGTCGTCGCGACGCAGATCTTTGGTATAAACCAGATAGCTGTCGCCTATTCGGTCAGAAAACCTGTTCCATATTCAAAGACTATTTGGAACCGAAAAACGACAAAATTCTCACCAATTATTTTAGCATTTTCCTGCAAATTCTCACCAATTTTTGAATTTCTATGTTTATGTCTCAACTCAGCTGTTAGTTTGAGACGCGGTACACCACGTCTCTACTTTTAAACCATTAACATTGACTTTAGGTTGTCCCACCTTCTTAAAACCTGAAACTACTTAGTGGGCAATTTTCGTGGCGCAAAAAAAGAGGAACCGGATTTCCCGATTCCTCTATGTCTTTTCATGACTCGCTGTAAGGGCGAATAATTATTCGCCCTTACCATGAGCCCTTACTAAGGGTCTTTACTTTCACATTACTTAATGCCGAGTTTCTTCTTAATGTCTTTAGGAAGAGCGTCTTTGTGGACAACGATGTTCATCGTTTTGTAACGAACGAAAGCTTTGGAAGCATAGAACATTCCGTGGTAGTCGCCATAATCGCCCCAGCTGTTCTTTACCATGTAGTATTCGTTGCCGTCTTGGTCTTTAGCCTTACCATAGATAACCATTCCGTGGTCATCCGTTGTTTCCCAGTTGTCGAATGCAGCCTGGCGTTCTTCTTGGGATACCCAGCGTTGCGGTGTAGGATGTTTAGCGGCTTCGTCTTGGATTTCCTTAGCACTCATGCCTGTCCAGTGTGCCATATCGCTACCGATCATAGCAGAAGACTTTGTTTCAGGGAGAACGCAGAAACCTTTCTTTACGCCCATACGGAAACCTTGTTCGCTGACGTCGGAACCCCAAGCGATGCAGTAACCATTGTCGATAGCATTATCAAAAACTTGCATCATTTCATCCAAAGGCAGGTTGTAGCATTGTGACCAACGCCAGTTGTCTTGGATTTCAAGAACGAATTTATCATAGAAAGGATGATGCGTGTAAGAAGTGATGGAAACATAGTCGTCAGCATTCAGGCCGAGAGACTCATAGAAGGATTTCGGAGTGTATTTAACGCCATTGTAGGTGAATTCCTTCGGGCAGTCGCCAAGGTAAACATTGTGAACAGCTTCCATAGCTTTGAGCCAAAGCGGTTCGTTGTTGGCGTTGGTTTGGAGTTTCTTATGGTCGCCTTCAGCGATAGCTTTCACGATAGCATCAGTGATGGCGGAAAGTTCGGTGTGATCGGAAAGTGTGTCACCGTAAGCGGCACCCGGACGCATTTCGCTTTCAGGAACGAGACCGAAAGTCTTCATACCGTAGATAACATCGTAGAAAGAACCACCTTGGGAGAAGGAAACGTCGCCGTGTGTGCGGACAGCAGCCTTTGCGCGATCATTGTAAGTGTTTGAAACAATGTACATTTCAGAGAAATCATACTCACCTTTTCCCATACGGAGGAGTTCTGATTCAATGAAACCGAGACCAGAATAGCACCAGCATGTACCAGCACGATTTTGGTCTTTGATGGAAGTAATCGGGTTTTCTTTCACCACAGTGAATTTGTAACCCTCTTCTTTTTCTGCTTTTTCTTCTTGTGCGAAAACATTATTTCCGGCAAGAACTGCAAAAGCCATAGCTACTAAGAAAAATGCTTTTTTCATTGGATAAGTATTTAATGAATAATGATTCTTTTAGGGGCTGCAAAAATAATCAAAAAAATGCTGCCCATGACTTGCAGAAGTTCAATTTATTAGAAAAAAGGACAAATCCAAATATCTCAAAAAACTGTTCAGTCAACCATCATATTGTGTCATTTTTTCGTAATAAACTGCATATTCATCACTTTTATTGAATATTATCTTTATAATGAGCCCATAAACATTACTTTTGCAGTCCGCCTTTCTACCATGTATTTAATAACTAAATTTTTAAACTATGTTAAAACAGACTCTTTCCTGTGCAACGTTTGTCCACGAAGAAGGACAAAAAGACTTGGTTTCATCAACACTTTCAAAATTCTATTCAATTGATGTGGACAACTGTTTGGATAACAGTTATGAAACTATTGAGTATTTGAAAAACAATCATCCTGATGTTTTGTTTTTGAATTTGGAGTATGCTGATTTGCTGAGTATCATTAACAAACCTCCATTTATTATCGGCGTAGGAAAACCATGCAGCATAAAAAAGTTGCGATTTTATTTGAATTCCGGATTTACAGACTTTGTATTCACACCGACTACTGAGAGAGAAATTCGTATTGTGATAGGAAAAATCATGCACATGCATGCAACATTGCAAGATGAGAACCACTACCCTATGGCAGCTGAAGAATCAAGAGCCAAATACAACCAAACGGAGATATCGGCGGATAGTACGAATTCCATTTTCATCAATTCGGGTAAAAGAAGAGGGGCATGCCGAGTACCCTTAAACGAAATCCTTTATGCAAAAAATACGGGAAATGAAGTCAAACTCATTTTAGAAAACGGAAGTTCAAAATACGACAAAACAACACTTAGAAATTTCCAAAGAAAACTACCCAATAAATTTATGAAGATCAATCGATCCATTGTCATCAATACGGAAAAAGTAAAACGTATTAACAAAAGAAGTGTGATTCTTGGCGACGAAACTTTTAACGTAACACGAAGTTTTTACAAGCAATTTTCAAGATTCTTCAAAATTTAAAGGAGGGAGGGCGCAAATTTTTTATTTTTGCGCCCTCATTTGGTTCTGTAGTTCAATGGATAGAACGAAGGTTTCCTAAACCTTAAATCTGGGTTCGATTCCCAGCGGGACTACTCCATTTTCCCCGACTTGTCTTTAACCTATTGATATTCAATATGGTTTTAACAAAAATGGCATATAAGACGTTTTCTTAAAAAAGACAACATAAAACATCTTCAACGAAATTTTCTTCAAAATAGCGACAATATAAAATTAACTGTTTATATATCTGCATTTTACAAACTCTCTTGACGAAGATATATCATTATTGCCGTAATATCTGCCGGACTCACTCCACTGATTCTTGAGGCTTGACCAAGATTCAACGGCTTTACTTTAGAAAGTTTTTCTCTCGCTTCTTTAGAAATACTCGTCAGTTGGTTATAATCAAATTGAGGAGAAATTTTGATCGTATCAAGTTTGGAAAATTTCTCCACCATTTCTTCTTCCTTTAGTATATAGTTTTCATACTTGATAGCAATCTCAGCACCTCGAATCAAATCAGAAGAATAATTGGCTTCGCGAATAAAGTTCGCAAACTTTTCATCGACACCAAGAATATCGTCTATAGATAATTGAGGACGCAACAATAACTGCGACAATTTCACATTATGAGAAAGCAAAGCAGATTCCTTCGCCTCCAACATAGGATTATAAATATTAAAATCCGTAATATGATTTTTCAAATAGTCTACGATGTCATTTTGTTTTTCGTATTTTTTCGAAAAATCGTTAAAACGAGCATCGCTAATTAGTCCTAATTTATATCCAAAAGTGGTTAAACGCTGGTCTGCATTGTCTTGACGAAGCAATATGCGATATTCGGCTCGCGAGGTAAACATCCTATATGGATCCTGCACCCCTTTTGTAACCAAATCGTCAATAAGAACACCTATATAGGCTTGTGAACGGGAAAGCACCAATGGTTCCTGGGCATGAATGGAAAGATGTGCATTGATGCCTGCCAGTAGACCTTGACAGGCAGCTTCTTCATATCCTGTAGTTCCATTAACCTGACCTGCCAAATACAAATTTGGCAGGCATTTGGACTCCAGAGTATAATGCAACTGAGTAGGATCAAAATAATCATACTCTATGGCATAACCCGGTCTGAAAATCTCAGCCTTCTCCAATCCAGGAATAAGGTGCATGGCTTGAAGTTGTATTTCCTCCGGTAAGGAAGAAGAAAAGCCATTAAGATAATATTCTATGGTATTGGCTCCTTCGGGTTCAAGAAACAGCTGATGTCTATCCCGCTCAGAAAATCGCACAATTTTATCTTCTATAGACGGACAATAACGAGGACCGACACCCTGGATTCGGCCTTGGAACATCGGTGACTTTTCAAAACCCAGCCGTAGGACGTCATGAACCTGTTCGCTTGTATAAGTAATCCAACAACTTTGTTGATGTACTAATGAAGGTGTTTCAGTAAAAGAAAATCTTTGAGGATTTTCGTCTCCTGGCTGCTCCACCATTTTGGAAAAATCCACGGTTCTCCCGTCAATACGAACTGGTGTTCCTGTTTTGAGTTTTTGAGTTCTAATACCGTATTCTTTCAGTTGATCTGACAAGGACAGGGAAGAACTCTCTCCCATTCTACCACCAGAGAAGTTAACTTCACCCACATGAATTTTTCCATTTAGGAAAGTTCCATTAGTAAGGATTACTTTTTGCGCATATATACGTTTTCCAAGTTGGGTAACTACTCCTTTCAATTCATTGGATTCAATAATCAGTGAAGTAACGGTGTCTTGACGAAGATACAAATTATGTGTGCTTTCTAATACTTTTCGCCAATAAAGAGAAAACTGCGTTTTATCACATTGGGCCCTTGGACTCCACATGGCAGGACCTTTTGATTGATTGAGCATGCGGAATTGTATCATGGTGTGATCTGTCACTATTCCCGACATTCCACCCAAAGCATCAATCTCACGCACAATTTGTCCTTTGGCAATTCCACCCATGGCAGGATTACAAGACATTTGTGCAACAAGAGAAAGATTCATTGTTATCAGCAAAGTTCTGCTTCCCATTTTTGCTGCAGCAACGGCTGCTTCACATCCGGCATGACCGGCACCCACAACCACTATATCAAAATCATTATTCATCTTTTCCCGTGGAACATTTTTATAAGTTACTAGAAAATAAAATAGTTACAGAATTATTCAATGTAATACATAGCTAAAGATTCGTTTTCCATCTTGCGCATAACTTTGGCTTCATCCTCAGTTTTATCTTTATATCCACATAGATGTAAAGTACCATGCGCAACTACTCGGAGCAATTCCTCCTCAAATGACACATTGAATTTGATAGCATTTTCTCTTACCCTATCCAAACTAATCATAATATTACCAGCAACCACGTTTCCCACACACTGATCAAAGGTAATAATATCAGTATAAGTATCGTGATTTAAAAATTGGATATTATTTCTTAAAAGATAGGCATCATCACAAAACAAATATAAAATATCGCCTGGTATCAATTGCTCTTTTCTAACAATTGACTTAAGCCATTGCTTGTGCCTCAAAGTAAGTGATACGTCACAAGACGTTTGAAAATCAAAGGAAATCATTATCTGACTTTAACAAATTTTGTATTACATATTGCTGCGCCATTGCTTCTAATCTGTAGCAAATATATTCCATTATCTAAATCTGAAACATTAATATTCTCAACTTCATTAGTTTTGTTGTAAAAACTTTTTTTCAATATTCCGAGTGTGCTATATATAAACAGATCATACTTTTCACCGCTCTGTCCTTTGAAATCAATTTTTAATTCATCATGCACGGGATTCGGAAAAAGACTAATGTTTAACTCGCCTACTTCATCTACAGATAATGTATCATGGGAACCAGGAATGAATGACCACCTGTATAAAGAATCATATACTACATTTTTTGTAGTATTACGAATAATGTCGGCAAATGACTCCTCAATACCTGGATTGAAAGAAATCCTTTCAGGATTCTTTTCAAACAATACACTATAAAAGGTACATGCTGCAGCATAAGAACCCGCTAAAGAAGGATGACTTTCATCAGATTGGTAAAGTTCGATTTCAGGATGATGATCTCTTATATTATGCCAAACATAACCAACCGGTGAAACCAATGTATGATTATTCTCAGCCATTATCATATATCGCAGATATAAAAGGCTGTCCATACCTTCATATGTACACAAAGGCGGAAAATTTTCACAATTTAATTGATCTCCATTCTTTCTACCCCAAGTCATATAGAAAACAATCTTAGCTTCAGGGTTATATTGACGAACCATTTCGCAAAGATGCTGGGCATAAGGATAGGACTCATTATAGAATTGTTCGTCTGGAAAAGAAGGCAACTGACTTTGTTCCTGTAATACAACATAATCCCAGCCGCCTTGCTGTATCAAAGAAGAGGAAACAGATAAATGCTGTCGAAAAGTACATCCACCCGGCGTACTGCTGGTATATGTAATAGTATCACCAACAGAATTACAAATATTTGAAATTAATTGAGGAAGATTATTTACTTCCGTATAACTATTACCTATAAAAAGAACCTTGTAACTTTGGGCAAAAGAAAATAGAAATCCAAAACAAAAAACAAAAAGTATAAAAAATCTTTTCATCTTAATATTGAATTTGTTTGACATATGCCGATTGAGATATTTCTCTTTTTACAATAAATTTTGGTTTCACGTGAAAATTTATACTATATTGCTTATTATCATTATTATGCGTTATTTTATCTGCAAATAACGACAATAAATTATCTTTATCGAACTGCTCGACTTTATCAAAAACTGGCAATATTGACTCATACATGAAAACAACCTCATCATTACCTAAAAGACATGTGAAATCAACAGAAAAATCGGGATGTTCTGCCATCAAATAGTCAATAATTTCCTGATTTGCCATGGATAATATACCGAAATCCGACTCCATAGCATAATCTTCGCAAAGGTCTTCCACAATCTGCAAAACCTTATTATACAAAGTATTTTTATCCAAATCAGGGAGAGTGATGTTTATCATAATGGTAACTTTTAGTCGATATTATAAAAATAATTATTGGCTTTTTCCTTATAATAGTAATTCAAATTAGCAGGAACAGATTTCAGCATCTCATTCTGCTGAGTCTTTTCTCTATCAAATTCCCATTCTTTCGGAGGATTCAAACGAGGGATGTTTCTGGCCTCGTTAGCCTTTCTTTCTTCATCCTTTTCGCGCTCCAAATCCGCCCTCTCGCTCTTCAAAAGACGAGTGGTAATAGATTGCTGCCTATCGATTGTTTGCTGCGTTATAGTACGATTTACGAGCTCTTTCTCCGTCTTTTTCATATCATTAATAAGCTGCTCTAAAGACTTATCCCCTACTCCATTCTCAGATTTAAGCGCATTTTCATAGTCTTCCAACATTTTACGAATAGCCTCCTGCTGTGCCGCCATTTTCGCAAATTGTTCGCTCATCTGGCTTTGCTGTCCAGATTGTCCCTGCTTTCCTTGCTGCTCCATCGACTTCTTAAGCGCCTGCATTTGCTTATTTAACTGCTGTTGAAGCTCTCTGGCAGATGTTTTCTGGCTTTTCTTTCCTTTTCCGCCAGGTTTACTGCACGAACCATTTCCAGACTTGTTACACTTACTCTTACATTCACTCTGCTTTTTCTGCATATCCTTCATGGATTCACGCAGCATTAAAGCCAAATTATTCATAGATGTAATCACAAACTGCTGATCTTTTGCAGCATTAGTGAGCCGACGATCCTGTAAATCGGACTGAGAAGACGAAAGATAATCCTGAATCTTTGAAATTTCTCCTTGTATAAAAGGTTTTACAGCCATTTGACGACGTGCCAATGCAGATAAGGAATCTTCTACGATCTTCATATCGTTCTGAACTTTATGCTGCTTAGACATAATATCAGAAACTTGTGCAGAACGTGGATTCGTCTTCTGAGTAATAGAAAGCACATCTTCCTGATTAAAGGAAATCTTGACTAAATTATCCAATATTTGGCGAATAGTTTCTATATCTTCAGACACATTTTCTAACTCGCTTTGATTGAAATCCTGCTCCATTTGGTTGGCCATCTGTTCAATATCATCTGCAGCCTGCTTTTGATTTTGCGAGGATTTAGGACGATTATTTTTCTCTAAATTACTCTTACTTTGGTCCAACTGCTGTTGGGCGTCTTTTTGTAATTGCTCCGTGCTTTTGAAATCGGTAGGTTCTTCTAATTCGCTATTGAGCTTCTTGAGTTCGTTTATCTCCTTTTGAAGTTGATTGTATTTATCTTGCAGTTGTTGCTGTTTTTGCTGCAAATACTGCTTATTCGTATTTTTGTCATTGGTCTTTGCCGCATTTTCACGAAGATCATTGGAGAGGTTTCGAAGTTCCTGAACTGTTTCGTTTAATTTCTTTTCAACTTCCAACTGCTTGTACAACTGCAATTGCTGATCCAGACTTTTATTGATATCCTCCGTATTGGATTTAATTTTCTGCATCTCTTTCTGAACTTGATCTTTAGAAGGAGATTTCATCATTTCATGCAATTTCTGCATCATCTGTTTCATTTCATCTGAAAGCACTTGATCCATACGTTGTTGCAGTTCCTTTTCTTTTTGAAGAATATTTTGGTCTATATCCTTGTATTGATTTTCAAGCATTTGCTTGTTTTGCTCGCTTTGCTTTAATTCGTTAATCTTATCCTGCAACTCCTTATACTGCTGCATAAGCTGTTCAAGTTTTTTCTTATCCTGCCATGAAAGATCCTTTTCCTGCATCATCTGCATTTGAAGTTTGTCAATATCCTTCATCAATTTAGCAGATTCTTCAATCAAATCATTATAGCCGGACTTTGTTTGTTCATCAGCCTTATCAAGATCTTTGTTGATTTCATCTAAAGTACGGACTCTGAATGTAATAGGTGATGTTTTACTGGACTTATGTCCATTCACACCATCATTATCAGATACTTTAAAATAATATTCTATTTTTTCACCAGGGCCCAAAGAGAACGTATTTACATCAAAGTAATAATAGAAATCCTGAACCGTCATATCGCTGGAAATATTGATACGTACACTCTTATTGGATTCCAATAATTTTCCGTCAGAATCATATTTGCTATAGACAAACAAAAGATCTGAAAAACCATAATCATCCTTAATATTGCCCTTAAAATAATAACGATCAGGATATAGTGAATCCTGCTGAGACTGTACAAATATTTCGGGATACATGTCTTTTATAACATTTATCTCATCTGTCAGCGTATCCGTGCTGGTAAAATATTTGTTTTTATTAAAAATTGAATACGTAAATGACGTTTTGGCAATTACATTGATAATGTAATTGTCTTCAGAAGAAGAATATATCTTCTCATGATCATTGAAAATAAAAATAAGGTTTTCAGAATTCTTAGTATAAAACTTCCACGTGATCTTAGTACCCTCTGGAACCGTTAAATTACTGACATTCTTTATAATGTCGTCAGGTTGATGCAAATAAGCAGGATAATGCAGTTCTACAGTGTATCCAAGGGTCACAGGTTTTGGCAAAACCTTAATTGTATACAATTGCGATTGAACTTCGTCGGTAAAAAATTGAAAGTCTGTATTTTGCTGCATATTGGAAAAAGTATAGGAAAATTCCGTATTAGAAATCTTCTTACACTTAAAACTCCTATCATTATATTTTACAAAAACTTCGTTTGGCACCTCTTCCCCATGTATTTTCACATTAACGGTGAAATCATCATGTTGAAAAGCCATAAGTTTATTGTTAGCTATTTCAAAACTATAAGGTGCCGGTTTTTCATACACTTGCGTATGATGAACGATACGCTTGGTTGGTTCCGTGAAAAACTCACTTCGTATGGAAAACAGTAAAATGAAAATAACAACGGGAATCAATGCCCATCGTAAAAAACGTTTAGTCTTATTAACCGGAACAGCTTGAACAAAAGAATAGGTTTTAAAAGAATCTATTTTAGAATCAATAGCAGCGGAAAGAAGTTCAAAACTTTTGAATTCACCTTCATCCATCTGTTTTTGCAATTCAAACAAATTCAATAATTTATCATCAATTTCATTGAAATGTTTACCTATAATGGAGGCAATTTCCTTATTAGAAAGCTGCTTTCCCAGT
The DNA here is from genome assembly GCA_045600525.1 of Bacteroidales bacterium. Classification (GTDB taxonomy): domain Bacteria; phylum Bacteroidota; class Bacteroidia; order Bacteroidales; family WCHB1-69; genus F23-D06. The sequence goes on from JAZRYC010000159.1 coordinate 13,063, forward strand.
CCACACAATTTAAAGAGAGGAATGATAATATAGATGACAAGATTAAGCAGAAATAAAGCAATAAAACCATAAAACAAAATGGAACGAATGGTTGTATTGGCATAGGAAAAATACTCAAATAGGGAAAAAACAATGAAAGTAGAAAGCAGGATGATTACAAAAAAAGCAATCCCCTTGTACAATTCGTTGAGATAATATTTCTTAACAAACTGACGGATTTTATCATTTAATATCTGCCTATTGGATGAGTTCATCGGCATTACCGGGATTTGACTGCGTTATATTGAAAAACTGATCCTTTATACGACTAAAATAATTCAACAGTATTCTATTTTTTCCAAACATTGCTCTAACAAGGAAATATTTGAGAAAAGGAGAATTATACTTATTCATCTTTACTCTTTTGGATAAAGTTTTAAATACGAATTTATCCTTGGAGTTGCTTTTGTTATCAACTGACGTCTGCATTTCATATATAAGCAGATCGGTAAGCGGAATATTCACAGGACATACACATTGGCAGTTTCCGCACAAAGTAGTCTGTCTAAAAATAGCTTGCGACTTATTATATCTATCGATGCAATTATTTTTCACAATAGAAATAGGATCCATACCGCCATTCTTCACAACAGGACAAACCTTGGCGCAGCGACCGCAATGAACACAATATACTGACTGCCTCAAAAAAGAATCTTGTAAATACTCCGAAACATGGTTTTCATACAATAAAACCGTTATTTTCACCTCTTCTCTTGAAAAACCTGCGGAATCTGAAGAAATAAAGGCATCATTTATAATTTTAAAAAAAGGCTTCTGGATAATTTTAACATCTGAAAAAGATCCACATTTTTCCTTATTCAACTGCTTCAAAGAAACAAAAAGAGATATATCCTTTTGTTCTACAATCATTTGATCAATATTCAGGACAACAATGAGATTGCTTATGCTATTGAAACAGTCTTTAGATTCCTTGTCAATGAAAACGAGTGATCCATTCTCCACGACAGCAAAATCTGCATCTACAACCAGCGTGTCTGCCTCATCATAATGATTTTGGATATTAGACAAGGGGACAGTAGTAACCAAGGGAGTATTATTTGCCAGAACTTCAGGGACATTAGGCAGATCAAAACATACCTTGTTATAAGATTTGTTGGGAAGAAGTTCAATAATGGAGTCTATGAGTTGTTGTTCATTTTGCACCCATTTGACGCCTATATCATGGGCATTTGCCTGATTTTCAAATTTAAGCAAATGCTTATCCATATCTTCAATAAAATTATGTCGAAGATAATAGGCTTTTTCACGAAGTGCCTGAAAATCAGTAAATGTTCCCCATGCATTCATGGTCTAAAGGTTTATTTTCTCAATTCGTCTTTGATGTCTTCCTCCTTCAAAATCAGTTTTGAAAAAAGTATCAACGATAGAGAAGGCTGTTTCTTCTGAAATAAATCTTGCGGGAAGAACAAGAATATTGGCGTTATTATGTTGTCTGGCCAAAGCGGCAATTTCCGCAGACCAGCAAAGTCCCGCCCGAACGTTCTGATGCTTATTTGCCGTCATCGTCATACCGTTTCCTGTTCCGCAAATCAATATTCCGAATTGGTTCGGATCTTTGGATACTTGTTCGGAAAGAGGGTGTGCAAAATCAGGATAGTCCACGCTATCAGCAGAATGTGTGCCAACATCTTCAAACTGAAAAAGGTTACTGAACTGTGTTTTGATTTTTTCCTTCAATTCATATCCGGCATGATCGGATGCAATAAAAACTTTCATATTACGTTACTTATATAAGACTCGCAAAAATACAATTTTTTTGGTATCCCTTTTGACCATTATCTATAATCCCTTAAAGACTTATTTTAGACTATATGAATTATATTGCTGTTGAAGTCGTGGATAAAAAAAGCGGAATCCTATTGCAAATGTGACTTATTAAAAGAAATGAACATATTTTCAACAGAATATTAATTTGTAATAAATTATATTTCAAAGAGTTGATTTTTTTCTGTGAATATAAAAATAAAGGTTGTGTTTATATTTTCAGAGCGGCAGATGTGAAAAAAAGAGGTTGAAAAGAGACAATTTTTGGGCATAAAAATACTTTTCAAAATTTTTAAACAGAATTATCAAGTTGTAACTTCCATTATTTTGATAAAAACACCGTTTATTAACAATTGAAAGTTAGTAAAACGATAACTTTCTGAATATTTGTCAGTAATCTTTTTTCGTTAGTAAGAATTTGGTGTAAACTTTGTAAATCGTATTTTTGTGCCGATGAAAAGATGTGTCTTTTTTTTATTACTATTATGTATCGTACTGACTGCTAATGCACAAAGACGTTCTTATACGGCAAAAGTATTTGATGGAATTACCTTTCAGCCTTTGTCAGGAGCCAGCGTATACAATGCCAATACGCATAAATTTTCTTTTTCCGATAAAGATGGAAAGTTTACCATTAACCTTGCCTTAAACGATACTTTGGTAATTTCTAAATCCATTTATAGGCAATTGGTGGTAGTTGTCAACGAGAAAATACTGAAAGGATATGAGGATTTCTTTTTGTATTACAAAGCCACCATGTTGAAGGAGGTGAGAATTATAGCTTTAAATCCTTCTTATGAAGGATTTAAGAAGGACATTGTGAACATTCGTCTGCCGGAATATTATGAAAGGGCGCACGATACTCAGCTTTCTGATTTTGAAAAGGCGAATGCCACATATGAAAAAAGTGGGAATCTGCTTTCCTTAGGAGGTAAAATGACCACCTCCCCTATTTCCTATCTTTATGATAAATATAGTCATAAATCAAAGATGAAGCAACTTTACAATGAGATGGTTTCATACGAGGAGGAAGTGGAAAGAGTACAAGACAAATACAATCGGGAAATTGTACAAACGCTTACAGGTTTGTCTGATGATGAATTGATTGATTTTATGATGTTTTGTAGATTCAGTTATTATGATTTAGTAAGATGGAGTGACGAACAGATTCGTGCTCAAATAAAGAATAAATTTTTTGATTATCAATATAATAAGATGATAGATGAAGGATATAAACCGCTTCATAAAAAGAAATTTTAACATATATCATATTATTGGTATTGTTTTCGGAACAACCTTTAGTATGATATATTGGATAAAAGTAGGGAGATTTTCCGATAATTTTCTCAAAAGCAGTCCCATATTAATGACAATATGGGGTATTTTATTGGGGTATATCACTTTTGACTTGGTTTTTAACGCGAAAGAGAGAAAAGATAAACAAGAAAGTGAAAAATAATTATTTTTGCGCTCTTTAATTTATAGGATATATATTCACTTAAAAATATTAAATATGACAGAAAAACTACAAACTTTACGAGACAGTGCTGCCATTAGATGGAAAGCATTATTATTGTTGGCGATGGCTATGTTCTGCGCCTACATTTACATGGACAACCTCTCCCCTATCAAGGACCTGATGATGTCACAACGTGGTTGGGATTCCACGGCTTTTGGTACCATGCAGGGTGCGGAGACCTTTTTAAATGTCTTTGTATTCTTCTTAATTTTTGCCGGTATCATTTTGGATAAGATGGGTGTTCGTTTTACTGCCATTCTTTCCGGCGCCGTCATGTTGTTTGGTGCGCTCATTGAATATTATGCAATATCCAACGCATTTATTGGTAGTGGTTTAGAAACTTGGTTTACTAATCATTTTAATTATGTTCCCGGTTTTGACGAATTAGGTGTTTCACCTTTCTATGAGGGAATGCCTGCTTCCGCAAAGGTTGCCGCCATTGGTTTTATGTTCTTTGGTTGTGGTGCTGAAATGGGAGGTATCACGGTTTCTCGTGGTATCGTAAAATGGTTCAAAGGTCGTGAAACGGCATTGGCCATGGGTTCTGAAATGGCATTGGCTCGTTTGGGCGTTGCCACCTGTATGATTTTCTCACCGTTCTTTGCAAAACTCGGTGGTAATATTGATGTTTCCCGTTCTGTAGCATTCGGTGTGATTTTGCTTTGTATTGCACTCATCATGTTTGTGGTTTATTTCTTTATGGATAAGAAACTGGATGCCCAGACTGGTGAAGCTGAAGAAAAAGATGATCCATTCAAGATTTCCGATATTGGCAAAATCCTCTCTTCCGGTGGATTCTGGTTGGTGGCTTTACTTTGTGTGCTTTATTATTCCGCAATTTTCCCGTTCCAAAAATATGCAGTCAATATGCTTCAATGCAATTTGACTTTGACAGAACCCGAGGCTGGTTCCTTCTGGGCTGGAAATAGTGTAACAATTATTCAATATATCATCATGCTTCTGGTGGCTGTGGGTTCTTTCGCCAGCAATTTTGCCAAGAAGAAACCTGCTAAAATTGGTTTGATGGCCATGGCTGTCGTAGCACTTGTTATTTATTGCTGCATGGGCTATATGCGTGGTACGGCTGAAACCATCTTCGCTGTGTTCCCGTTATTGGCTGTTGCCATTACTCCTATTTTGGGCAACTATGTTGATCACAAAGGTAAAGCTGCTTCTATGTTGATGATCGGTTCATTGTTGTTAATAATCTGCCACTTGACATTCGCCTTCATTCTGCCGCTCTTCAAGGGCAGTGCCATTGGTGGTGTTGTGGTTGCCTATATTACCATTTTGGTTTTGGGAGCCTCCTTCTCTTTGGTTCCTGCCGCTTTGTGGCCTTCTGTTCCAAAGTTGGTGGACGAAAAAATCATTGGTTCCGCATACGCACTGATTTTCTGGATTCAGAATATCGGTTTGTGGCTGTTCCCGTTGTTGATTGGTAAGGTTTTGGACAAAACCAATATGGACATCGTCAATGCCGTCAAGGAAGGTACGATGGATTCAGAGGTGGCCGCTGTTTCCTTTGATTATACCTGGCCGCTCGTCATGTTGGCATGCCTTGGCGTTGCCGCTTTAATTCTTGGTATCGTTCTCAAGAGTGTTGATAAGAAGAAAGGTCTCGGTCTTGAATTACCGAACATTGTTCCTACGGAAGAATAATCAACGCGATTAAGTCAAATTTATAGCCCGAGGGCCGTCCTCGGGCTTTTTTAATTATTTTAACATTAACATAAAAGGATGAATAGAAAATACGCTGTTACGATTATTGTTGTTCTGTCGGTTTTGCTTTTGGGATCACTTTGTGGAACGGTAGGGTATGCCATTGCGCAGAAAAACGAGCAATCAACACAAAAACCCAATTACTATGCCAATACCATCACTTCTCCCTATATTCCTGAAAAACTGAATTTTGCGGGAGAAGAAGTTCCTGTGGATGTATATTGGGTGCGCGAAGCACTGGATCGGGAACTCATCGTGAACTGTTATCAGCACTCAAAGACACTGCGTATTTTCAAACTTTCGGCGAGACTTTTTCCCACGATTGAAAAAATATTAAAAGAAGAAGGTGTACCCGACGATTTCAAATATCTCTGTGTGGCAGAAAGTGGTTTGGAAAATGTAACGTCACCGGCTTCCGCCGGAGGTTATTGGCAGTTTATGCCGTCCACGGCCAAAGGTTTTGGATTAGAGGTTACAGACGACATAGACGAGCGCTGCAATCTTGAAAAATCAACACGAGCCGCCTGTCGGTATCTTAAAAATTGTAAAAATCAATTTGGCAGTTGGACAATGGCCGCAGCTGCCTATAATAGGGGAGAGGGTGGTTTGAAAAAGGCTGTAGATCACCAAGAATGTTCCAATTATTGGGATTTATGGCTGAATAGCGAAACAGCAAGATACGTCTATAGAATTCTGGCCTTTAAACTGATGTTTGATAATCCTCAAAAGTACGGCGTCAATATTTGTCCGGCAGAAATGTACCAGCCTATACCTTGTCGTGACTATCAGACAACCGTTTCCATTCCCGATCTTGTTAAATTTGCCAAAGACCATAATGTTACTTATCGTGAAATACGCGAATTGAATCCTTGGATTAAAAACACCAAACTAACCGTTGCTTCCGGAAAAACCTATACTTTGAAATTACCCGTTAATTCCAAAGACGGATATAAAACATTATTTCAAAATTGCAAGAACCCCTACCTTGTTATCGGAAAGGATACGACGGGAATATAAGTCATCCGAATTTCGTACTTTTGCGCCGCTTAAATGATAGATAAAATGAATACATTAGAACAGGAATTTGCGACCGTTTTAGAAAATAAGAACCCCAAAAACCTTTATGATCCCATTTCCTATATTTTGATGCAGTCTGGAAAAAGACTACGTCCTCAACTGGTTCATATGGCGGTGGATCTTTTTGGAGGTGATGCCGAACAAGCACAATATATAGCCATGGCTTTTGAAATGCTTCATAATTTCACGTTGATTCACGATGACATTATGGATGTGGCACCTCTTCGCAGAGGAAAGGAAACCGTTTATAAGAAATGGAACAGCAATATTGCCATTTTATCAGGAGACGCTTTGGCCATCATGGCTTTTCAGCAATTGCTACGACTGGATTGTGAAAAGCAGATTATCTTGGATATTGCGGATGTTTTTGCCAAAACCTCTTTGGAAATCTGCGAGGGCCAGCAGTTTGACCTTGATTTTGAAAAACAGGAGGACGTTTCAATTGATGAATACTTGAACATGATTCGTTTGAAAACAGCAGTCATGTTTGCCGGTTGTTTGAAGTCGGGTGCCATCTTTTCGTGTGCAGACGAGGAAAGTCAGCAAGCATTGTATGACTTGGGTATTGACCTAGGTATGGCCTTCCAACTAACCGACGATGTTCTTGATGTATATGCGGATGTGGCCGCATTTGGTAAGACAATAGGTGGCGATATTCGTGACAACAAGAAAACGTATCTTTATTTGAAGGCGTTAGATTTGGCCAATAATGAGCAAAAAGAAACATTAACTTCATTATTTGCCAAACCAACAGAGAATTTTGATGAAAAATACCATATTGTCAGGGGCATATTCGATGATTTGGAAATAAAATCTACTACAGAAAAAGAAATTATGCGTTATATTGAGCGCAGTCTGGATGATTTGAACCGTGTTCATGTATCTGAAGATAAAAAATCGGTTCTTAAAAACTTGATATTAAGTTTAGTGCATAGAGAGAAATAAACATTGTCGTGCAGGAAAAGAAACGTTTTTATATTATTCTTGGAGCATTGGGTGTTTTAGCCCTCATCTATCTGATCAAACTTTTCAGCTTACAGGTGGTTTCCACTTCTTATAAGGAAAAGGCCAACCAGAATGCGCTTCGCTACATTACGGAACATCCGGCGCGAGGATTGATTTATGATAGAAATGATTCGCTTTTGGTGTATAATGATGCCGCATACGACTTGATGGTAGTTCCCAATGAATTGCGCGCCTTTGATACGGCTGAACTGTGTCGTGTGTTGGACATCACCAAAGAGGATGTTATCAAGAAAATAGAAAAGGCAAAGAAATATTCGCTTATTGTTCCTTCTCTTTTCGAACAGCAGATTTCAAAGGAAGACTATGGATTTTTGCAGGAAAAGATGTACGAATTTCCTGGTTTCTTTGTTCAAAATCGTACTCTTCGATCCTATCCGAATCCAATAGCGGCCCATATTTTGGGATATGTCAGTGAGGTTAATGAACAGGATATGGAGAATGATCCCTATTATCAGATGGGCGACTATATCGGGAAAAGCGGGATAGAGAAGGCATACGAATCGATACTACGCGGTTCAAAAGGGAAACGTGTTGTTTTGGTGGATGTTCACAACCGTGAGGTCGGAAGTTATGACAATGGTTCGGAAGATATGGTGGCGGTTCCGGGCACTTCTATTTGGAGTACATTGGATATGCGTTTGCAGCGATACGGGGAAGAACTTATGGCCCACAAGAGGGGAAGCATTGTTGCCATTGAACCTAAGACGGGAGAGATTTTGTGTTTGATTTCCGCTCCCACATACGATCCCAACCTTTTGGTGGGTACGGCTCGTCCTAAAAACTATGCCACATTGTTGGAAGATCCCAAAAAACCGCTTTTCAATCGAGCATTGATGGCAAGTTATCCGCCAGGTTCCACGTTTAAATTGGCCAACGGCCTCATTGCCCTGCAAGAAGGTATTGTTTCCGCATCAACGGTGTATTCTTGTTCGGGAGGCGGTTACCATATAGGAAGTCATGTCGTGCATTGCCATAATTGCGGAGGATTGAATATATTCACAGCCATCCAGCGTTCGTGCAATACCTATTTTTGTCGCGCCTATTACAACATTTTATCTAATCGTCGGAAATACAAAAATGTGCAGGAGGCATATACCGCGTGGTTGGACTATATGCATTCCATGGGTTTCGCTCAAAAATATGAAACAGACTTACCTTACGAGCTACAGGGAAGTATTCCCACAGCCGATTATTTTGACAAGAAATATAATAAGAGTTGGAATGGTAATACGGTGGTGTCCATGGGTATCGGTCAGGGCGAAGCGGCAGTGACGCCGCTTCAAATGGCAAACATGTTGGCGGTAATAGCCAACAAAGGGTATTATATTCGCCCGCATATCGTTAGGGCAATTGGAAATAAGGATAGTTTGAACAAGCAATTTAGCGAGAAGATATATTCAAAGATAGAGCCTCGACATTTTCAAACGGTGATGGAGGGAATGAAGTTGGTGGTTACCAATGGTACGGGACGAACCGCACAGATTCCCGGCATCGTGGTGGCTGGAAAGACAGGTACTGCGCAGAACCCGCACGGAGCAGACCATTCTGTGTTTGCCCTTATTGCCCCCGCCGACGATCCGAAAATTGTAATTTTCTGTCTGGTGGAAAATGGCGGATTTGGAGCAACAGTGGCTTGTCCTATTGCCTCTCTTTTAGCCGAACTCTATCTTACAGGTGAGGTTAAGCGAACGGATTTGGAAACACGTATGAAGGAAATCTATTTAAAATAGTATGTATTCAGACCTTAATAGAAGAAATACAAAAGGTTACGACGCACGTCTGATCATTTACTATATCGCTTTGGTGTTTATAGGCTGGATCACTATATATTCCACCTGCTATGTTCCCGACAGCGTTAATGCCATTTTTGATATCAGTCAGCCTTATTGCAAGCAGTTGATTTGGATTGGAACATCTGTGCTCTTGGGAGTTTGTATTCTTTTTATTGACAATAAGGTCATACAACATTACGCCTATTATTTCTATGCCGTCTGCCTTTTTCTGATGTTATTGGTTTTGGTGGTGGGAACGGAAATATCGGGTGCAAAGGCATGGATTAAGATAGGCGAGTTCAGCATACAGCCAACGGAATTTATGAAAGTAGCTACCGCTTTGGCCTTGGCTAAGTTCTTCAACGAAGGAAAAACCAGTACGGAGAAAAAATTTGTCTGGCTGATTGTTTCGGGAATTGTACTGGTTCCGGTGATGGTCATCATGTTGCAGCATGATGCGGGTTCGGCACTCGTTTTTGCCTCGTTTATTCTGCTTTTTTATCGGGAAGGACTTAGTGGTGGATTGCTCATATTAGTGCTAGTTGCCGCCTTTCTTGCCGTTTTCACCCTGAAATTCAACGAACTTTATGCCGTTGCGCTGTTGACGGTGGTTTTCATTATATTTTTTATCAGGGACAGAAACCAGAAAAAGAATATCAAACGCGACATCCTGATCTATGTGATCAGCATTGTGTTTGTCTTTTCTGTAAACATCCTTTATGAGAATGTCTTGGAACCTCATCAGAAGATCCGTGTAGCCACCATTCTCGGCCAAACCTCGGATCCCAAGGGTGCCGATTTCAATCTTAACCAATCCAAGATAGCTATCGGTTCGGGTGGTATCTTTGGAAAAGGGTATTTGAAGGGAACTCAGACAAAATTGAAATTCGTTCCAGAACAAAGTACAGACTTTATTTTCTGCGCCATTGGCGAAGAATGGGGTTTTATGGGAACTTTGGTTGTGTTTGGATTATACATTGCCTTAATATTGCGGATATTGATGCTTTCCGAAAAACAGCGATCGCCCTTTGTGCGTTACTATGGATATGGTATTTCGGGTATTATCATCGTGCATTTTTTTGTGAATATAGGTATGACCATCGGGCTGGTTCCCATTATCGGTATTCCGCTGCCTTTCATCAGCTATGGCGGTTCCTCTTTGTGGGCTTTTACGACAATGTTGTTTATTTTTATTAAACTGAATGATAATTAATAGGTTATGATAAAGAAAATATTTTCTTTCGTTTTGGTGGTTTTAATGGCTGTACCTATGTATGCACAGCAATTGTCCTCTTCGGAAAAGACGATTTTATTCTTAATACCTTTTTATTCAAAGGATTTCAATGAGGAAGAACTTTATAGTATTAAAAGCAGCGACGACATACAAAATGTAAAATCCTTTCAGTTAATGGGTTTTTGGGCGGGCGCGCAAGTGGCTTTTGACGAATATGCGAAGGCGGGTGCTCCGTTGAAAATCATAGTAAAGGATGTAACTAACAGTGAATCATATCTTCGTTCGATAATGGAAAACGAAACTTTGATGAAGGATGTTGATTTAATTGTGGGGCCTTTTTTCAGTGGACAATTTTTGATTGCTGCGCAATATGCTCAAAAATACGGTATTCCTATAGTCAATCCATTTACGACCAGGACGGATATTTTGAAAAACAATGAATATGTGTATAAACTTATCCCTTCTTTGGAGACCCAGCCAGCAACAATTGCCTACATAGTGGATCAATTTCCAAAATATCAAATTATAATGTTGATAGATACCACGCAGGAAAAGAAAAACAAAGTACACACAACCTATGCCAACTATTTCACAGAACATCATATTTCCTTTAAAACAACTTCTTCCCACAGTGGGGTGATAGGTATGATGGATCAAAACAGGAAAAACATCATTTTGGTTTTTAACAGTAATGAAGCCAAAATGCTTATGCTTTCAAGAGATTTGTTGTATAAGGCAAAATCGGAAGACTTTATGTTAGTGGTTCCTGAAACATGGATGAGTTCCAAAACGTATGATGTGGAATATTACTCCAGATTGAACATTCATTATTTTTCCGATTATTATGTGGATTATGACAACGAGCGAACGCAACTTTTTGTGAATCGTTACATGGAAAAATTCAATGCGCCGCCAACGCTTGAAAATTTCGCCTTTCAGGGATATGATGTTGCTCGATTTTTTACGGAATTTCTGTTAAATGATAATGATATAGATCGAGTTAAAATCGAGCCCATTTCTTTTCATTTCAGTTTTGATAAAACTCCGGGAGGCGGTTATGAAAATATAAACACCCAGTTCTTGGAAATATTAGACAATAAAGTGGAAAAGGTTTCCTATTAATGTTTTATTTTTTGATATAGCCGCATCAGAGGTTTGCCTATCCAGGGTCTGGTGTATTGTATCATTTTAATAGGGTAGGGGGTTCCGCCAAAACCTCTGTACATTCTTGCCACATTTTCATTGGAAGATCCATTGAAATCAAAATGATATGGGGTTTGCGCATTGTTCCGCAAATATTGGTCTATAAGATAAAACATGGGCTTGTCGGCAGCGGCCTTTTCATCCCGACCGGAAAACCAAAACCAGATTCGGTCATAGTCTTTGATGAAGAAAGCACCGGCAATCAGATCAGAATGATTTTCAGACCAAACGCCACAGATGTCCAGTCGGTTTATTTCCCATAATTTGTTGGCAATCCTGTGTAATGTTTGATAGTCATTATCCTGATAATGAACAGCTTTGTTGCGTCCCCGATTATTTTGAAAGAGTTTGATTACGTCGTTCAATATTTCGGCATCATATTCAAAAACCAAATGCTTTTTTTCAGCAGATTTGATGTTGCGTCTGACGTTTTGTGAAAAATGCGCGTATATATTCTCGTAGGTGTCGTTCAGTGACATTGCGTGCGAACAAAGTGTTGAGGTGTTTTTCTCAAAGAGAAGAGGATTGTTGCTAATGTTGAGAAGAAGATCTGTCTGTTTGTATTCTTTTGGAATCGCGTCAAAAAAAGACTTGGTAAGTTCGGGTGAGATGGGTTCGGTGGAGAATATTCCTAGTTGGGAGCAGAAAAAGGGTGAAAATATATAATCAATCCCCCATTTTTTTCTTACTGGCAGCGGCATTATGCTGGTATAGTCGTCCATAATAAGGGCATGCCACGTGCTTCCTTCTGTGAGGAGGTCCAGTATCCCGTATGTGGCCATAATGGTTGGGAACTTTGCCTTTGAAATGGTGTCGTCCCATTTGCGGGCATCTATGTCGTTATGCAGGACGAAGCGAATCATTATACGAAGTGTTCCGCAATGCGCTTCATTTCGGAAGAGACATTGTTGTTTTCATAAAGAATGCCGTAGATGGTTTCCACAATGGGAATATCGGCCTGATACTTTTTGTTGATTTCATGCACGCATCGACAAGCGGTGTAACCTTCTGATACCATGCGTAGTTCTAATAGAGAAACACGAACGGAAAGGCCATGGCCGATCATAATGCCGAAAAGTCGGTTGCGGCTGTAGGTGGAGTATGCGGTAACCAGGAGATCGCCCAAATACACAGAATCAGAAATGTGTCTTTGGTCGTTAGGATAGATTTTAGACACAAAATATTTCATTTCCTTAAGGCAGTTGGCCACGTATGCGGCAATGAAATTGTCGCCGTAACCCAGTCCGCTGTATATACCTGCCCCCAACGCGTAAATATTTTTTAACACAATAGAAAGTTCTGCGCCCACCATGTCGTTTGAAACAGAGGCTCTGCAGTATCGGTTGGTAAAGAATTTAGCAACTGTTTCGGCCAATTCCCTATTGGCTGAGGCCGCTGTAAGGTAGGTGAACTTTTCTTGTGCGATTTCTTCCGCATGGGAGGGACCGCTGATGATGGACATGTTTTCCAAGGGAACTTTGAAGCGAGTCTGCATGTAGTCGCTGATGAGCTGCATGGTTTCAGGCACAATGCCTTTGACAGCCAGGATGATTTTCTTTTTATGCAGTTGGCTTCTTTGCAAGGGTTCCAAAGTTTGTGCCAGATATGCGGAAGGGGTGACTATGATAACGTAGTCGGATTTGGAAACCACGGAACGAAGATCGGTGCTGACCTTTACATCTTCAGGGTTGATGAAAACGGAACTGAGGTATTTCGGATTATGTCCGTACTGGGCAATGTCAGCAGCAGCCTGCGGATCGCGCACCCACCAGTGGATATGCTCCAAGTTGGAAGAAATGATTTTGATGATGGCTGTTGCCCAACTACCACTTCCAATGACCGCTACGCGATAGCGAAGGCGCGTTTTCTTGCTGCGAGGAACGACAGGTATAAATTCCTTATCAATCATAATCGTTTTTAACATTTTTTAAGGCGGCAAAGATACAAAAAAGAAGAATATAAAAAAATGAGGTGTTTTAAGATATATTTTTGTTTGACTCCTTTTTCTTGTTGTCTTTTTTCGTACTTTTGCGCACATTCAAATAGGAATAAAATGAAAAGATTCGTTCTTTGTAACGCTTTGTTTTTTATAATGATAGCGTTGTCGGCCCAACCCAAGGCCGTCCAAAACGTTATTGTTATGATTCCTGATGGTACCTCCACTAGTCTGCTCGCCGCCGCACGATGGTATCAGACTTATCAGAATACTTCTGAAACATGCCTGCATTTGGATCCCTATTTAAGAGGATTGTTAAACACCCATTCTTCGGATGCTCCCATTGGGGATTCTGCTCCGACGACGGCTTGTTATATGACGGGCCAGCCCACACAAACAGGTTTTGTTTCCACATATCCCGTTCATACGGATCATGATTTGGTTTTTGTGGATTCTGCTCGCGCCTATCAGCCTTTGGCTACTCTTCTTGAAGGTGCAAAGCAGTTGAAACATAAATCTGCGGGACTCGTGTTTACTTGTGAATTTCCCCACGCCACTCCGGCCGACTGTGCCGCACATACCTATGATCGCGGACAATATGGGGCTATTGCCCCGCAAATGGTCGGTAATCTTGTGGATGTGGTGATAGGCGGAGGTGTTTCCTTTTTAAATGAAAAGGAACAATCCTTTTTGAATGAACACGGATATAGTTTGTTCCTCAACGACCGCAATGGTATGAACAACTGTGCTAACGCTCCGATGTGGGCTTTGTATGATCCGGCCTGCATGGCGTATGAAATGGAACGCGATACCGCCACCACGCCTTCTTTGTCGGAAATGACCCGCAAGGCCATAGACCTTCTTTCCAAAAACCCCAATGGTTTCTTCCTAATGGTGGAAGGCAGCAAGGTAGACTGGGCGGCTCATGATAATGACGCAAAGGCGGCTATTACCGATTTTCTTGCTTTTGACGAAGCCTTTGGAACAGCTGTCGATTTTGCTAAAAAGAATGGCGAAACTGTAGTCGTGGTCATGCCCGATCATGGAACCAGTGCCATTACCATTGGAAGTTCTTTTTCCAATCACGGGTACGATAAAATGTCTCTTGAACAAATTATGGCTTCGTTAGACAACTATAACCTTTCCACAAGTTCTATGGCACAGAAATTAAAGGATTTGAAAACGTCTGAGTGGCCTGAACTTTTCTTGAAATATTTTAATATTCAACTTTCAGACGCAGACATAGCCTATCTGCAGTCAGCTAAAGATTATAGTAAATCCTCTTTGACAAAGGAAGAGCGAAAAGGAAACCTCAGTCTTTCCAAAATGCTTGGACAGTTCCTCTATGCTCGTACGGTGTTCGGATTCACCACATTCGGTCATACGGGCGAAAATGTGTTTTATGCCATGTATCATCCGGCCGATGATGTTTTGAATGGTTTCGTGACCAATGTGCAAATGCATCAATATCTCTGTCGCCAATTGGGCTTGAAGGACTCTCTGTCTATTTTGACGCAAGACATCTACGCTGACCACCATCAGGTTTTTGCCGATTATAAGGTGCAAATTGACAGCCTTGGAAAATATGATTACAGATTAACCGTTAAAAACAAGAGGAACACTTTGGTGGCCGATAGTTATACGAATTACGTGATGGTAAACAATAAGAAGATCGAGATTTCCTCCGTTATTGTGTATATGCCGATCAATGAAACGTTTTATCTTCCTAAGAATTTGTATCAATATTTGGAAAAATAATTTATTTGATAATAATAAAATCACATAAAAATGGAATCAACAAGCTCTTTATCAAACAGCAATCAAAATCAAGAACCCAATCCTCTGAAGAAATGGGTCATTTTATTAGGAATCTTGGCAGGTTTGTTCTTTGCAACCACCCTTTATTTTGGATTTTTTGCAAAACCTGTTTTGAACAAGGAATACTCCAAAGTGGAAAATAGCAACATTGAACTTCAATCGGAGTTAGATTCCCTTTTGGCAGAACACGAGAAAATCAAAGCTCAGTATGGTGATCTTTCCGATCAGTTGAGTGAAAAGGACAGCATCATCATGGCGCACGCCGCAGAAATCGAACAATTGATCAATTCTCAGGCTGATTATAAGAAAATTAAACGTCAATTGGAACGTTTGCAAAACATTTCCCAGGAATATGTTAAGGAGATGGACAAACTCTATCAGGAGAATAAGGTGCTTAAGGATGAAAACACTCAGGTGAAGGCCACTCTTGAGCAGGAACGCCAAGACAAAGAACTTATTCAGAAGTCCAACGAAGATCTTTCTACAAAGATTTCTAATGCCGCTGTCTATAAGGCTTACAATATTCGAAGCGCTGGTTATATGATGAAGGCAAAGGGAACAGAAGAACCTACCGAAAAGGCGTCTCGCGTGAAAAGAATAAAAACAACGTTCATTTTAGGTGAAAATTCACTTATAGAAGAAGGTCCTGTAAATGTGTATTGCCGTATTGCCGTGCCAGGTTCCGGCAAGGTGCTCACTCCGGGTTCCGGCGAAACATATTCCTTTGTTCACAATGGTCAGAGAATGCAATATTCTTCTAAAACAGTGGTGGCTTATAAAAATAAGGCACAAAACGTTACTTTGAATTGGGATTTGATGCCTGATGATAAAGCTATCAAGGGTCAATATGTGGTGCAAATTTTCACGGACGACCAATTCTTGGGAGAAAGTTATTTTACACTTAAATAAAACATTGTCGTACTAAAAAACAACTCATGGTCAGTAGAAGATATTTGCGAACAAAAACAATGCAGGCTCTTTATGCCCATAGCATAAAGTCCTACGAAGACCCTGTTTCCGCACAAATAGAATTAGTAAAGACAGTTAAAAACTGCTATGTGCTCTTTCTGTGGTTTTTCTCCATATTGCCAGAAGTCACTTATTATCGCAGAAACAAGTTGGAAGACTTTAAAGGCAAGAACAATCCAACGTATGAGGATCTGAATCCTAATACGAAGTTTGTGGATAATAAGGTGATTGAGCAAATGGAAAACAATGTCACCCTTAAGAAGCTCATTGAAAACAATCATATCAGCTGGTTGCAGGATACAGATTTTATCACCCGTCTTTTCCATCAGATTGAAGACTTGGAAGAATATCAGACCTATATGTCTAATCCTTCTAGAAGTTATGATGAAGATAAAAAATTGGTAATCGACATCATTGAGAATATCTTTGCCAAAGACGATCACATGAGATGGTTCTTCAGTGAGAAAGAAACAAATTGGTTGGATGATTATGAGGAAGCATTGATGATGTTTTACAAAAATGTGCTCAAGTTCAAGGAAAATGCCAGCGATAATTGCAAAATTCTCACATTATTCAAGGCAAATGATCGCGAAGATGAGTTTTTCTGCAAGGATTTATTTATGAAGACTATCCAACACGATGCGGAATTTGAAGAGATGATTGAAGAAAAATTGCAGAATTGGGAACTTGAACGCGTCATAGGTATGGATATCCTTCTTATGAAAATGGCTATTTGTGAATTCACCCAGTTTCCGTCTATTCCCGTAAAGGTTACAATGAATGAATATATTGACTTGGCAAAATTATATAGTTCTGAAAAAAGCCAGATCTTTGTCAATGGAATTTTGGATAGAATCATTGTGGATTTGAAGGAGCAGGGAAAACTAAATAAAGTTGGTTTGGGATTGTTGTAAAAAATATTGATATGAAAAAAATTGCGATTATGATATTGGTGGCAGGTTTGTTTATGTTGAATTCCTGTCACAAAAAACCCGCCCAGGAAGGTGATTTTAAAGTGTCGGATGTGCATATTCCCCAGACGGCCAATGGTCTTTCAAAGAAGGATGCCGATAAACTACCAGTTATTGAATTTGAAAAGACTTCTTATGATTTTGGTGATGTAGTCCAAGGCGAGAAATTGTCTTATTCTTTCAAATTCAAAAACACGGGAAAGTCAAATCTCATTATCTATTCTTCCGAAGCCACGTGTGGTTGTACAACCTCCCAACCGCCGAAAGCACCTATTCGTCCCGGAGAATCTGGAGAAATTACCGTTACTTTTGATTCTAAGTCGCAAAATGGTAAAGTGCATAAGCGCATTTTGGTTGGTGCGAATACCTATCCTGCGGAAACCATTCTAACCATTACGGCAAACGTGAACAAATAGACGGCTGGGTATAGAATAAAATGAAAAAATCAACTTTTCTTTTGATATCCCTTTGCCTTTCAATATATTCTGCATGGGGACAGGCGGAGCACTACGCCACCCACCAGAAGTTTCCGTATGCGCCAACCGCTCAGGAACACCAGATGCTGCCCACTTGGTACGTGCATGTGCGGACGAGCACACCGCCCACGGCACCCGTGACGGCTTTGGCGGAATTTCAACCTATGGGCGGCGTGATGATAGCCTATCCGCTGGGTGTGCCTATTGACCTTGTGCGCGAACTCTCGCTCATCACCCAGGCCAAAGTGCTTGTCTATCGCGCTTCTGACAGCAACACGGTGAAAAACTATTTCCTGGCTAATGGCGTCAATACTGACAATGTGCAATATTGGGTAGTGAACCACGACTCCTACTGGACCCGCGACTATGGTCCGTGGTTCATCATCGATGGCAATGATGAGGTTGGCGTGGTGGACTTCACCTACAATCGCCCGTCCCGCCCGCACGATGATGCCGCCCTCGTCTCCGTTACCAACAAAATGGGGATGGAACGTTACGAGATGCCTATGGTCCACACCGGCGGTAACTATATGGTGAACGGCTATGGTACGGCTGCCTCCACATCCTTGATTTTGGAAGAAAATCCCAACCAGACAGAGGCTTCTTTAACGAATATGGCACATAATTACTTGGGTGTTGACAACTATCTCATCACCAATGATCCGTTGGGCGATTATATTGCGCATATCGACTGCTGGGGCAAGTTCTTGGCTCCTGACAAAATGCTCATCGGGCAGGTGCCTGCCAATAATCCGCGCTACTCGGAATATGAAATTGCCGCGAACCTCTTTGCCAACACACTAACAGCCTGGGGTAATCACTACCAGGTTTACAGAGTGTATGAACCGGGCAGCGGCTATTATGATACCCCTTACACGAACTCCCTGATATTGAACGACCACGTGTTTGTGCCTGTTACGGGAACGCAATGGGATGATGACGCTATTGCCGTATATGAGCAGGCCATGCCGGGCTATACGATAGTGCCCGTTATGGAGTCGTATTACACTCCGTGGTACAATACTGACGCATTGCATTGCCGTACGCACGAACTGGCCGACAAAGATATGTTGTATATACGTCATATTCCTGTGTTCACGGGCCAGGACGGTTGTATGGGCCAGCGGATCACGGCCACTGTCAAACCATTGAGTGGTGCCTCTTTGGTAGAGGATTCCGTGCGGGTTTTCTACCGAATCAACGAGGGTGAGTGGCAGAGTGTGCCAATGCAATATATGGGTGGTGACGACTACGAAGCGTTCATCCATGCGGATTTGCACGATGAGGTTGATTATTATGTTTTCGCAAAAGACGAGTCGGGTAGGAGAGAGTGCCATCCGTACATCGGGGCCGCCGACCCACATCACTTTGCGGTGAACACCATGGGCATAGACGAACACGAAGTTGCACGCCTCCAGGTTGACGTGTTCCCTAACCCAGCCACCGACCGAGTGGTGGTGCGCGGTGAGGAACTCCGAAGCGTTGAGGTTTACGACTCTTTCGGCCGCCTTGTCGCAACGTTTGCTGCCTCAGGCACCATGCAGATGATGGACTGTGCGAACTGGCCCGCAGGCGTCTATCTTCTCAACATCACCAACGCGCAAGGACAAAAGGTTCAGAAGAAAGTCGTGAAAGTGTTGTAGGATAAATAGTTAATACACTTTTTCAAATACATCATTTTTTGTCATTGTCGCAATTGGCCACAATGTAATCCGTTGCAGCAGCACATTATTCATTTGCCGTTTCATTCCAAAAATCATTAAGGCTGCCTTCTAATAATATCTCTTCCTGTTTTTTAAAAACTAAAAGTAAGTCCTATTCCTACCGAATTGGAAGAAGGGGTTATGGATAACTTATGCTGATTGTATCCTGCGGCAATATACTCGCGTCGAGCCAACATATAATTTGATATAGCATTCTCATCTAAAATGATAGAAAGATTCTGTTTGTCTATATTTTCTAAAGAGCCCTCATAGCGAAGATGCCCACCGTGTCTCACCATCGTTAAGGAGTTCTGTTGTGCAGCCACAGAACCGATAATAGCTACTAAAAATAATAACAAGAAAACTTTCTTTTTCATCGTGTTTGGTTTTATAAATATGTTAAACAATTGATTTTTGACGGTAAAAGTACATAGTTTATTATTCGAGTAGATCGTATCTACTTATTGGGCGGCAAGTTGGAAAACAATATATCATTCCCCAACCTCGTTCACAAACAAAGGAAAAATTTTCTAACAAATGACGGAAAAATTTTCCAACAAATGACGGAAAAATGTATTTTTGCCTCAAACTTCGTGTATGGAAAAATATAGAAAAAGAATAGCTGATGATTTATTAGACAGAAAGTTGGCAGGAAAGGGCGCAGTGTTGATTGAGGGACCCAAGTGGTGTGGAAAAACGACAACTGCGGAACAACACGCCCAAAGTGTTGTCTATATTGATGACCCGGAGATGTTTTCTCAGTATAAAATACAAGCTGATATTCAGCCCAAAGCTCTATTGCAGGGAGAGACGCCCCGCCTGATTGACGAATGGCAAATTGTTCCTACTTTATGGGATTCCATACGATTTGAAGTAGATCATAGAGATGGATTGGGATATTTCATTCTTACGGGTTCGTCGGTTCCAGTTCATAATGAACGAGTAAATCACTCAGGAACAGGAAGATTTGGTTGGTTGCGAATGCGTCCGATGTCTTTGTTTGAATCGGGCGATTCGAATGGGAAGGTCAGTTTGTCGAAATTGTTTCAGGAAGAAGGTGAAATATATGCCGAGTCGAACCATTCTTTACGGGATATAGCTTATCTGATTTGTCGCGGCGGTTGGCCGAAAGCTCTAGATATGGATCCAGAATTTGCTTTGGACCAGGCATTTGATTATTGTGATGCTATAACAAACAGAGACATATCCAAGGTTGATGATGTGAACCGAAACCCCGAAAGAGTTAAAAGACTGATGCGGTCGTATGCGCGCCTGCAGGGAGCACAATCTTCATATAAGACCATTTGTGATGATTTGGCTAATAATGAGGTTGCTGTTTTGGATGTAGATACTATTGCATCTTATATTCTTTCCCTAAAAAAAATGTTCGTAATAGAAGATGTTCCTGCTTGGAACCCCAATTTACGCTCCAAAACAGCTATCAGAACGTCAGATACGAGATATTTCACGGATCCTTCTATTGGAACAGCTATTCTAAATTTGGGACCTGATGCTTTGATGGATGATTTATCGTCTTTGGGATTGTTTTTTGAAACACTGTGTGTGCGGGATCTGAGAACATACGCGGAATCTATGATGGGCTCCCTTTTCCATTATCGTGATTCTTCTGGTTTGGAATGTGATGCCGTTATTCATCTTAGAAATGGGTTATACGGTTTAATCGAAATCAAATTGGGCGGGGATTCCTTAATAGCAGAAGGTGTGAAAACGCTGACACAGCTGAAATCAAAAATAGATACGACAAAAATGAAAGAACCATCTTTTTTGATGATTGTCACAGCGACAGGAAAATTCGCATATCGGATGAAAAATGGAATTTATATTGTTCCTATAGATTGTCTAAGACCATAATTATCATATTATAATGAACATAGAAAAATACTACGAAATTAAAAATTCTCTGCCCGCTCTGGTGCAATTGATTGCCGTTTCGAAATTCAAACCGGCGGAAGATATCCAGACTTTGTACAACGAAGGCCAACGTGCTTTCGGTGAAAATAAGGCTCAGGAAATGAAGGCCAAACACGAAATCCTGCCAAAGGACATCCAGTGGCACTTCATCGGTCACCTGCAAACCAACAAAATCAAGTACATCGCGCCCTACGTGACGATGATTCACAGCATTGACAGTGCCGAACTGCTGGGCGAGGTGAACAAGTACGCGCTCAAGAACGACCGCGTGATTCCGTGTCTGCTGCAATTCCACATTGCCGCCGAAGAAACAAAGTTCGGCTTTGACCTCCGGGAATGTGAGGAAATGCTCAACTCCGCCGATTTCCAAAACTGGAAAAACGTCCACATCTGCGGCGTGATGGGTATGGGCACGTTCACTGAAGATATGGGCCAGGTGCGCCGCGAGTTCCAACACCTGCACCAAATCTTTGACACGCTGAAGCAGAAATACTTTGCCGACGATGCAGATTTCAAAGAGCTCTCTATGGGCATGACCGACGATTATCCCATCGCGGTAGAGGAGGGGAGTACCTTCATCCGCATCGGCAGCGCCATCTTCGGAGCACGAAACTACCAGCTGTAGTGAACGGTGACCAGTGACCAGTGAACTGAAAGGTAGATAAGTAGATGAGTAGAGAGGTAGATATGTGTGTAACCTTAAACAGTCGCCAACAAGCACGACACTTCATATACCGAGTAACTTTTCTTGAAACTTGAAACATGGAACTTGAAACTAAAATGAAACCCAAACTTTTCCTAATAGACGCTATGGGCTTGATTTTCAGAGCTTATTATGCGATGATTAAAAGCCCGCGCTTCACATCCAAGGGCTTGAACACATCGGCCATTCTCGGCTTTACCAATATGTTCTATGAGTTGGTCAAAAACGAGAAGCCCACGCACATTGCCGTGGCTTTCGACACAGGCGCACCTACGTTCCGACATATTGACTATCAGGACTACAAAGCCAACCGCGAGGCCACGCCTGACGATATCATCAATTCCGTGCCGTACATTCACCGCGTGTTAGACGCATTCGGCATTATGCAAATCGGCATTGACGGCTACGAGGCCGACGACGTGGTGGGCACCCTGGCCAAACACGCTGAAATAGAAGGCTATGACGTGTTTATGGTCACGTCAGACAAAGACTACGGGCAGTTGGTGTCCGAAAACATCAAGATGTACAAGCCCGGCAAGTTCGGCCAGCCGGCTGAAATTTTAGGACCCGCCGAAATTTGCGAGAAGTTCGGCATCCAACGTCCAGAACAGGTTATCGATATCTTGGGCTTGCAGGGCGACTCCTCCGACAACATCCCCGGCGTGCCGGGCGTGGGCCCCGTGAGCGCCAAAAAACTGCTGGCCAAATACGACACCATTGAGGGTATCTATGCCTGCAATGCCAACCAGGAAAAAGAGAAACTGCAGAACTTGCTTTTGGAAAACAAAGAGCAGGCCCTCCTTTCCAAACAACTCGCCACCATTATGATTGATGTCCCGGTGGAGTGCAATTTTGAGGAGATGGCCTACAAAGGCCCCGACCCCGCAAAACTCAAAGCCATTTTCAACGAATTGGAATTCAAAGCCCTGTCACAGCGCATCTTTACAGATTTGTCGTTACAGCAACCCAAGGTCGAAATAGACCTTTTCAATCAGGATGCCGTACTCCCCGAAGAAGAAACCAAAGAGGAACCACTCATCCTCTTGCCTCAAATCGTATCCATAGACTCATCCAACTTCTCACTTCTCACTTCTCGCTTCTCACCAACTACCAATCACATCTTCTTCGACTGGATTATGCAGGACGACCGCATTGCCGGCTTTGCCTTTGCTATGGACGACCAAACCTGCTATTACCATTTTGTAGAGAGCGAGCACCGCTATTATCAGCAATTGATACAGTGGATTTTCACGGGTGACCATACAGTTGTCACGTATGAGAGCAAGCCGACGTACAAGTTTTTGAAAGTCTTCAAGGTAGAGCCGACAGTACAGATTTTTGACTTGCAGATAGCCCATTATCTCATTCAACCGGAAAATCAGCACGGCTTGGACCGCATTACGGCTGCGTATTTTGACTATACGCCGAAAGCGGACAACAAAGAATTGCAGAATGTGGCAGTTGAGC
This sequence comes from Bacteroidales bacterium, assembly GCA_045600525.1. Taxonomy (GTDB): domain Bacteria; phylum Bacteroidota; class Bacteroidia; order Bacteroidales; family WCHB1-69; genus F23-D06. The sequence goes on from JAZRYC010000159.1 coordinate 36,412, forward strand.
GCGTAAGCTGCTACGTAAAACTATATCCGTTGTTGCTGCAGGAGTTGCGCGACAATCAGCTGGAATCTTTGTTTGAAAATGTTGAGATGCCGTTAGTGCCTGTTTTGGCGGAAATGGAGCGCACGGGTGTGAAGGTCGATGTGCCCACCTTGCAGAAAAACTCCGAAACGATGAACGCCGAACTCAAAGAGTTGGAAACGCAGATTTACGAATATGCCGGCGTGTCGTTTAACATCGGTTCTCCCAAGCAGTTGGGCGAAGTGCTTTTTGAGAAGATGCACATTATCGAAAATGCCAAACTGACGAAGAGCAAGCAATATCAGACGGGCGAGGAGGTGCTCTTGAAGATGGCCTCCAAGCATCCCATCGTGCCGCTGATTCTGGAGTGGCGCAAACTGTCGAAACTAAAATCCACCTATATAGATGCGCTGCCGCAGTTGATCAATCCCAAGACGGGGCGCATCCATTCCACGTTCACGCAGACCATCACCTCCACGGGCCGGTTGAGTTCGGTGAACCCGAATTTGCAGAATATCCCGGTGCGCACTGAGCGGGGCCGCGACATTCGCAAGGCGTTTGTGGCTTCCGACGATGAGCACATTATCTTGGCCGCCGACTATTCGCAGATAGAGTTGCGCATTGTGGCGCACGTGTGCGGTGACGAGCGCATGATTGAGACTTTCCGACGCAATGAGGATATTCACGCATCCATGGCCGCGCACATTTTCGGCGTGGCGCAGGATGAGGTCACCAAGGATATGCGCCGCTCGGCTAAAACCGTGAATTTCGGCATCCTATATGGCATCTCCGCCTTCGGCTTGGCCGACAGACTGCAGATACCGCAGGGCGAGGCACGCAAACTCATCACCGACTACTACAACAGTTTTCCGAAAATTACTGAGTACTTGAATAATACGTTGGAGTTTGCCCGCGAGAACCTGTACGTGGAAACACTTTTGGGACGTCGTCGCTACATTCGTGACATTAACGCGCAAAACGGACTGCTGCGCAAGGCCGCAGAGCGAAACGCCATCAACGCGCCTATCCAGGGAACTGCTGCCGACCTCATCAAGATTGCGATGGTGACCATCCAACACGACATTGACGAGCGTCACCTGCGGAGCCGAATGATTTTGCAAGTGCACGATGAATTGGTGTTTGACGCACGCAAAGACGAATTGGAGGAACTCACCCAGATTGTACGCGAGCGAATGAGTGGCTCTATGCAGCTCTCCGTTCCGTTGGATGTGGATATCAATTTCGGCACAAGTTGGTTTGAAGCGCATTGAGTTTCAGGTTTCAAGATGTGACTATGTAAACCTTGACACCTTGTAGGGACGCATCAATGCGTCCGCAGAAAGTTTCAAGTTAGTCCTTTGTAAAATCAAAGGTTATATTGTTAGAACATATATACATACGTCCGTAAAAAACATTAGAGGTGAGAAACAACATATCCATTTCTCACCTCTTTAATTTTTAAAGGGATTGTCTCTTTTAGTCTTGTTATGAGATTCCTTCACTCCGCTGCGCTTCGTTCGGAATGACGATGTCATCGTTTGTCAAGAAGTGGCGGCGGCGGAAAGTGACAAAATTAAAGCACGAAAGTGGTGCCGCCGCAGTGCTGATTCCTGCCGAATGCACGTCATTCCGAACATCCGACGATAGGAGGATGTGAAGGAATCTCTACAAGATGCAACGGGGTAATTAACCTTTTTAATTATTAGAACGGCAGATCATCAGTTGCTTCAGGCACAGACTCGTAGGTAGGTTCGGGAACAGGGGTCATTGTGGAATTATTCTGCACTTGCGTTACCACAGGCTGACTCGCGTCATTTTCTCCCTTCGGAGTGAGAATGGTGAAGGTGCTTGCCTCAATTTCCGTAATGAAATGTTTGATTCCATTGTCTTCCCAACTGCGGGAACGGAGTTTGCCCTCAAGGTAGATCATTTTACCTTTGTTGAGGTACTTTTCGGCATTTTCTGCAAGATTGCGCCAGCATACGATGTTGTGCCATTCCGTCAACTCTATGCGGTTTCCGTCTTTGTCTTTGCGATATTCGGAAGTTGCCAATGTGAAGGATGCTTTTTTTACTCCGTTTTCGAAGGTTCTAATGTCGGGATCCTTGCCTAACCGACCCAGTAAGATAACTTTATTTACTCCTGACATAATTTTTTTGTTTTTTAATAGTTCGCGGCAAAAATATTCAAATTTAAAAAGTGTTTATATACTATTAAGCAATATTAACACAACTTTATTTTTATTTGTTAAAACCGGGTTTGTAATAAGATTCTTTGAGGATTTCCTGGGCGTTGGAAATAAGCATTAATTCTTTCAAGGTGGTTTCGGGATGGTTGCGCATGTAGTTTTGAACGATATGCCAGCCAATATACGATCCGATTCTTCCTGGGGAGTCATTGCCAAACTCGCGAGTGAATGGAGTCTCATCAATAAAGCGCCGAACCATGTCTTCGTCTTTGGAATAGAGGACGTTTTTTTCCATAAAGTACTGCCATACATGCGCTTCGTTTTTTTTCGCCCATTCGTATTTTTCCTTGCTGTAGCCTATGATATCCTCTTGTGAAACGTCTGGAAACATAGTCTGCGTAAAAAAGAGTTTTTTCCCCTCATCCACCATATTATCCAACACGGTAACCAGTGTTTTGTCAGATAAATGTTTATATGCCAAAACCTTGGTAAAACAGTCGGTGGCGATGAATTTGCGTTCGCAGCGGGCGGCGATAAAGCGCGGCATGCCCGCATAACTATAGTATTTGAAATCTTTGCCCAAATACATGTCCAAATTGACGAACAATTGTTGGTCATATTCCCATACGGAGGGCATACTGAAATCCAATCCAGAAATCATTGTATAGAAAGTGGGAATCGTATCGTCTGGAAAATGGGAAAGATATATTTTCAAGGCATCCTCTAATTGCTTTTGAATATCGGACAGGTTTCCGTATTGTTTTTGCGTCTCCTTATAAATGGCCTTAATGGTAGGATCGGCAAGATATCCCTGTAAGGCCTTCATCATCTGTTCGTTTTTCCAACTATCCTTGGCGATGAGGATTTCGGGAACCTGCCCATATAGCTTTTCCACTCCCTTGGAAAGATTATTCGGATCCAAGGAAAAAAGCTGTTGTTCGTAGCGGATGAAGGAAACCTGCACATTCTTCACTTTGGCCTGTTGCTCGGTGGAGAGTTTGGGAGCCGCAACCTTTTCTTTCTTATGGCATCCACAACAGACCACGACTAAGAAAAGTAAAAAAATGGATAGTTTTTTCATAGAAAAACGACTTTGAAACGGCCGCAAAAATAATTATTTTTAGTGTTGAAATTTTTGTTTTACATAAAAAAAATGTATCTTCGCACGCTTTTTTTGTATATTGTGAAGTAGTATATATCGCTCAAATCAACAACTTGTCCTACTCTTTCCCCTTTTTGATACACGATATAATTTAAACATAAATAAAGTAATAAATATATAGTATTAATTAAAACAATTTGTTATGAAAAAACATTTTACACAGCTCAGATTAGCCTTGGTAGGCTTTCTGGTATGCTTGATGAGTGTTTCCATGATGGCCCAGCGGGTCACCTTGGATTTCACAAGTAACGATTGGGCTTTTCCTGTAAGTTCAAATTCAGGACTAACCAATGCGAATACTTACACCTATGATGGCTATTCCATCATTCTTCAAGCTTCTACTAAGTATTATTACCATACCGATGGTTACTTGATGATTGGTAAGAACAATTCAACGATTACGCTCCCCGCTTTTGATTTTCCTGTAGAGAAAATCGAAGTTGTGGGTAGAGCAGGTGCTTCTGCTTCCACAAAGCAGAACATCTATGTGGGTACCACGGCTGTGAGTACGCAGACAACAGGTTCTACTTCCACGCAGACGTATAATATTGCGGACGAATATCAAGGTGCCGGAAATGTCTATGTATTCAAGGTGGAATCCAATCATAATGCCCAAGTGACCTATATCAAGGTTTACGAAAAGAATGAAGCAGTCGACACTTCCGTTGTCGCTCCCACCTTTGACTTAGTGGCTGGAAAATATTATTCCGACCAAATGATCACCCTGACTGCCGAAGAAGGTGCTAACATCTATTATACGTTGGATGGCACGACTCCCTCTGTTGAAACCGGCATTCTCTATACACAGCCTATCGCGGTTAATACTACTACGACCATTAAGGCTATCGCCGTATTAGGCGAAGGTACCAGTCCCGTGGTTTCTGCTGTCTATACCTTCCCCACATTTGAGGAATATGACAATATCGCTGCTTTCAAAGCTGCAGCCAATACCTCTGTGGGAAGAATCAACAATGATGTAACGGTTCTCTTCCAAACGGCTGACAAATATCACACCTTCATCCAAGATGAATCTGGTGCTATCTATATATATGGTACGCTTTCCCAGGCCTATGTGGCTGGTGATGTGATCTCCGGCGGCGTATTTGGCAAATATAAATTGTATAACAACATGGCGGAATTGACTCCTGAAAATGGAGCTCCTCTCGCTGCCGGTGTTGCCGGTGACGCTGTTCAACCCACCGAAGTCTCTATTGACAGCTTGATTGCCAACTACAGCAAATATGAAGGTATGCTCGTCACCGTTTCTGGTTTGAAACTCGGTGCCAACGCTACCTGGACCCCTGGTACTGCCGGCTCTGGCGTGAATGCCTCCGCCAATGGCCAGACAATTCAAATTTACAATACCTTCAAAGTTCTTGATACTACGATTGTCGCTAATTCCTTTGTGAATGTGACCGGCTTAGTGATTCGCTATAACTCTACCGTTGAAATCGCTCCGCGTGGCAATGCCGACATTACGGCCGCTCCTGCTGAACCCGCAGCCCTTCCTTATTTTGCCGACTTCGACCGCAGCGCTGATCCGAACTTCGTATTCGACAACGGCGCAACCGGCGACCAATGGTTTGTGGGCCAGGCTCAGGATTTCGACAACAACAAACTTTTCGTTTCTTCCACCAATGGCGCTACCAACAAATATAACACAGGTGTTGCCGCCAATATTACCGCTATGCGTCAGATGGAGATTCCCGCTATGGGCGCCGTGCTCAATTTCGACTTCAGAGGTATGGGTGAAAACAATGGCGACTATTTGGCCGTTGAAATTCAAAAAGGCAACAATATTGCCACCTATAAGTTCTCAGGCAGCAACGAGTGGAATAACAAAACCATCCAAATTAACCCCTCCTTCGCAGGTGTGGTTGATGTACGCTTTGTATGGGTAAACAACGGTAACAACGCCGGTACCCAGTTCCCTGCCGCTATCGATAACATCTCCGTTACGGAAGCCCTCTGCGCTCAGCCGATGAATGTGCTCGCCAGCGTGGAAGGCAATGCCGCCACCATTTCCTGGACCGTTAGCGACTCTACCCAAAACGCTTGGGTTGTGGAATACAAACTGGAAGACCACAATGAATGGTATTCTGTTAATGCCACCACCAACTCCGTAGTTTTGAACGACCTCCAGGGCAGCAGCAAATACGATGTCCGCGTGAAGGCCGTTTGCGGCGAGGAATCCAGCGCTTACGCCGAAGGTTCCTTCCTGGTGAACTGCTTGAATTTGATTACCCGCACCACTCAGCAGAACCAGCAGATTAACGCTTCGCAAAGTGGTACGAATAGTTTTGTTCCTGCAGATTGTTATTGGGAATATACGGTTTCCCAACAGATTTATACGCCTACGGAATTAGGTAATGCTGGAAGACTGTATAGTATTTCTTTCCTTAATACGAATAGAAATCAGTTTGGTCCTCGCGAGGTGGAAATTTATTTGAAGCAATCAGATAAAACTTCTTTTGCCAATAGTACTGACTGGGAAAGCAAGGATGGTTTCACCAAGGTTTTTGACGGAACGATGAACGTTGCGGCAAATGATTGGACAGAAATCACATTTAACCGTGCTTATACTTACAATGGTTCCAGCAACCTTGTCCTCATGGTTATTAATAAGTCAGGTACTTATTTTGGCTCAAGTTCAAATAAATTGACATATTCTGCTTTTAATGCAGGAAATAACCGTGCTATGCATGTGTATAGCGGTTCTACGGAATATACACTTGATAATTATGCGGGTGCTTCCGGAACACGCATTAATTACTGCAATGTGGTTAAATTCAAAAAAGATGTCACTACGTATGAGTGCAACGACCAGATTTCCTGTCAAGATCCTTCCAATTTGACCGTGAAGGATATTACGACAGAAGGTGCCACCATTACTTGGACGGCTGCCGCCAACGAACATAATTTCGTTTTGGACTATAAGACGGCCGATGCTGAAGAATGGACTTCCGTGGAAGTAGACGACACCACATACACCATCGCAGGTCTTTCCCAAAAGACGGATTACCTTGTTCGCGTGAAAGCCGTTTGCGGTGAAAATGATCACAGCAACTATACTGACGAAGTTGCTTTCACTACGTCAAGTGTCTGCGCTCCTGTTACGGACGTTACAAACTCCAACCTTTCCACCACGACCACGATTTCCTGGACACCTGGTGGCGAAGAAACGGAATGGGATCTCCAGTTCAAACCCACTGAAGCTGGTGAAGACGCTTGGGTGAACATCCATATCGGCGGTATTGCCTCCACTACCTTTGGTGGTTTGATGGAACAAACCGAGTACCAAGTTCGTATCATGGCTCTTTGTGATCCTGAAGATGAAGCTAACCAAAGTGCTTGGACTTATTACACCTTCACTTCCGGTTGCGCTCCTAAAGATCTTCCTTACGAAGAATACTTTGTTACCAACAACCTTCCTGATTGCTGGGAAACCAACGGATTCACCTTCGGCGGGCAAGCAGAAGCCGCTGCCACGGATCTCACTTTGATGACTCCTCCGATTAACGTTGCTCCTACGGGTAATACCTACATTTCCTTCGATGCTAAGGGTGGTGCCTACACTATCTTGGCTTCCTACAGAGGTACGGCCATGGATCGTTTCGCAACAATCTACACTGGCGAAGCCAATGAGGAAATGACCCACGTTGTGGTACTTGTTCCTGCCGCTTACAGAGACAAAGCCACCAACTTCCTCTTCGTTTGCAATGGTGAAGAACTCACTATAGACAATGTGGTTATTACCACTTGTCCGTTCATTCCTTCCGAACTCGTTGCCGCCAACCCCACAGTGAACAGTGTTGAACTTTCATGGGATGGCGCCGGCGCCGAACAATGGATACTTGAATATGCTAATACGCAAGATAATAACTGGAACCAAGTAACAGTTGATACTTTCAATTATGTTTTGACGGGATTGGATGCCAATAGCACTTATATCTTCCGCGTAAAATCTGCTTGCGGTAGCAATATGAGCGACTACTCCAACATAGCTGAGGCTACTACCTACTGCGCTCCTATTGAAGTTCCCTATACTCAGGAATTCAATGAAAGCGAAATGCCTTCCTGCTGGAACACCTTCTTCACCGGTACCTGCCCTAGCAATGGTGCTTCCGTTTATGGAGGTGCCCTTAGACTCCTGAACACTTATAATGCTTCTTCCGACAGAGGTGACTACTATGGCGATATTTATGCCGTACTTCCCGAAGTCATCGACACCATTACCGCTGTACAGGTTTCTTTCGATGCTATGACCTACAACGGATACGACGGACAAATCGCTGTGGGTGTCATCACCGACATGAACGATCCGTATGAATCCTTCAAACTTTATAAGATGATTACCCCGACAGCCAATTGGGCTGAAAACGTGGTTTCCTTCGAAAATTACACCTATGCCGATGGCCGTATCGCTTTCTTCATGGATAAGAGCTTTGCCTCTAACACGAACCAGGGCGTTCTCATCGATAATGTGGTTATTGACTATATTCCTTCTTGTCCTAAACCGATGGCTTTCACCGCTACCGTTGCTTCTGAAAGCTCTGTTCAATTGAACTGGAACTATGGCGGTAATGAAAACAAGTGGGATGTTGAATATGGTGTTGCCGGTTTCGCACATGGTGAAGGTACAATGATTACCACTTCTATCAGACCGACTACCATTGGTAACCTTACTTATGGTCAAACATACGATTTCTACTTGCGTGCTCGTTGCAGTAACGACGACCAAAGCGTATGGGTTGGACCGGTTACTACGACCATTGAAGTGAGCTATGTGATGGGTGAGGATTACAACATCACCACCTGCCATGGTAATATCTATGATGATGGCGGCGTAAACGGCCTTTATTCCAACAACTTCGATGAAACGATGGTTATCAATCCTTCTTCTCCTGCCAGCTTGGTGGTTTTGGAAGGTTCTTATACCCTCGCCGCTAATGATACCCTCTTCGTTTATGACGGAAATTCAGTAGATGCTCCTTTGTATGCAGCCTTCGTTGATGGCAGCTATGTTACTCTGACTTCTTCTTACGGTCCTTTCACCTTAAGACTCAAATCTGACAATAGCAATGCTTTTTCCGGTTTTGCTTTCGCCGTTTCCTGCCAGGATGCTCCTACCTGTTCTGAAGTTGAAAACATCACCTTCGACGGTGGCAACACCTTTACCTGGACCAATGGTTACTGGGGAACTCCGCAAAGTTACAACGTTCGCTACAGAAAAACAAATGAAAGCGAATATACCGTAGTTAATGTTTCTTCTGCTACCTATTCTATCCCCGGCATGCAGAATATGGCTTACGAATTCGGCGTACAGGCTGTGTGCGGCGATGAAGACGCCAGCGATTGGACTACTATCGAAGTTACCAAGGAGGCTTGTCCTATGCCTACCGACCTTGATGTAACCGTTTCTGAAACTTCTGCTCAATTTACATGGAATGCCGGACAACCCGGACAAACCTACGTACTTGAATATAAGAGAGCCACTGCCGTAGAATGGGTAAGCGTTTCTGCTACGCAAAACACCTACACCCTTTCTAACTTGGATGCTCCTCAAAATTACGTGGCCCGCGTAAAGGCTATCTGCACCACGGGTGACGAAAGTGAATATACCAGCGAAGTTTCCTTCACGGTTCTTCCTGCTATCGACGATTGCACGATTCCTACTTTGATTCAAAACGGTACGGGAACAAATAGTTCATCATATCAAATTCCAGTATCATCCTATTACTATAATTCATATACCCAACAACTCTACACGGAAGCTGAATTAACCGAGATGGGAATAGTTCCTGGTGCTATTGTGAAGACCTTGTCTTTGAATTATTTCAATTCAACACCTACAGTACGTCCTATTACAGTTTGGCTTGGTACGACGAATATTTCCTCCTTTAGCGGTTCTTTTGTGGCTATTGATGATAACTTCCAACAAGTATTTACCGATAACTGTTTTGAGTTTAGCAATAGAGATAACAACTGGTCCACGATTACCTTTGAGCAACCCTTCATCTACAATGGTGGCAACTTGGTTATATCCTTCTTAATGAATTATATGGATGCTCCTTCATCTTCATGTTTTACGAGATATGGTGGTAATTATAATTTTTATTTGTCTGATGTGACAGGTAAAGCAGTTTATTGTACTGATGACTATACAAATCATCGCTTGGAAATCAATAGTCAAGGTCTTCCTTCTCAGGGTGGATCGAATAAATCTGCAACCTCTGTTTCTTACCGTTACAATGTGAAGTTTGGTGTATGTTTGGGCGAAGTAGTCAATACTTGTCCTGCTCCTACGGATATTGAAACGGGTGATATTACCGCACATAGTGTGGATATGACTTGGACACCGGGCGGCGACGAAACCAGCTGGACCGTTATCTATACGGTTGATGGCGTTACAGTGGATACTGTTGTAAATACTCCTGCCCTTACCATTGCAGATCTGAACAGAGATAGCGACTACAATATTCCAGTTAGCGTATATGCTAATTGCGACCTTCAGTCTGATGCTGCTTCCACGGCATTGGTGTTCCGCACGTTACCTACCTGTTTTGCACCTACAGACGTTGCCTTCAATGGCACCAAGGTGGTTTGGAACGGTACCTCTCAAAGCTATAACGTTCAATACCGCAAGGTGGGTGACGTTGAATACACCACGGATGTGACGAACATTAACTCCTATACCATTTCCGACATCGTTTGGGGCGATTCCTACGAATTCATGGTACAGGGCGACTGCGGTGAAGAAGACGGAACCAGTTCATGGGTTTCCATTTCCTTTACCACTCCTGAATGCGCCGGCGGTGTAAGCGTGGCTATTGGTAATGGAACTTCTACAACATATTATGTTCCTACATATACAAATTATAATTACTCTTATTCCCAACAGATTTTTAAGGCTTCTGAAATAGGTGGTGTAGCAGGTTCTATCAATGAGATGAAGATACAAATCAGTTCAACTTCAGCTTACACGCGTAAATTGGATGTATATTTGATGCATACTACCAACGACATCATTTCTTCTTGGCTGCCTATTACGGATGCTACGAAAGTATATTCCGGTAATTTGACACTTACCAATGTGGGTGGATGGATGACCATTCCTTTCACTACGCCGTTTGAATATAATGGAACGGATAATTTGGTATTGATTGTGGATGATAATACGGGTTCTTATCCAGGTAGCACCTATTTTTATTATACTTCTGTTCCTTCTGGTACATCAATGTATTATTATAGTGATGGTACAAATGTTAATCCTGCTTCTGTTTCTGTTTCAGGAACGAAAGGAACCTATCGCAACAATGTGAAGTTCAACATTTGTCCTCCTCCAACCTGTTCTGCTCCTACCAATTTGGCATACGATGCGGCAACAAGCAATTTGACTTGGTCTGACGGTACACATGGTACGCCGGAAAGCTATGAAGTACAGTACAGAGTGGTGGACAGTGAGGCATGGACTTCTGCTACAACTACGGAACCTACGGCTACTTTGTCTAATCTTGAGTTGGCTTCCACCTATGAGGCAAGAGTTCGCTCCTTCTGTTCAGCCGAAGATTATTCCGACTGGACTAATGTGATTAATTTCACGACTCCTGAATGTTTGGGCGGTGTAAATGTTGTTTTTGAACCTTCTTCTTCTGTAAGCGAATATTTACCATTCTACGGATTTTATGGATATGCTTATTCCCAGCAAATTTTCGAAGCTTCTGAACTGAATGCAGTTGCTGGTAGCATTAAGTCTATTAGTTTTAATTGTATTTCTGCTCCGGATGCGCAAAAAACAGGTGGCATTCACATTTGGTTGGGCCATACAACAAAGTCTCAATTCAACAGCAATACAGACTATATTGATCCTTCTACATTGACCGAGGTGATTGCCATGCCGTCGAACCAAAATTATGCTTATCAAACAGGATGGAATACATTCACCTTTGATGTGCCATTTGAATATGATGGCGAAAGCAATTTGGTGGTGGCATATTATGAAGGCTGTTCAGGATATAGTAGTGCGCAATTTGTAGGACATACCACTTCCACAAATAAATCGATTTCTCATTACTCTGATTCTCAGGGTTCTGTGTCAAGTACCAATCCAGCTAGCGCAAGCGGTAATAAATATTTTGACAAGGTTCGTAATAACATTAAACTTAATATTTGTCCTCCTCCAACCTGTTCTGCTCCTATCAGTTTGACTTTCAATGGAGAGACCAACACCCTGACTTGGGAAGCAGGTTCTTATGGTACACCGCAAAGCTATGAGGTGCTGTACAGAGCTCAAGATGCTGAAGGATGGACCGTTGTTACCACTACTGAACCGACCTTGACCTTGAATGATTTGGAACTCTCTACCACTTATGAGGCACAAGTTCGCGCCAACTGTTCAGAAACAGACCAATCAGAATGGACTTCTGCCATCAGCTTCTCCACACCGGCTTGCTGGGGTGCTGTTGATGTAGCCATCGGTACGGGAACTTCTACTACATATTTTGTTCCTACACATACAAATTATAAATACTCTTATTCTCAGCAAATTTTCAAGGCTGATGAAATTGGTGCTGCCGGTATGATTAATGATTTGAAGATTCAAATCCAATCAACTTCAGCTTACACGCGTAAATTGGATGTATATTTGATGCATACGGATCAAAACACCATTCCTACAACATGGCTGCCTATTACGGGTGCAACGAAAGTATATTCCGGTAATTTGACACTTACCAATGTGGATGGCTGGATGACGATTCCGTTCACCACGCCGTTTGCCTATAATGGAACGGATAATTTGGTATTGATTGTGGATGATAATACGGGTTCTGATCCAGGTGGCACCTATTTTTATTGTACTTCTGTTCCTTCTGGTACATTAAGGTATTATTATTATGATAACACGGATTTTGATCCCGCATCTCCTACGACTTCTGGAAACCAATACGCCGGAACCTATCGCAACAATGTGAAGTTTGAAATGTGTCCTCCTCCAACTTGCTACGATCCTACGAATGTAACGGTTACCGACGTGACGGCAACTACGGCTGTTGTGTCTTGGACTCCGGGTCATGGCGAGACCAACTTCTCTTTGGAATACCAAGCTGCCGATGAAGCAGAATGGCAAGCCATTATGGTGGAAGGTACGCAATACACCCTAACCGATCTGACCAAGATCACCGACTACAACGTACGCGTGAAGGCTGTTTGCGATGTGGATGACGAAAGTGATTATTCCTCTATCGTTTCCTTTACCACGCCACCTTCCTGCTTCACTCCTGAAAACCTTCAGCTCAAAGAACTCAACAGCTTTACTTCTGGCTTCCAGGCTGTAATCGCATGGACGGACGAACACGAACAAACCAACTTCGCCCTTGAATACAAACTCGCCGAAGACAGCACTTGGACCGTTCTCACTGTTGATACTACAATGGCTGAACTTAACAACCTCGCTGAAAACTCCGCTTACGACGTTCGCGTGAAGGCCGTATGCGGTGAAAACGACGAAAGCGAATATGCCAAAGCCATTTCCGTCGTCACCAGCTGCTTGGGCGGCTATGATGTGGACGTCTTAATTGGTGAAGGTACGCAAACAACCTATAATGTGCCGGTTAATCCTTATTATAATTATTCTTATACACAGCAGATTTTCACCAAGGATGAGGTTCCTGCCGGTAACATTAATGCTGTATCTTTCCAATATGCTTATTCTTCTGCCATTACGTCTAAGAATAATGTGAAGATCTACCTTACCACTACAGATAAGGAAGAGTTCTCTTCTGCCAGCGATTTTGTGACCGATGGTTTCCAATTGGTATATGAAGGCGCTATGAACTGCACTAGAGGTTGGAACACCTTCAACTTCACTACTCCGTATCAGTATGATGGTCAGTCTAATTTGGTATTGATAGTGGAAGATAATTCTGGTAATTACAATAATAGTTCTTATGTTTTCAACTACACTAATACCTCTTTTATTAGTAGTTTGTACTATCAATCTGATAATGATTCTTTTGCAGAAGCAGATTATCCGGAAGAATATACCTATGTAGGTTCTTTCCGTGCCAATACGAAATTTGCCGTAGTGGGTTGTCCTGCAAACTATGACTTAGCCGTTGATTCCATCGCTCCGATTATGGATGCCTGCGACCTCAGTGACGCACAAGTCACCATTCGCGTGAATAACACTTCCTACAAGAACAGCGTTTCCACGTTCAATGCTTCTTACCAAGTTGGTGAAAGCATCGTTACAGAAACCGTGACGCCGGCTACGCCAATTGCTCCTCAGGAATCTTTCGTTTATACCTTTGCTCAGCATCCTGCTTTCGTGGACGGTTCCAACAACGTTGTCGTTACCATTGATTATGCAGAGGATGAAGACGCAAGCAACAACACGATTGCACTTAATGGCGTACATCAGGTTGTTCCTGCAACGGTACCTTACGTGGAGAACTTCTCCAACGTTACTTTCAACCGTATGGGCTGGAAGAACGGCAACCTCAACGAGAACAAACATCTTTGGACAGTGACTCGTGACGGTGTGGCTACCTATATGGATAACGACGAAATGGATGCCGAATCCTACTTCATGACTTCCTGTATTGAAATTCCTGAAGGCCAATACATGATCTCCTATGATTACAACGCCCTCAGTGCCCTTTCTGAAAGCATGAACGTTTACATCGGTACCACTCCCGATATCGCTTCCATGAGCCTGATCGGTTCACACAGCAACTTCACACAGACTGCAGAAATGCAGAACTACGAATACCTCTTCACCAATGATGCTGCCGGCATTTACTACATCGCAGTGGAAGCCCTCAGTGCCAAGGGTAACATGGGTATCCAGTTCGACAACCTCACGATTACGCCGATGGTGGATGTAACCGTTGAAATTCTGCCTGGTCAGAATGGCTTGGAAAATGGTACGGTAACGCCGATCGGCAGCCTCAAGGTTCCGTATAACAGCGACCTCACCATCAGCATTGTTCCTGATAATATGTATCACCTTGCCGGTGTTTGGGTAGATGGTAACAGAACGATGGCCGAAGATCCTCTGAATGCAAGCTTCATGATGTACACGCTCTCCAATATTACGGAAGCCCACACCATCAGCGTGAACTTCAAGATGGAATTCCACATCAACAAGTATGCTGTCAATTACAACGACCAATATACCGAAGTAGGTGGTCATTTCGTTCCTGCTTACACTGATACGTTGCTTGATCCGACAGCTCACGATGTTACCATGGTGGCTGACGAACACTACCATCTCCACAGCCTCGTCGTTGGTACGATGCCTCCTGCCTCTGCTGGCGCCCTCATCGTTGGCGACGAAGTGATTAGCGACGTGGTATTTGATCCTGCTACTCGTACCTATACCTACACCATCGACACCCTCTATGTGGGTAACTACTATGTACAGGCTATGTTCAGAAGAGATACCGTGGCTATTGAGTACACGACTATCGCCGGTACGGGTCTCTATGACGGTCATCAGGTGGCTGAAGGCGAAACCTTCGCTTCCTACACTGACTATGGCACAGACTATACCTCTCAAATCGATGCTCCTGAAGGCTTCATTCTGATGAATGTAATTGCTGACGGTGTTCAAATGGATCCTGTTTCTGAATACACCTTCGACAGCGTGGTAACGCCGAGAAGCCTGGCTGGTATCTATGGTCATAGCGTTATTGCTTCCGTTGAAAACCACAATCCTAACGGATACCTTGGTTCTACGGACGTGAGAGGCACCATTGCTCCGGATACGCAAATCGTTGTTCATGGCGATGCTGCTACTGTTACGGGTACGGTTGAAGAAAACTTCTTCTTACACAACTTCTATGTAAATGGCGTGGATCGTTTGAACGAAGTTGTCTTCTCAACGGGTAACAGCTATACTTTCACTTTGGACGAAGTAACAGAGAACACCAACATTGTAGCCGTTGTCAGAATTGATACGCTGCATATCCATTACGTAGTAGATGCCGGTAACGGTATCATCAACGGAGACGAAATGGATGCTCCTGCTGAATCATGGATCACCCTTGACTATGGTTCTGACTTCACCAGCACCTTCGCACCTGTTACGGGTTATCATCTTGTGAATGTTGCCGTCAATGGTAACAACCATGGTCCTATCACCTCTTGGTTAACCGCTAACATTACAGAAAATCAGGAAATCGTTGTTACGCTCGCCTTGAACGAATACGACGTAACCACGGCTGCATACGGTAATGGTACGGTTTCCGAAGGCGCACACTTCATCTATGGTAATGACAACGACTATGTATTCGTTGCAACACCTGCAACAGGATATCATATCTCCACCATCCTCTTGAACAACGAACCTCTGACCATCACGGATCCTGAGGCTGTCTTCACCGACACGTTGTTGGATGTAATGGACAACTATGATTATGTTGCATACTTCGTTCCTAATGTTTACAACATCACCGCTACCTCCGGCGCACATGGTATTGTAACACCTACGGGTATGAGCAGCTATGAATATGGTACTTCTGCCACCTACACGATTACTCCTGAAAGCGGTTACTATATCGCTTCCCTGATGGTGGATGGTGAAGCAGTTGCTGTTGCTGGTACTTACACCTTCGACAACATTGCCGCAAACCATACGATTGCTGCAACCTTCGCACAGGCTGCTTATACTATAACTGTTGAAGACGCTGTAAACGGTACGATTACACCGGGTACCTCTACCTATGGTTATGGTGCTACACCTACCTTCACAATCACGCCTAACGTTGGTTACTACGTTTCCGATGTAACTGTTGATGGCGAAAGCGTTGGTGCCGTTAGTGCATACACCTTCACGGCATTACAGGCAAACCACACGATTGCTGCAACCTTCGCACAAACGATGTTCACGATTACGGCTACTTCTGAAAACCATGGTACGATTGCCGGACCTGCTACGGTTGCTTACGGTGCTGATGCTACCTATACCATCACTCCTGACGCCGGCTATCAGATTGCAGACGTCTTGGTTGACGGTTTGAGCGTGGGTACTAATGCCACCTACACCTTCGAAGATGTGACGGCTGACCACACTATCCATGCTATGTATGCTGTGGCTAATTACACGATTACTGTAAACCAACCGCTTCACGGTAACATTACGCCGGGTACGACAGTGGTTAACTACCATGCTACACCAAGCTTCGTTATCACTCCTGAAACGGGTTATGAAGTAGCTACCATCATGGTGGGCAGCAACAACGTGATGAGCGCCGCCACGGAAGTCAATGGTGTTTACACCTATGTGTTCCCGATGGTAACCGCTAACCAAACGCTTACCGCCACCATGCGTGCTAAGACCTTCACGATCACAGCTACAGCGGGTGCCAATGGTACAATCAACGGACCTTCTACCGTGGCATACGGTCAGAATGCTACCTACACGATTACCCCTGCCGCTGGTTATGAAGTAGAAAACGTAACGGTTGACGGTATGTCCTTCGGACCTCGTACATCCTACGTATTCGCCAATGTGGTGGATAACCACACCATCCATGCAACCTTCAAGGCTCAGTTCTGCGAACAGCCGACCAATATGCAGGTTATCAACATTACCACTTCTTCCGCTACCTTGTCATGGTATCACGAAGGTGCTCCTTCATACGATATCGAATACAAGAAGGCTTCCAGCACCGATTGGACTCTCATCCAGAATGTTCCTGGCTATACTTATGATTTGACAGACCTCGATGACAACACCGCATACATATGGCGCATCAAGGCTAACTGTATGGCTAACAATTCCAGCGAATGGACCAACGGTACTAACTTCGTAACACTCGTCAATGGCATCCAACCTGGTGTTGAAGATCACGTTGCAAACTTAGTGAATGTATTTGCTACGCAGAACAACGTCAATATCATCAACGACTACGATGTCAATATTGAAAATGTGATGATTTACGATGTTTATGGTAAGTTGATCTACACGGGCAAAGTTAGCAGCAACAGAGAGGTCATCTCCCTGAATGTGGCTACGGGCACGTATGTAGTAAGATTGGCAACCGACAAGGGTATGGCAAGCTACAAGCTCTATATCGGTAGATAATCTTTCAAATATAAATATTCAAGGGTGGCATTCGCCACCCTTTTTTTGTATATTTGCGGCCCTGTTTGAAAATAATAATAAAAAAATATAGATATGAAAGAAACAACAACAATGAGTATGAATCCTTTGGTTAACTATCTGAAGAAAAGTCCGAAGGAATTCACCAAGGCAGACATGATTAAGTATGTCGAAGAAAACGAAATCCGTATGATTAATTTCCACTATGTGGCCGGCGACGGAAGAATAAAGACGTTGGGGTTCGTTTTGCACAGTCGTGAATATTTGGAGCAGATCCTTTCCAATGGCGAACGTGTGGATGGTTCTAACATTTTTCCTGCCTTTATTCACGCCGGTTCATCCGACTTATATGTGATTCCCCGTTTCTCCACGGCTTTCGTCAACCCATTTGCCGAAATTCCAACCTTGTCATTCCTTTGTTCTTATTACAACAAAGATGGTCAGCCGTTGGAAAATTCTCCGGAATATATTCTCCGCAAAGCCTGCAAGGCCTTTACCGAAGTTACGGGTATGTATTTCCAGGCTATGGGCGAATTGGAATACTACGTCATCGGTGATGCCGAAGAACTTTATACGATTCCCGATCAACGTGGTTATCATGAAAGTGCTCCGTTTACCAAGTTTGAGACTTTCCGCGCAGAATGTATGTATCAGATTGCCAAAGCCGGCGGTTTGATCAAATACGGTCATTCCGAAGTGGGTAATTTCACGCAGGATGGTAAGATTTACGAGCAGAATGAAATCGAATTTCTTGTTACCGATGTCCAAGAAGCCGCCAATCAGCTTGTTTTGGCAAAATGGATTATCCGTAACTTGGCCTATCAATATGGTTTGGATGTTACCTTTTCGCCGAAAATCACCGCTGGAAAGGCCGGTAGCGGTCTCCATATCCATACCTGCATCGTCAATGCGGACGGCAAAAACCAATATGTTACAAAGGGCAAGCTGAACTCTATTGCCAAAACAGCCATAGCCGGCTATATGACTTGCGCAGGCTCCCTGACCGCTTTCGGAAACACCAATCCTACTTCCTATTTCCGTTTGGTTCCTCATCAGGAAGCGCCTACTTCCGTATGCTGGGGCGACCGCAATCGTTCCGTCTTAGTGCGTGTTCCGTTGGGATGGACGCATAAGAACGACATTGTTGCCGACCTCAATCCGAATGAAAAGGCCGTGAAGAAAGACCGTTCCCAAAAGCAGACCGTTGAATTCCGTTGTCCGGATGGTTCTGCCGACATCTATTTGCTACTCGCCGGTCTTGTTTGCGCCGCCCGTCATGGCTTTGAAATGGAAGGTGCCCTCGACTTTGCCGAAAAGACGTATGTCGATGTTGATATTCACCGTCCTGAAAACAAACAGCTGGTGGCAAGTCTGGCTCAACTTCCCGCTTCTTGCTGGGAATCAGCCGACGAACTCAGCGCACACCGCACCATTTTCGAAAAACACGGTGTGTTCAACAGCGAGATGATCGATGACATCGTTAAGCAATTGAAGTCTTTCAAGGATCAGAAAATCCGTAAGGAAATTGAAAAGAAACCTGAAATCATGACCCAAATGGTTCATGAATATTTCTATTGCGGCTAATAGAATTATTTCTTGTGGGGACGCGATTCATCGCGTCCCTAATAAAAAATAACGAAAATAATGAATTATACAACAATCATTGTAACCTTCCTGATAGTGGCGACCATTCTCGTAGTGGCCAAGTTGGCTATTGACTATAGTGTCAAGAGGCAGTCTTTGGATAACGGAAAGACGGTCAAGGGCATTGTGCTGCCTTTGCGTTTGCAGGCTTACGAGCGTATGGCACTTTTTTTGGAACGCATAGAGCCGAACCAACTGGTGATGCGCATCCATAGTCAGGGACTGAGTGTGGCGCAGGAGCAAAACCTTTTGCTGACTGCCATCCGTTCGGAATTCGAGCACAACCTTTCGCAGCAGATTTATATCTCCACTCCGGTTTGGAATCAGGTCAGCGGTGCTAAAGACGACATCATCGACATCATCAATGCCGTGGCTGCCACCTTTGAGCCCAATGCGGATTCTTTGGACTTTGCGGAGGCATTGCTGGCTGCGGCAGCCGAAAAGCCGGTGGTCTATCAGGCCATGTCCGTCTTGAAGGCCGAAGTGCAAAGACTGTATTAGTGAACATCCATGTGTAATGCGATGATCGTATTGCACATTTAATAAATTATTATAAACCATAAAAGTACAATTCTATGAACAACGCAAATTATGCATTCAGAGAACCCCAAAACGAACCGGTATATTCATACGCACCCGGCACACCTGAAAGAAAACTTTTACAAGATGAATTGGATAGACAATATAACCAAGTCATTGAAATTTGCCCGATAATCGGTGGCAAAGAAGTAAAGACGGGTGATATGGGCAAAGTCGTCATGCCGACAGAACACGCCCACGTTTTGGCAAACTACCACAAAGTTGGCAAAAAAGAGGTTCAAATGGCTATTGATGCCGCCATGGCTGCCAAGAAGGATTGGGAAGAAATGCCTTGGATTCAAAGAGCTTCCATCATGATGAAGGCAGGTGAACTCTTAGCCACCAAATACAGATACATTCTGAATGCCTCCTGTATGCTGGGACAAGGAAAGAGTCCTATGCAGGCTGAAATCGACTGTCCTTGTGAAGCCATTGACTTTTTGCGTTTCAATACGTACTTTGCATCCCAACTCTATGCGCAACAGCCCATTTCCGATCATGCTACGCTGAATCGCAATGAGTATCGCGGTATGGAAGGTTTTGTGTATGCCATCACGCCGTTCAACTTTACCTCCATTGCATTGAATTTGAATGTGGCTCCGGCTTTGATGGGTAACGTGACCATTTGGAAACCATCCACTACGGCTATTCTTTCTAACTATTATTTGATGAAGTTGTTACAGGAAGCAGGTCTTCCCGATGGTGTTATCAACTTCCTCCCCGGCAGCGGTTCCGTTATCAGCGAGGTGGCCTTCAAATCACCGCATTTGGCAGGTATCCATTTCACAGGTAGCACTTCCACTTTCAAAAGCTTCTGGAAGCTGATCGGTGAAAACATCGACATCTACAACACCTATCCTAAGATTGTTGGCGAAACCGGTGGTAAGGACTTCATCTTCGCCCACAAGAGTGCTCCCGCACGTGAACTGGCTGTGGCCATCCTTCGTGGCGCCTTTGAATATCAAGGACAGAAATGTTCCGCCGCATCTCGCGCCTATGTTCCTAAATCCCTTTGGGAACCCACTTTGAATCATATCAAAGAGATGATGACGACGGTGAAGATGGGTGATGTGCGTGATTTCTCCAATTTTGTCAATGCCGTGATCGATGAAAAATCATTTGACAATATTGCTGGTTATATAGACAGAGCAAAGGCATCTAACGATGCAGAAATCGCCTTGGGAGGCCATTACGACAAGTCGGTGGGATATTTTGTGGAACCTACCATTATCGTGGCTAAGAAACCCGACTATGAGTCTATTTGCGAAGAAATCTTCGGACCCGTCATCACGGTTTACGTGTATGAGGATGATAAATTTGAAGAAATGCTTCATGTTTGCGATGAGACTTCTCCGTATGCCCTTACGGGATCCATTTTCTCCCAAGATCGTTATGCAATTGAAAAGGCAGAACAGATTCTTCGTCATTCTGCCGGTAACTTCTATATTAATGACAAACCGACGGGTGCTGTGGTGGGTTGCCAGCCGTTTGGCGGCGCACGTGCCTCCGGTACCAATGACAAGGCCGGCAGTATGCTCAATCTGGTTCGTTGGATCAGTGCACGCTGCATTAAGGAAACCTACGTTCCTGCTACGGATTATGGTTACCCCTTCTTGGCAAAGTAAGTTATTGTTGAATACCTATATGGGGGGACAGATTTCTGTCCCCCTTTTTTGAAAAAACGTTTCTCCTTTTCCATTATCTTTGAATATGTTGCAGCAAATCAATTGTTCTGGAAGATTATTGTCTATTGACCATCCTTTGGTGATGGGTATACTTAATATCACGCAGGATTCCTTTTACGATGGCGGTCGATATACAACCGAATCAACAATATTAGCGCGTGCGGAGCAAATCCTTGCGGAGGGTGGGGACCTTATCGACATCGGCGCCGTTTCCACCCGTCCGGGTGCTTCTGTATGTGAAGCTGCTACGGAAATAGAAAACATTGTATGGGCGGTGGATGTTGTTAGGAGGCATTTTCCCAACGCGGTCATTTCCGTGGATACCTTCCGCTCGGAGGTGGCCCGTGCCGCCGCCGATAAAGGCGCTGACATTATCAACGACATCTCCGGCGGCACGTATGACGTGCAGATGATTCCCACCATCGGCGAATTGCAAATACCATACGTGCTGATGCACACGCCCGCCATGCCTGATCAAATGCAGCAGTGTACACAGTATGAGGATATTTTGGCGGATATGCTGCAGTTTTTCGGTCGGCAGTTGAACCTCCTACGCCAACATTCGGTACACGATATTATCATTGATCCAGGTTTTGGTTTTGGCAAAACGTTGGAACAGAATTATTTTCTATTGGAAAATCTTTCCGTATTCAAAATATTGTCTTTCCCATTGTTGGTCGGCGTTTCTCGCAAATCAATGATTTATAGGAAATTTGATACTACCCCCGAAGGGGCTTTGGAGGGCACGTTGTCGGTTACCAAAACGGCTATTGAAAATGGGGCTGACCTGTTAAGAGTGCATGATGTAGCCCAAACGGTTTCTCTGGTGCAAAGTATGTTGTTGTAGGTATGACTGTTTTCGTTTATGGCGACATGGTTTTTTCGTACTTTTGCCGCTCATTCTATAATTGCCTATGAAAGTTCGTTTTCTCTTGTTTTTTCTTTTGGCCTTTTTTATGGTGCGCGCACAGGTGCCCTCGGGTTATTACCAAGGTGCCGTAAACAAAAAGGGTTATGCCTTGCGATCGGCCCTGCATAGTATTGTAAAAAGCCACTCCTCTGTTTCCTATAGCGGTCTGTGGGATGCCTTTGAGCATACGGATGCCCTTCCCAATGGAAAGGTTTGGGATATTTATTCCAACAATCCTAATGGAAACACCGCCTATTATTTTACCTTTGGTTCCGATCAGTGTGGTAGTTATTCTTCCGAAGGTGACTGCTATAATCGCGAGCATTCCGTACCGAAGAGTTGGTTTGGCGATGCCGCGCCTATGTACACCGACCTATTTCATCTTTATCCAACCGACGGTTTTGTGAATGGCAAACGGGGAAATCTTCCTTTGGGCGAGGTTTCACATGCGACGTGGACGAGCACAAATGGCTCAAAATTGGGAAATTGCTCGGTATCAGGATATTCAAATACGGTTTTTGAACCGAATGATGCCTATAAAGGTGACTTGGCTCGCTCGTATTTCTATTTTACCGTTTGTTATATGGATAAAAATTTAGGACAGGAATCGATATCAATGTTTTCAGGCGGTTCGTTGAAACCTTGGGCGTTGGAAATGCTGATTCGCTGGCACAACGAGGATCCGGTCAGTCAGAAGGAAATTGACCGCAACAATGCGATTTATGCCATTCAGCACAATCGCAATCCCTTTATTGACTATCCCGAGTTGGTGGGCAAGATTTTCGGCAGCGATTCGGTAAACGCCTTCAATCCAACTGGCATTGATGATTGGAATATATCGGCGCAATGTCGGATTTATCCCAATCCTGCCCGCGACAATATTACAGTGGAACTTCCTATGGAAACTTCCGAAGCGGTTCTCCAAATATTCAATATGGCTGGTCAATTGTTGATGCAGCAAAATTGTAGCGAAGAAAACATCCAACAGGTTGATGTTTCATCCGTCTTACCGGGAATGTATATCCTTCGTATTCAAACCGACAAATATCATATTCATAAAAAAATCATTGTCTCCCATTAAAATCCAATTTTTCTCTCTTCTCACTCTACCACTCTACTATTCTACCACTCTACTATTCTACTATTACCCATTTACCAAAACCCACTGACATGTTATATCTCACCAAACATTTTGACTTTGAAATGGCCCACGCGCTGATGGGCTATCCCGGCAAGTGCCGCAATATCCACGGACATTCCTATAAGATGGAGGTCACCGTTACGGGCGAACCCGACCCCGCAAGCGGTATGGTCATTGACTTCAAGCTGCTCAAAGATCTTGTAAACGAAAATATTGTCAACAGGTTAGACCATGCGTTAGTGCTTTCCGACACGGTGGATGCGGAACTTCTGGCCACCTTGCGCAAGCATTACGACAAGGTTATCACTTTCCCGTTTGTACCCTCCACGGAGAATATGTTGGAGCATTTCGCCACGATACTGCAACCGTGCCTACCCGCCAACGTGAAGCTCTATTCAATACGTTTGCACGAGACGGACACTTCGTTTGCGGAGTGGAGGAATGAACAATGAATAATGTGATAGTTTTTATCAATTGTCAATCACTACTGTTGCGATAATTTTTCGAAAAATACATATAATTCATTGACATTTATATATTTATAAACGTTTTTGACTCGGGTTATCTGTCCACATCACAAAGACACGAAGCTATTATCATCAATCATTTTTGCGCAAACGCAAACTTTGCGCAATCATCC
Organism: Bacteroidales bacterium; assembly: GCA_045600525.1. Taxonomy (GTDB): domain Bacteria; phylum Bacteroidota; class Bacteroidia; order Bacteroidales; family WCHB1-69; genus F23-D06. The sequence goes on from JAZRYC010000159.1 coordinate 60,486, forward strand.
ATTCCCCTTCTTTTAGAAGGGGTGCCCGTAGGGCGGGGTAGTGATATAAACATTACGGCGAAGCCGTACATTATACCTATCAGATAAAATGCGTAATCATAAATTAAACACAAAAAAATTGTTCTTAACAATAAATTAACTGACTTTTGCGTTTGTTGAATCTTAAACATCTATTATGATAATCATTGATAACCACAAAATAATGAAAAGGACAATTCCGGACATTCCGCAAAATCCAGATCTCTTCGCTTATGCACGCAAAAACAGGCACGCAGGAAATTTGGCCGAAGTTGTTTTTTGGAAAGAGGTCAGGAGCAAGCATTTCTACGGTATCGATTTCAACCGGCAATATGTTATTGGCAACTACATCGCCGACTTCTATATCAGGTCTTTAGGGGTTGTGGTGGAAATAGACGGTGCTTATCACAATAATAAAACTGAATATGACCAACAAAGGGAGTCTTTTATGTCTTCATTGGGAATTTACACTTTTCGAATCAGCGATTATGACGTGAAAAACAACATTTCATGGGTCTTGAGTGAGCTTAAAAAATTCATTCTCCAGCATTTTTCTGAAAAACTAAATGGTACGGCTGCGCCGTGATCACCGATATTACTACCCCGGCTTTCAGCCACCCCTTCTTTAAGAAGGGGAATGGGCGCCTCCGTTCGGGCAGACCCGACGGGAATAAAACAGCGATTCTGACATTCAAAATTTATATAATTCACTGATATTTATATATTTACGAACGTTTTTTAACCTGAGAACATCATCTATATATTTACGAACGTTTTTAACCTGAAAACATCATCTGTCCACATCACAAAGACACGAAGCTATTATCATCAATCATTTTTGCGCAAACGCAAACTTTGCGCAATCATCCATTCCCCTTCTAAGAGAAGGGGAAAGGATGGTACGGCTGCGCCGTGATCACTGATATTACTACCCCGGCTTTCAGCCACCCCTTCTAAGAGAAGGGGAATGAACGGTACGGCTACGCCGTGATCACCGATATTACTACCCTGGCTTTCAGCCACCCCTTCTAAGAGAAGGGGAAAGGATGGTACGGCTGCGCCGTGATAACTGATATTACTACCCCGGCTTTCAGCCACCCCTTCTAAGAGAAGGGGAAAGGATGGTACGGCTGCGCCGTGATCACTGATATTACTACCCCGGCTTTCAGCCACCCCTTCTAAGAGAAGGGGAAAGGATG
>JAZRYC010000160.1:0-6696 GCA_045600525.1 Bacteroidales bacterium
GCAAAAAATGAAAATCATTATTGAGACGGAGCATTCCGGCAGCGTCCACGTGAAGAGCACTTTGGCGGAATAGATGTAGAGGATGGCTGTATAGATGAGCAACGCGGGGGTCAGCACCCACAGCAACACATTCTGCCCGAATCGCCCTAACGAAAAATCCCGTTCCGTATCTTCAAAGGCAAAAAAGAGCATCGGCATAATCACAATGAAGACGAAATAGGCCACCTTTTCAATGGGTTCGTCATGGAAATCCCATCCGAATATCATCTCCATAGAGACTTGGATGAGGACATAGAGCAGATACAATATGCTGGCAACAAAAGCCGCCATCCCGCCAGAAATCACCATTGAAATGTTGCGTTGAACATACGCGACATTTTCCATTTTGAAGTGGCGGATGAACAGCCACAATACGTCAACAGCCATCAATACCCAGTAGGAAATCGAAAGACTCCAATCCAGCAGAACTTGTGTCAACGGAGGCGTTACAAAACTGGTTATAGCCAACAGCAGCGGCACAAAGTAGAGCAGGTTCCAAAGTTTGCTCTTCTGGCGATAAAAGCTCAACGTATAGGCTGCCGTCACCAAGAACGGTGCCAAGATGCAGGGACACATCCACGAGGTACCATGCAAATTCTTATTGATACCCAAAACAATGGCTGCATAAACTAACATAACAAGCTCCGCCGGGTGCTGGCATACGGAACGGATCAGAAGTTTCCAAACTCCCTGAATTTTTCGAAGCAGGTCGAATTTTTTCATATCATCATTTGCTATAAGACATTACACGCACATTCTCTCAATCAGCTCCTTGTGCTGCGGAAATGATTGCATCAGGCTGTTTTTGTCGGCCAGTTCGAAGTTGTCGAACGTGAAGGCCGGAGCCACGGCGCAGCCCACCAGGGCAAAACCCTGTTTGTCGGGAATCTCGGCGGCGAACCACTGTTCAGGCTGGATAACGACCTGCATTTCGCCATCGGGTGCGAGGCGATGCGTGTGGAGCGTGCCGTCAGGATCAATCACATAGATGTTCAGCGCCTCGCCTGCGTGGTGATACCAAATCTCGACCACACCGTGCAGACGATGGAATGCCGAAATGTCCTGATTCGTTAACATATAATATATGGTAGAAATATCCTTCTTGCCGGTTTCGTCATTGCCGAACAATTGTTTGAAATAGCCGCCTTCGGGATGGGGAATCAGTTGCAGCTTTTGAATGTAGTCTTCCGCAGTCATAGGGGTGATTTAAAATAATAAATAGGATTGAAATCCTTTTCAAAACGTGCAAACATACAAAAAAAATATCAATAGTTTCCTAAAAATATGTATCTTTGCACGTTTTTCAGAAAAACTTATAATTATATGGATATCAATCAATTATTATCTGATGGCGTTTCTCCGATAGCAGAATACCATCCTGCAAAGATGATTTTAATGCATGAACCAGGTTTGGAATTGTTTGATGGAGTGATACATCCCTCGGCTGCGTTATATGAAAACTATTTTGATGTTGATGCGGCAGCGGCTGAACATAGAGGCTATCAGGCCATGCTTCGCGAGCAAGGTATTAAAGTGATTACACTTCGAGAAGTTTTAATGGCCACCGATGTTGAGGCTTTGCGGCGGATGGTGGACAATGTGTTGGTGTATGATGCTCGTAGTACTTCTTTTGATAAAAAGGAAGTGGAGGCTTCTCGTAAGGATGTGATAAGTAAGATGACTCGTGCGGACCTTATTCGTACGTTGCTCCTTCGTCCCACGGTTAGACTTCAGGAAACTGCGATTAACACAGGCATGGAGGCTATATCGGAGCATAATCCTTTGATGAATTTGTATTTCATGCGTGACCAGACGATATCCACGCCCAAAGGGCAGATCCTGTGTAAGATGAATTCGTCGCAACGCGAAGATGAAGTAGATATTGTCGAACTTTGTTATCAGACGCTTGGCGTTAAGCCGGTATATCGCATTCAGGGAGAGGAAAGTTTCTTGGAAGGTGGAGATTATATCCCCTTTGGAAATATGGGATTGGTAGGTCAGGGATTGCGCACAACGCAGGCCGCTCTTGACGAAATGATGGAAGCTGACGTTATCGGTCATGATACATTGGTGGTGGTTCGTGACCATTGGAAGAATCAGTACCAGATGCATTTGGACACCTATTTTAATGTCATCGACAAGGATCTTGTAACAATGTGCTATAATAGATATGATGCGCAAGACGAGTCCGATGAGAATTTTCTTACGGTGGATGTCTATACCCGCGAGCCTGGTTCTAAGCAGTATCACGAGGTGCCCGAACTCCATGGAAAATCCTTTAAGGAATTTCTTGCCGATAGAGGAGTGCATATTATCCGTGTGCAGAAGTCGGATGCAGATCATTACGCCAATAACTATCTTACCATTGATGCCCGACATATTATGTCTGTGGCTGGTCAGTCCAAGGAATTGGAAGCAGAGTATAAAAAATACGGCGTAAAGGTTGAGTGGGTTCCCTTGGATAATCTGATCTGTGGATATGGGGCCGCCCATTGTATGACACAGGTTCTTAGACGTACTTTGAAGTAATTAGAATAGACATTTCCAACTATAATGAAAATCCCATCTTGGCTTGCTGAAATGGGATTTTTTGCGGATGTGGATATAGGAGAAAATTGTATATTCGCACCCATATTCGTCTAATGCGGTTAATAAATCAATTATATAGCAATGAACAAAACATTTAAGACCATCTCTGCAGAAGAGGCCGTGCGCGTGGTCCGATCTGGCGACCATCTTCATTGGCCCTGTGTGGCTGCAGCCCCTGAATTGCTAATCCAGGCCTTGGTGGCCCGTGCCCCGGAACTGTGCAATGTACATATTACGCATCTATATACGGAAGGCTATGCGGATTATGTGTTACCCCAATATGCGGATAATTTCCATTTGGATTCTTTCTTTGTGGGTGGAAATGTGCGTAAGGCAACGCAAACGGGTTATGCGGACTATATCCCCTGTTCTTTGTCAGATACAGCCCGCATCATTCGTGAAGGATGTCAGCATGTGGACGGTGTCTTCCTTACGGTCAGTGAACCAGATGAGGAAGGCTATGTGTCGTTGGGGACATCCGTGGATTGTACGTTGGCGGCTATTGAACAGGCAAAGTATGTGATTGCCCAGGTGAACCGAAATATGCCGTTCTGCTATGGCGATGCGCGTATTCCAATGTCCAAGATCACTGCCTTTGTGCGGCACGATGTACCTTTGTTGGAGGCCGAATTTCCCCCACTCACTGAACAGGATGTGGCTATAGGCAAAAGAGCTGCCGCTCTGATTCCGGATGGGGCCACGCTGCAGATTGGAATCGGAAGTATTCCAAATGCTGTTTTAGCTCAGTTGACAGACCATCGCAATATGGGCATCCATTCTGAAATGTTTTCCGACGGAGTGATTCCGCTTATTGAAAGTGGCGTAATCAACGGAAGCCGAAAGAAGGTTGATGTGGGAAAACATGTGGCGACGTTTCTTAAGGGGACACAGAAACTTTATGACTTTGTCCATAAAAATCCTGATGTGCTGATGCAGGATGTAGCGTATACCAACAACCCTGCCGTCATTGCCAGAAATTCTAAGGTGGTAGCTTTGAATTCTGCGATACAAATAGACCTCACGGGGCAGGTATGTGCCGATTCCATTGGAACAAAAGTGTTTAGTGGATCGGGCGGACAGCTTGATTTCATGCTTGGCGCTGTGGCCAGTGAAGGAGGTATCCCCATTATAGCCATGCCCTCTATTACTGCAAAGGGTGTTAGCAAGATTGTTCCTACATTGACGGAAGGCGCAGGGGTGGTTACGCCCAGAACGGTTGTCCATTGGGTGATTACGGAATTTGGTGCGGTGAATTTATTCGGAAAACCAATGCAGGAACGCGCAAGAATGCTGATCTCCATCGCACATCCGAATGCGCAGGAAGAGTTGGATAAGGCTGCCTTTGAACGTTTTGGACCACGTTGGCGTTAATGGTTACTATTTCTCGTATGATTAAAAAAGTAATTGTTATACCTTGATTTCGTTGCTCAAGTTATAATAAGTTTTATTATATGCTTATGACAAATCAAATACCCAAAGGTCGCTAATATGGATCCTATTACCGCTCTGCGCTACGAATAGCATATTTCTGCTATTTGATAGAGGGGGAATTTGAAACGGCAGATGCTCTCTTTTGGCAGATGGTGTAAATGAATCCGTCTTCTGCACATATGGTGGTGCGTAATTCGATGGACTGCATAAGGGTGGGTGAAAGAAGGTCCGGTAGATTATCGTGGATGCCTTCTCCTGTAAATTTCAATACGGATTCCTTGATGGTCCATAAACGGATGAATTCCATGCCTGGATCTGCTGCGTTTTGAATATGATCGATTTCCTGTTGATTACAGCATAGCTTCAATAATCCGCCACTGATTCTGCGGTCAATGACTTCAATATCGCATCCCACAGCGTTTTCGTTGTCGATCACACATAGTATGCCTTTGTTACAATGACTGAGGTTGAAGTGAATATCGGGGTGCTCTCTCAAAATGGGTTTGTCATGGGCAATGTAATCAAAGGTTAGATTTCCTGTGATGCCAAAATCTTTTTCCAAGCCTTCTTTCAGTAGTAGGAAGGCTTTTGCGCAAAGAATGCGCCCGAGAGTGAACTTAAATTCTAAGGAACGTTGCTTCCTCCATTCAGGTAAGAGTGGTAGTAATTCTTCTTCAAACTGTCGTTCGGTGATTTGTTTTGGATTTTTGAAAAGATATGTCTTTTGCATGATGTTTTTGTGCTTATTCTGCGTGTAATTAGTTGTGCTCAATAGTCTCAATAAGAAAGCTCACGGGTCGGAATCCGTCATTACAGGAAATCATGGCTGATAAGGGATTCTTCATCCAACCATCGTAAAAATTGCCCCGTCCGGCGGCGAGTTCTTCAACAAACCAACGCATGGATTCCCATGCGCTATCGCATAAATCTTCAGGCTTTTTCCCTTGATAGGATATCCATTGTTGACCCTCCCGAACGTCACAGGTGTGCTCAATGGGGGTTTCGTATTTTTCCATTAAGTCTGTATAGCAGGCTTTTCTGATAGCGGTAATGCGTATGTCTTTCATTGGTGTGTTTTTAGTAAAATAAGATAAGGATAACATAGAATAAATTTACTAGTCCCGCGCCTAACAGGCATTTGTTGTATTGGACGCCTTCGGCTTTCATCGTTTTTACAAAAAGTAAAAGGCCGATGAAGACAATGGCCATTGGCAGACTAAGTCCAAAGGCCCAGTAGGCGAACAGCGGCATAAGCAGCACAACGACAAACATTCCGAGTTCGCCGGCGCGCTTGCCGAAACGCACGGGGAAGGTCTTCTTGCCCACGGCCTTGTCGCTTTCGATATCGCGCAGGTTGTTGATGATGAGCACGCACATTGATATCAGTCCGCAGACGGCGCCCGCGTGAAACGACTGCCACGAGAAGGTGTGCGTCTGCAGATAGTAGGTGCCGGCGGTGGCAATCACGCCGTAGTACAAAAACACGAAGATGTCGGCAATGCCCAAGTAGGAGAGCGAATGGCTCGTGGCGGTGTAGAGCCAGGCAAACAGCAGGGCGGTGAGCCCGATGGCCAAGATGGGCAGACAGCCGGCAAGATGGAATCCGCCGTCGCTCATGCCCGCGCTCACAGTCAGGAAAAGCCCGGAGAGCAGGGCAATGCCCAAGGTGATGAAGATGGCGGTCTGCATCTGCCCGATGCTGACTTCGCCTTCCGCCAAGGCGCGTTTGAAGCCCACGCGGCCGGCCTTGTCCGCTCCACGCTTGAAGTCGTAGTAGTCGTTGATGAGGTTGGAAAGGATTTGCAGCGACAGGGCGCACACAATCGTCAGCCACCCCACGCACCAGGAAATGTTGGTCGCGACGAGCAGTCCCACGATGACGGGACAGAGGGAGGCGAAAAGCGTTTGTGGTCGGATGATTTTGAGCCAGAGTAGTGTTTTTTTCATTTGGTAGCTGTGTAAATAGAGGTTATTCCGAAAGTAAGAGTTTGGCATTGGGCGTTGTGGAATCCGGCTTGGGTGAGGTGCTGGCACATCTCGTCGCCCCAGATGAAGTCTTTGACACTGCGGTTGAGGTACGAGTAAGCGGTCTTGTCTTTGCTCAGCCAGCGTCCGACAGTGGGCAGAATATGGGAAAAATAGAGATCATAAGCCCAGCGGACGAGACGGTTTTCGGGGTATGAGAATTCGAGGATGACGAGTTGCCCGTGAGGACGTAAAACGCGCTGCATCTCCTGCAGTCCACGGTCGAGGTCTGCGAAGTTGCGCACGCCGTACGCGCAGGTCACGGCGTCGAAGTGGCTGTCGGGGTAAGGGAGTTCCAGCGCGCTGCCCTGCTCGAAGGTGATGCGCTCTGACAGGTTCTGTTTGTGCACTTTCTCTTCCCCGATGCGCATCATCTCAGCGGAAAGGTCGATGCCGGTGACGTGGTCGGCTTTCTGCTGCCGCATAATTTCGATGGCGAGGTCGGCGGTGCCGATGGCGACGTCGAGAAGTTGCCCGCAGGGGTTCAGTTTTCCGACGGCCTTTCTGCGCCACCGCCTGTCAATGTTGAGCGACAGCAGGTGGTTGAGCTTGTCGTAGGTGCCTGCGATGCGGTCGAAGAGTGTGCCTATGTTCTGTTTTTCGTTCATAAAA
>JAZRYC010000161.1:0-3312 GCA_045600525.1 Bacteroidales bacterium
GAGGTCTCAAAAAAGGTCAGCAAAAGTACAAAATATTATGGATTATTTAGATTTGTTTCCTTCTAAATGACGAGCGTACTTGTTGCGGAACTTATCAACGCGACCTGCCGTGTCTACCAACTTCATCTTACCAGTGAAAAACGGGTGAGAGGTGTTGGAAATTTCTAATTTTACCAGCGGATATTCATTTCCGTCTTCCCATTGAATCGTGTCTTTTGTACTAACAGTGGACTTTGTCAAAAATGCGTAATCATTTGACATGTCTTTGAAAACGACTGTTCTATACTCTTTAGGATGGATATCTTTTTTCATGCTATTATAATTTTTTTATTGTCTGAAATTGGAGCGCAAAGATACATTTTTTTTATTATGCTCAACCTTATGTGGATAAAATATTTATGAAAGATTTCTATAGTACCCTAAGTTTCTGTCCTTCAGATATTTTATTCGGATCGGAAAGATTGTTTAACTCTAAAATCCGTTCCACGGAGATATGATGTTGCGTGGCAATTCGGTATAAAGTTTCTCCTTTTTGAACAATATGATACTCAACATTTTCATTTGTAGAGATGGAAAAAGTTTCTTTTGTTCGGGGTGGCGCAGGAGTGGTTTCTGTTTGTGGTATGGCTCTCGGTTTGGAAACGACCGTCTTTTTTCCGTCAAGAGAATCCAGCGGAATGCTGTTGAAGTCGTTTCCCGTCAGCACAATGGTATTTCTTATAAGGTCTTCTTCTTCAAAGTCAATGATGAGGGCGGGATCGAAATACTCGTTCATGAATCGGGTTTCAAAATGCAGCAGGCATTCGTTTGTCCGTCCGCTTTTGCCTGCCTGCCCGATAACGTCGCCTGCCCGAACGATTTGCCCAGGCTTTACGCAGAGTTTGTCTAAGTGGGCATATACGGTTTCCAGACCGTTATAATGTCGAATCACCACCAGTAATCCGTAGTCGCCATAGTGCTTGGCCATACGCACCACGCCGTCGAAGCAGCTCTTGACCAAGGTCTGGAATTCAACACGTAGATCAATGCCGGGATGGAACTCTCCTTTTTTTGTCCATCCAAAGGGACATACCATTTCATTGTAGGCACAGGGTATGGTAAAGGGATTGTTGGCTTCTTGTACTAGTAGCAACATCAGTCGGTTATCAGAAAAGGGTATTTCCAATATTCTGCTTCGAAGGTGTTCCACCTCCCAATATTGTCCGTAAAGACTGAATGCTGGGATTTGGTAGGTCTCGCTGATTTGAGGATAGTTGCTGAGGATGCGTTCCGAACTATCCACGCTCATGGAAAGGGTATCTTTGAGTGCTTGGTTTTGGGAAAATCCCGTTATGTCGATGCTTTGTGCATAAAGCATCGAGAACCAACAGCAGCTGATAAGAAGAAGGCATTTCCTCATGTTGTTAGTGTTTTAGGTTTTCTAGTATGGAAGTGGTGGAAAAACCATCCACAAAGGGTATGGTGCAAACTTTGCCGCCCCGTTGTTGTACGAAGTCTCCGCCTACGATGTCGGCAATCTGATAATCTCCGCCTTTGACTAATAGGTCGGGCTTGACTTTGGTGATGAGGTTGTACGGCGTGTCTTCTTCAAAGATAACGACATGGTCCACCATTTCCAAAGCGGCGAGGACGAGAGCGCGGGATTGCTGGTCGTTGATGGGTCTGTTAGGCCCTTTCAACCGTCGGACGGAATCATCGCTGTTGAGCCCGATGACCAGTAAGTCGCCCATTTCACGTGCCTTTGCCAGATAACTTATATGGCCGCGGTGGAGGATGTCAAAGCAACCATTGGTGAATACGATTTTCTTGGCTCGAAGCTGGTCGGCATGTTCTGTGAAGAAATCCTGCGTCACGATTTTCTGTCTGATATGTTCGGTGAAACAAGTCATGGGCTATAGGTTATCGTTAGAATTCAAGTGGAGTTTTTCATCTTTTTTATAGAATGAAGCCAGCAGAAGCGAGGCGAATCCCAAAATAAGTACAACGGCGGTTTGTAGAATCCATCCAATCCATCCGGCTGCCAATCCCTGCGTGTAGCTTACATTATATATATATAGGATGCCGGCCGCCATGAGCGGATAGGATCCCAGGCCCCCCTGTGATATCATGAATGCGATTGTGCTGAAAACCAAGACGGCAAATGCGGCGCCGGCACCGGCTTCCCGCAAGAACGGCATGGCAAAGAAACAAAGATAGGTGCCGAAGAAATATGCCACCCACATGAGGATGGTCCATAGAGCATATCTCCAGGGATGCGGTAGGTCTTTAATGGAAATGATGCCTTGCCAAATACCCACGAAGAAATCCCGTATCTTTACGAGGAAAGCATACTTCTTCCACCAACTTCTAGTCACGTAGGCCAAAAGGCAGAAAGCTGCGATAATGCCCAAGACGATGTAAAGGAAGTAGTTGCTGATTACGGAAAGACCTTTCTGCTCCATCCAGGTGCCGATGGTTATTTGTGACTTCTGGTCTATGACGACTTGTGAAAGAAGGCTGGTGTTTAGGGCGATGGCAACGAAGAGCAGGATCAGCCAACAGAGTAGGTCGATGGCGCGTTCCGTAAAGACTGTGCCGAGCGATTTTTGGAAGGGCACCCCTTCAAAGCGTTGCAAGAAGGAACATCGAAGTACCTCTCCCAATCTGGGAAGAGCCAAGTTGGCCAAATAGCAGACCATGACGGAGTAAAATGCCATGGGCATGCGGACGTGGTAGCCGAGAGGCTCTAACAGCAGTTTGGCACGAACGGCCCTTGCCACATCGGCAAAGATGGCCATAAGTGCCGCACACCCCAGCATCAGCCAACTGTATGGATTGTTGATGCAGGCCATGGAATCCCATATCATTTGGATGTCTTCCTTGCTTAAAGAACGTAGCGACAACCAAATAAAGAACACGCCAAGACCCACAAATAGAACCAGCTGCAAGATGGTCTTCAGCGGATTTTTTGCGGGCAGTGTTCTGACTTCTTTATCCATGTTTCTACAATGCTAGATGAATATTGCTATATCCAGCCAAACGGGTGGGGTGATTGGGGAAGTTTGGCTAATGGGTGGTAGTCGCCGACCAATCCTATCGGTTTGGCGTTGCGAATGTCATATACGATTTGGATGCAACGGCGCACCTCGTTTAATCCAAAACCTTTGCCGGCAAGTATTTGTCGGTAGCTTTCGGTGTGTAACTCAGTGAATCCTCCGCTGAATTCAAACTCTTCGTCGCCAATCTTAATGGACCGATAAGTGCGCAGTCCCTGTGCCGATATTTCGGCAGGTAGCGTTTCGGCGTTGGTGCTGAGGAAGTAGCGAACATTGG
>JAZRYC010000162.1:0-62802 GCA_045600525.1 Bacteroidales bacterium
CCGAAATGATAAAGCCGTTCGGCATCAATAAGTAGGAATCTGTCGTGGACTTTTTCAATTGGCTTGATGGCAACAGCCGGATACTGGGCGTTGTGTTTGCGTAGGTCCAGCTTCAGTTGCTGAGTGATTTTCTCTGTGAAAACAGTGGCACCAACAGCTTCGTTTCGTTTGCTCAACATCAGCAAAACGCTCTCGTCTATGTAATTGTCCACCAATTGGATGCTCTCAGTCGCAGATTTAATCAAATCTACAACAAAGACGTATGCGTCGAAAACCTGTCCGTCGAAAAACAGACCGTACTTGGGCGGCAGGGCAGTCTGGGTGAGTTCCTGAATTACTGCTTCTGTTTTGCAAACTCTTGCTTCAAGTTGCACGATTTTTTGTTGAATAAAGCCTCCATTGAAGATATAGTTCTTTAAAATAATATTTGCCCACTGGCGAAATGCGACACCTTTGGGTGATTTTACCCGATAGCCAATGGAGATGATCATATCTAAATTGTAGTATTCAACCGCTCTGTTCACCAAACGTTTACCCTCATTTTGAACTGTCGCAAATTTTGCGACAGTTGAAATGTCTCGCAACTCTTCTTGCTTCGCATTGGAAATATGTTTACCGATTGTTTTAACATCCCGACCAAACAGTTGGGCAATTTGTTGACGATTCAGCCAGACCGTGTCTTCGGCCACCCTGACTTCAAGGTTGATGTCTTCCGATGGATTGTAAATGATAATGTTGTTTTCTAGTTCTTCCATAGTGCTGTATCTATAAAATTTCCATCGCCAAAGATACAACAATGAAAATGTGAAATCAAGTGCAAAAAATTGTGTAACAAAAAATTAGGAAATGCAGAAAATCTTCATTTTTTTGCATAAAAATTTCAGAAACCTGTAGATTTTGATTTTTTGACAAATTCGAAAAATGTCATGGCGGGGAGGCGATTTCGGAGAAAATCGAAAATACGAACGCTATACCCAATGCGTAGGAATGTCGAAATGATTTATAAATCCTTTTTGCTGCATTGATATTTTGTTTATATTTGCCACCGCTAAAAAAAAGCGTGATAGATTTTATACATTTACTAATACACATAATATGAAAATTTTAGTTTTAAACTGTGGCAGTTCCTCCATCAAATACCAATTGCTGGAAATGGAACCGCAACCCGAATTATTGGCTAAAGGTCTTGTTGAACGCGTAGGTTTGGAAATGGGCGAATTCACCCACAAACCGGTCGGCAAAGACAAATATTACACCCAAACCCCTATCGCCAACCACGAAGTCGGCGTGAAGTTAGTACTCGAAGCTTTGATGGATCCGAAACACGGTGTCATCAAATCCGTGGATGAAATCAACGCTGTTGGTCACCGCGTAGCTCACGGTGGTGAATACTTTGACAAGAGTATGATTCTTGGCCCGAAGGAAATTGAAGAAATTGAAAAGCTTTGTGAATTGGCCCCATTGCACAATCCCGCATCCCTGCTTGGTATCAACGTGATGATGAAACTCTTACCGAACATCAAGCACGTCGGTATTTTCGACACCTCCTTCCATCAGACCATGCCGCCTGAGGCTTTCCTATACGCACTTCCTTACGAAATGTACAAGGAAAAGAAAATCCGTCGTTACGGTTTCCACGGCACCAGCCACAAATATGTCGGCCCGAAAGCTGCTGAAATCGCAGGTCTTGATTACAACAACTGTAAGATCGTCAGCTGCCACCTCGGCAACGGCGCTTCCATCACCGCTATTAAAAATGGCAAGTCCATCGACAACTCTATGGGATTCACTCCGGTAGAAGGCTTGATGATGGGTACCCGTTGTGGTGACATCGACGCCGGCGCGCTCATTTACATCATGGATTCCGAAAAGATGGATACCAAACAACTCAACACCTTCATCAACAAGAAATGCGGTTTGCTCGGTATCTCCGGCAAGAGCGTGGATATGCGCGACATCCGTGCCGGTCGTGATGCTGGCGACGAACGCTCCACCTACGCTTTCAATATGTTCGCTTATCGCGTGAAGAAGTACATCGGCGCTTATGCTGCTGCTATGGGCGGTGTTGACCTCATCCTCTTCACCGGCGGTATCGGCGAAAACGCTTGGTTCCAGAGAGAGGCCATCTGTGACGACCTTGACTGGCTCGGCACTAAATTGGACATCGAAGCCAACAAGAAATATGCTGGCGAAGACGGCATTATCTCTACCCCGGATTCCAAGGTGAAACTCGTTTCCGTCACCACCAACGAAGAACTCGTGATGGCAATGGATACTTATAAATTGGTAAAATAATTTATCGACATATTAATGAGAAGGTGCATGCATCGTCTCTACAAAAAACAAAACGGGCGGACAAAGGGTCGCCCGTTTTGCTTTTAACAGAATGTTTTTTACCAAAATGCCATTTTTTGGCAAATTATTTGCAAGATAAAGCCCGGCGAATCTGTGCAAAATCAGGTTCGCACCTTTTGATATGCATTATAAAACGCTATAAACAAATAGATTATGGAAAACGACAATACTCAAGACCAAGTACTCGAAAACGAAGAAAAACAGATGGAAGAAATGGAAAATACACCGCAAACTGACAATTTGTCGGAAGAAACTGACAATAAGAAGAAAGGTGGCATATTTTCAAAGAAAAATAATAAAGATAAGGAAAAAATCCAGGAACTGGAAGCAGAAATAGAAAAGATGAAGGAGGAAAAGGCAGAGTTGAATGACAGATTTCTGCGTCTTTTTTCTGAATTCGACAATTATAAAAAACGGGTGAACCGCGAAAAGTTGGAAATGCTGTCTACCGCCTCAGAAAAGGTGATTGTGAGTTTGCTTCCTGTTGTTGATGACTTTGAGCGCGCCATTGCCGCTAATGAGAAGGTGGAGGATATTGCCGCTATTAAAGAGGGCTTCAATATCATTTACAACAAACTGATACAGATGCTCAAACGTTTTGACGTGGAAGAAATTGCTGCCAAGGGAGAAGTTTTTGATACCAACTTCCATGAGGCTGTGACGCAATTTCCCACAGACAAGGAAGAAGATAAAGGCAAAGTTATCGATGTGACGGAAAAAGGTTATAAGATTAAGGAAAAGGTTATCCGTTACGCAAAAGTCGTTGTGGCCCAGTAGAGACTTATTGCCGATAGTTTCAGGTTTCAAGGAAGAAACAACAATATTATGGCAGAGAAAAGAGATTATTATGAAGTATTGGGGGTGGACAAGAGTTCATCCGCTGATGAGATAAAGAAAGCCTACCGAAAGAAGGCCATGCAATATCATCCCGATCGTTGGGTGAGCGGTACCGAAGAAGAGAAAAAGGATGCCGAGGAGAAGTTCAAAGAGGCGGCTGAAGCATACGATGTGCTGAGCAATCCCGATAAGAAGGCGCGTTACGACCAGTTCGGTCATGCCGGTATGGGTGGTGCCGCATCCGATTTCTCAGGATTCAACATTAACGACATTTTCAGCCATTTCGCCGATGTGTTTGGCGGTGGCGGCGGCGGTTTTGGCTTTAATATGAGCGACCTCTTTGGCGGTGGCGGCGGACAGGGCCAGCGTGCCGTTCGCAAGGGAGGCAATATCCGTATCAAAGTTAAGATGACTTTGGAGGAAGTGGCCACTGGAGCGGAAAAGAAGGTTAAAATCAATAAGTATGTGGCTTGCGAGCACTGCCATGGAACGGGTGCGAAAGATGAACATAGTAAGGAAACTTGTCCGGTTTGCCATGGCTCAGGACAGGAAGTTCGTCAGCAACGCAGTATGTTTGGCATTATGCAGCAGGTGATGGTTTGCTCCCGTTGTAATGGTACTGGGGAGATTATCAAAGATCCTTGTCCCCATTGTCATGGGAATGGCATTGTTCAAGGCGAGGAGGTGATACCCATTTCCATACCGGCCGGCGTGGATACAGGCATGCAATTGACTATTCGGGGTAAAGGCCATGCGGCAGCCAATGGTGGTGTGAATGGCGATTTGTTGGTGGTGATAGAGGTCGTGGACCATGATGTTTTTGAACGCGACGGTAATAATCTCTATTTGAACTATTATATCAGCTTCCCGCAGGCGGCATTGGGTGCTTCTGTGGAAATCCCCACCTTGTCGGGAAAAGCCAAAGTGAAGATCGCCGCCGGCACACAGGGAGGTCAGATTTTACGTCTGCAAGGCAAAGGGCTTCCCCAGGTACAATCTCACAATGTGGGTGATCTCATTGTCAATGTGAATGTTTGGACTCCGAAATCGCTGACGAAGGAAGAAAAGGAAATGATAGAAAAACTGAGCACACACGAAAATTTTATACCCAAGCCGGGGAAAAACGAACGTAGCGTCTTCAATAGGGTGCGTCAGTTTTTTAGAGACTAAGAGTCTTCATAAAAGAATTAGGGCGGAAGCGAGGAACCTCGTTTCCGCTTTTTTTATGATTTTAAAGGGGAGTGATGGTTTCGGTATCGAAGTCGATGTTGAAGAAGAACCGTTCTTTTCCGTTGGTGACGCCTACAATGGGAGCATGGAGGGTTTTATTGTATCTTCCAACTTGTTCCACAACCGTTTGCGTGATGGGGACGTCAGGAGCTTTGCATTCTATGACGATTTCTGGTTTCATCTGTTCGTTGAAGACAACTAGGTCGTATCGTTTGGTAAGGCCGTTTACGCAGATGGCCTTTTCAACGGAAATGTGGGAGGCTGGAATCTGTTTGACATTCAAGAGGAAGAGAATGAGTTGCTGCCGCACGCGTTCTTCAGGCGTGAGTAATAGCCACTTTTTGCGGATGGGGTCGAAGACCTCTGTCTGCCCTGATAGTTCCCGTTGTTTGAAAGGGTATTCCATTAACTCAGTTTGGCTTTATAGGAAGCGTAGTCGCCAGGCTCAGAGAGCAGCTCAAATTCTCCGTCTTTATGGATGATGCCGATAGCGGGATGATGCACGCCATTGAAGAAGGTTGTTTTGACCATGGTGTAATGAATCATATCGTCAAATACAACACGGTCGCCAATTTCCAGTGGTTCTGGGAACGCGAAGTCGCCCATGCCGATAAAGTCGCCGGCGAGACAGGAGCAGCCACCCAATCGATAGACGTACTTGCTATCTGCATTGGGTTCGGAGGCGCCCAATACAGTAGGTTTGTAAGGCATTTCAAGGCAGTCGGGGAGGTGGCAGGAAAAGGAGATGTTCAACATGGCGATTTGAATGCCTTTATTGACAACAATGTCTTCCACGGTGGAAGTAAGTACACCTGTCTGCCAGCCGACTGCTTCGCCGGGCTCAAGGATGACTTCTTCGATGTTGGGGTATTTTTCTTTGAATGCCTTAAGAATCTGGATGAGGTGCGGGACATCATAGTCTTGTCGTGTGATGTGGTGGCCGCCGCCGAAGTTCACCCATTTGCATTGTTTGATATAGTGGTCAAATCGTTTTTCAAAAGCTTCCAAACAGTGTTCCAGCGCGTAGCTGTCGTTTTCGCAGAGGGCGTGGAAATGGAGGCCTTCAATACCTTCCGGAAGGTCTTTGGGCATGTCTTCTGCCAAAATTCCTAAGCGGGATCCGGGAAGGGCGGGATTGTAAAGGTCGGTCTCTATTTCAGAATATTCGGGGTTTACCCGTAGTCCGAAACTAACCTTCTTGGGAATTTCCCTGATGATGGGTTGGAATCTCTGCCATTGGCTGAGGGAGTTGAAAGTAAGATGACTGCTGTAGATGAGCAACTGTCGAAACTCTTCTTCAAAGTACACAGGGGCGTAGGTATGTGCGTCACAACACATTTCTTCGGAAATGAGTCTGGCCTCGTTCAGGGAGGAGGCTGTGGCACCGGCCAGGTAGTTTTTGATTAAAGGAAAGGAATGCCAAAACGACATTCCTTTCAAGGCGCATATAATAGATACACCGGCCTCTTTTTGGACCAGGTCTAATAGTTGCAGGTTGGCCTCCAATGCTTCTTCTGAAAGAATATAGCAGGGAGATGGGCAATGGTCAAAAGCCGACATGGCCTATTGGTGGTTTTCGTGGAACAATTTGAGGCGTTCTTCCAAGATGGGGAATTGGCTTCTCGGAGTAAGGGAGACGCAAGCGCGAAGACCTTCGGTTCTTTCGCTGCCGCAGGTACCCAATGAAATGGCGCTAATGCCGTAGTAGAGGAATTCGCCCAGAAGTTCGTCGCTGCTCATGCCCGGATAGGCCACGGTGAAATAAAATCCGTCGGCAAGGTCTTTGTCGCCGTCTTTATCATAGACAATGACAAAGCCGTTGTCGGTGAATAGCTTTTTCATGATAGTGGCTTTCTCACCATATTCCTTGACGTCATCAATATAGTTGTAGGTTCCGTCGTTGCAGGCTTTCAGGATGGCGGCCATGGCGTATTGAGCGGAATGTGCCACACCGGAGCTGATGGCGTAAACGGTGCCGTAGACAATGGCTCTGCCCAGTTGTTTCATTCTGAAATAGGGCATCAGGTCGTCAAATTCGCGTTTGTACATTTTATTGGAAAGTACCATCATGGCAATACGTTCGCCGGCGTAGCTGAAGGCTTTTGAACCGGAAATCAGCAGGGCGTAGTTGTCGGTGTATTTTCCAACGGAAGGTTGATAAGGCGGAACGCCCGGAGTGGAAATGTTGTTGCGGAAGTCCATGCCGAAATAGGCGAGGTCTTCAAAAACAAAGACATCATATTTGTTGGCCATTTCGCCGATGATTTGAAGTTCTTCTTCGGTGAAGCAGATCCAGGAAGGATTGTTGGGGTTGGAGTACATGATGGAGTGGATGTTGCCTTTCTCCAGGTAGCTTTCCAATTTGGCTCTGAGTTTTTGCCCTCTGAAGTTATAAACGTCAAAGGTTTCGTATTTGAGGCCGAGAACGCGGTGTTGTTGCTTTTGGACGGGGAAGCCGGGGTCAATGAAAAGGGTGGTGTCACGTTCCTGACGGCAGCGTACAAAGGTCATGAAGCCTGCCATACCGCCCATCATAGAGCCGACGGTGGGAATACAGTTTTCAGGTTGGACATCGAGGTCGATGAAGTTCTTTACAAAACGGGCCGTTTCCTTTTTGAGATCGGGAATGCCTTCAATGTCGGGATAGAGGGCGGCAACTCCGTTTTGGAGGGCTTTGATTTGGGCTTCAACGCCGACTTTGCAGGCGGGAAGGCCTGGAATACCCATTTCCATGCGTACGAATTCCTTTCCGGATTCTTTTTCAATTTCATTAATTAACCTTTTGACTTCGCGGATAGAGGCTTTGCCAACTGATTGAACGCCGCTGGCGGCAACTACTTTGTCAACGATTTCTACGGGAATGGGTGTGTTTTTCATATAAGATACTAATTTATTGGTAAATGTTTTTTTCAGTTATGGGCGGCAAATATACAAAAAAAGGGCAATCGTTGAGATTGCCCTTTTATGATAATATAAGAATTATCTTCTTTTCTTACCAGCGTTTACTACAGATTGAGTAGCGTTCTGTTCAGCCTGGTCAATAGCCTTGTTAGCTACATTGGTAGCAGCTTCTTCAGCATGTTCTTTGATGGTCTGAGCAGGTTTTTTAGGAGTAGTGGTTTTCTTAGCGGGAGCAGCTTGTTCTTGAGCAGGAGCGGGTTCTTCAGCTACAACAGCTTCTTCTTGAACAGGTTCTTCAGCGATTTCTACCATAGTAGAGTCAACAGCAGGTTCTTCTTGTTTGTTTTTGTTACCGCAAGCTACGAAGAGGCCGGCGCAAAGTAAAACTAAAAATAATTTTTTCATTGTTTATGAATTTTAAAAGGTTAAAGACGCATTAAATTATTTTACAGGAACATAGGTTAAAGAGAAAGTGTAGGTTCCCTTTGCACCTGGTTCATCATCATTGATGGTGCAGCTGATTTTGAATTCTTCTTCGGTGAGGTTTACGATACGGCACAATTCAAGTTCGTCATCATAGAAGAAGGGAACTTGCATTTTGATGTATTCGTGACCATCTTCCAAAGTAACGAGGCTGCAGTTTGCGCTGTATGCAGCAAGGCTGTCGTCACCAGGTTTAACGGTTTGGATAAGGTCAGTTGTGAAGGAGATAACGTCATTCATTTCATCTTCATAGAGGTAGCCTTCCATGAGGTTTTCAACGATTTCGCCTGATTCCATTACATAACCCGGAGCGGATGTTGCAGCGGAAAGAATCCAACCGTTCTTCGGAGAAGCGAGAAGTTCAGCGGTGGTTTTTTCAGTAGGAACACAAGCTGCAAAGCTTAAAACTAACATAGCAGCAACTGCTAATACAGATAATGTTTTTTTCATTGTTTTTTGATTTTTTAGTTATTAAATAAGGTGAAAAAATTCATTTTATCAAAGTGTGCAAAAATATATTTTTTTTCATAACCTTTTTCTTAAAAAAACAAAAAAATACATAGTTGAAAAAAAAGCATGTCAGCTTTGTGTGTAATTATAAAAAAAATGTACTTTTACGCCCTTAAAAAGCGTTGGAGAGATGGCCGAGTGGTCGAAGGCGCACGCCTGGAGAGCGTGTAAGCGCCAAAAGCGCTTCCTGGGTTCGAATCCCAGTCTCTCCGCGACAAAATTATTGCATTGGTAATCAATAAAATAAATTAAAAATAAAGAGTATTAATTAAATTATTCAAAAATCAAATCAAAAAGTTATTATGAAAAAATTAGTCTCATTACTTGCCGTTTTAGGTTTCTTAACCTTCGGTATTGCAAACACGACATTTGCAGCAAATGACGCAAAAACTGACAAGGCAGCTACCGAGCAGGTTGCTGATTCCGCTCAAGCTGAAGCTCCCGCCGCCGCACAGGCAGAACTCACAGAAGACCCTGATGACGCTGTCAGCCAAGGTTTACACTATGTTTTGAAAGAAAAATTCATCCAGGGTGGTGCAGTGTGGATGACCCCGGTGCTCATCTGTTTGATTTTAGGTCTTGCTTTCGTCATCGAACGTATATTCTATCTGAACCTTTCCTCTGTTAATTCCAAGAAATTATTGGATAAGGTTGAAGATGCTCTTAAAACCGGTGGTGTAGAAAAAGCTAAAGATCTCTGCCGCGACACAAAAGGACCTCTTGCCGCTGTATTCTATCAAGGTCTCGACCGCTATGACGAAGGCCTCGAATCAGTAGAAAAATCCGTTGTCTCCTATGGTGGCGTTCAAATGGCTAAACTTGAAACGAACCTTACTTGGATCAACCTTTTCATCGCCCTTTCTCCTTCCTTGGGATTCTTGGGTACGGTCATCGGTATGGTACAGGCATTCGACGATATCGAGCGCGCAGGTGATATCTCTCCGACCATCGTCGCTGGTGGTATGAAAGTGGCTTTGTTGACCACCGTCTTCGGTTTGATCTCCGCTATGATCCTCCAAGTGTTCTACAACTATCTGCTTACTAAAGTGGACAGCATCGTGAACGATATGGAAGATGCTACGATCTCCTTCATGGATATCTTAGTGAAAAACAAATAATTTAAAATAGTTACTATATTATTATAAATACCATATAATAATGAAGGATAAAATCGTAAAATTCATAATATTTGCAGTTGCGATTCTGGACTGTATCCTCGCACTCGTATTTGCCTTTGGCTTCAACGAGGATAAGAAGGATAACTTCTCCCAGACTCAACTTATCAAAGCACATAATTCAGCCATGCTGAATGACTTTGAAACTGCAACCCCTGAAAATCTTCCCAAAGTGGTCGCCACTTATCAGGAAACCCTTAAAAATTATGGCGATTCCCTTAAAGACGTTCAATTGCAAAAGGATATTCTCTATACTTATCTGCAGGATTTGAAAGGTCTAAACGACAAGAACTTTGAACAATACAAAGCTGATTTTTCTGCTCGCGCAACGGCCCTTTTCGCAAAGTGCGACAATAAACAGGCTTATGTAGATGGATTCAAAGGCGTACAATCTTATAAGGATTTGGAAGCCTATGTCTCTAAAATCGATGACGAGTATGCTGCCTGCAAACAGAGCTATCTTACCGAGCGTAATTATCTCAAGGCCGCTAACTCTCTCGTTTCACGTGCTGATCAGATCAACGCAACAGCTTCCGCTAATAAGAAGGCTACTGATCTTGAAGAAATGCAGAACGACCTCAAGAGCTTTAACAAGAGCGCTGGTCTTCAGAATGCCTTCATCGTGATTGCCTATATTCTTGGCGCCGTCACCTTGTTGCTCATGCTCTTCTTCGCCCTCATCAAGATTGTGAAGAACTTCAAGTCTTCTTATAAGATACTTGTTGTATTGGCTCTCTTCGTCCTCATCGTATTCATCGGATACGCTGTCGGTTCCTCTGAATTGACCCCGTCCGCTATCAAGGATGGAATGTCAGTCTCTACGTTCAAGATGGTTAATGCCGCTTGCTTCACACTGTATATTTGTTTGTTGTGCGCAATCTTGTCTATTGTTGTGACAGGTATTATCAGCGCCATTAAAAATAGAAAATAAAATGGCAAAAAGAAAAACACCAGGATTAAATACAGGCTCAATGTCAGATATTTCCTTTCTGTTGTTGACCTTCTTCTTGTTGACTTCTTCCATCAATACCGAACAGGGTATTCCTCGTAAGCTTCCGCCCCCAAAGACGGATGACACCCCGGAAATGAAAGCCGACATCAACAGACGTAACGTTTTGAACGTGTTGGTGAACTTCCGCGACGAAATCTCTGTCAATGGCGAAGTGATGATGATTTCCGAATTGAAGGACAAGGCCAAGGAGTTTTTCTCAAACCCTTCCAACGACCCTTCTCTTCCTGAAAAAGTCAGTAAACCCATTGAAGGTATTGGCGACTTTGCCGTATCCAAGGGCGTGGTCTCTCTGACCAACGACCAGGGTACCAGCTATAATATGTATGTGCAGGTGCAGAACGAACTTCAACGCGCGGTAAACGAATTGCGTGACGAGGCTTCCCTCCAATATTTTGGAAAGAAATACACCGCACTTGATTCCGCTTCCCAAAGAGCCATCTCCCAGGCTATTCCTATGAGTATTTCCGAAGCTCCCCCAATGGACTATAGTAAAACTGGCGCTGCTGCTAATTAATTTTAAATTTTCTTAGTTATGTCAAGATTTAAAAAGCAAGGAAGTAAAGAGACCCCCGAACTGAACATGGGATCTATGTCCGACATTATCTTCATGTTCCTGTTCTTCTTCATGGTGATTACCACGATGCGTGAGGCCTCTCTGAAAGTGAAATTCCAACCGCCACAAGCTACGGAAATTCAAAAGCTTGAAAAGAAATCCCTCGTGGCCAACATCTACGTGGGTGCTCCTATCAGCAAAAATGAAAATACTCTCCCACCCGGTGAAGTTTCTGTTCAGTTGAACGACCAAACCATCAAGGCTGAAGAATTGGTCGCTGATGTTCGTGATTTCATCGGTACCGAGAAGGAATCACGCGATGCTCAGGATCGTGATAAGCTGACCTTCTCCTTGAAAGTGGATAAAGATGTTCAGATGCGTTACGTGAATACGATCAAACAGGAATTGCGTAAAAACAACGCACTGAAAATCAATTACGCAGCAGGTAAACGTGCAAATTAGTACTTGCTGGTATATCAAATCAAAGGGCGGATCTTGGATCTGCCCTTTTTTTGTATTTTTGCAGGCTTTAAAAACAATAGATTATGATTAAGTCAATGACTGGCTTTGGCCGTACACAGGTCGAGGTAACCGGTAAAAATGTCACCGTTGAAATTCGTACCCTGAATAGCAAGCAATTAGATCTCAATACTCGCATTGCTTCCCTTTTTCGAAATAATGAAAACGAAATTCGCACGATTGTTTCCCGTGAATTGGAAAGAGGTAAGATTGACTTCAATCTCTCCATTGAAAAAAACGCCGTTTCCACGGTGTCGATAGATTCCGCTCTGGCTAAATCATACTTTGAAGCGCTCTCTAATCTTTCGAAGGAACTCGGCAATCCAGTGAATAGTGATATTTTCATGCAGGTACTTCGCATGCCGGACGTGCTTTCCACTCCTCAGGAAGAACTTTCTGACGAACTCTGGAGCGCCGTTCGCGATGCTATTGAGGAAACTTGCCGGAAAGTCAATGACTTCCGTGAAACAGAAGGTGCCGTTTTAGCGCAGGACTTTAAAAAGCGCATTCTCTTGATTCGCGATATGATTGACGAAGTAACCCCGTTTGAGGAAAACAGAATTGTGACGTTGCGTGCCAAATTTGAAAAAGCCCTTTCCGAATTGGCCACGAAGACGCAGTATGACCCTTCCAGATTGGAGCAGGAAATATTCTATTACATTGAGAAATTGGATATTACAGAAGAAAAAGTGCGTCTGCGAAAACACTGCGATTATTTTTTGCAAACCATGGAGGAACCTCAGGCCAATGGCAAGAAGTTGGGCTTCATTGTTCAAGAATGCGGACGTGAAATCAATACGATGGGCTCTAAAAGCAACGACTTCAATATACAGCAGATCGTTGTCCGCATGAAGGACGAACTTGAAAAGTTGAAGGAACAGCTGGCCAATATCTTGTAATCAGTGAACAGCGAGGTGAAGTTAAGAAACCATCTCTTAGGCCTGAAACTTGAAACCTGAAACTTGAAACTTATGTCAAATATACTTTCTCTTATAGGCAGACCCAATGTAGGAAAGTCCACATTGTTCAATAGATTGATAAAGGCGCGGGAAGCCATTGTGGATTCCGTTGCCGGCGTCACCCGTGACCGCCATTACGGCAAGTCTGATTGGAACGGCTACGAGTTTTCCGTTATTGACACGGGTGGCTATGTGGTCGGCTCCGATGATATTTTTGAGGCTGAAATCCGTAAGCAGGCAGCTTTGGCCATAGATGAATCCGATGTCATTGTGCTGATGGTCGATGGTAGGGAAGGACTTACTCCTTTGGATGAGGAAATCGCACAAATCCTCCGTCGCTCGAAGAAACCCTACTATCTGGCAGTGAATAAGATTGACAGCCCTAGTAATTTCTTTGACTATGCGGAGTTCTATGCCCTCGGTGTGGATCAGATATTTCCGATTTCTGCTGCGTCTGGCGGTGGAACCGGCGAGTTGCTGGATGAAGTGGTGAAGCATTTTTCCAAGGATAAGGATAATCTTCCGGATGATTTGCCGAGAATTGCCATTGTGGGTAAGCCGAATGTGGGCAAATCCTCTATTATCAATGCCTTTTTGGGCGAAGACAGACACATTGTAACGCCCTTGGCGGGAACTACGCGCGACACAATTTTTACCCGCTACCGCAGCTTTGGTTTCGACTTCTATCTGATTGACACGGCTGGACTTAGAAAGAAACGTAAAGTTGAGGAGGATCTCGAGTTCTATTCGGTGATGCGTGCCGTGCGTTCCATTGAGAATGCGGATGTCTGCATTGTCATGGCGGATGCCTCTCAGGGCTTTGACCAACAGGATCTTAATATTTTTGGTTTGGCCGCACGCAACCACAAAGGCGTGGTCGTGGTCATGAATAAGTGGGATCTTATTGAAAAGGACAATCACACGCACAAACAGTATGAAGACCTTATTAGGAATCGTATTGCACCTTTTAACGATGTGCCCATTATTTTCACTTCTGTGTTAGAGAAGCAGAGGATTTTCAAAGTGCTGGAAACGGCTGTCCAGGTTTATCAAAATCGTACGCGACGCATTTCCACATCCGAACTCAACGATGCCTTGTTGCCCATCATCCAGCAGACACCTCCCCCTATGAACAAGGATAAGGTTATCCGCATTAAGTATGTAACGCAGTTGCCGTTGGCTTATCCCGCCTTTGCGTTTTTCTGCAATTTGCCACAATATGTAGTGGATTCATATAAGCGTTTTCTTGAAAATCAAATACGTAAGATATGGGATTTCTCAGGCGTGCCAATGGAAATCTATTTTAGAAGGAAATAATAAAAAAGAGTCGCTTTAGCGACTCTTTTTTCATTCTCTCATAAGCGTATTGGATATTTTAGAAGATGTTCGTCAATCATCTCTATGGGAATGATGCGTTTGATTCCCTCCGCAATGATATTGAGAATCCGTTCGCGAACGAAGTCCTTCCGTACGAAGATCGATACGGTTCGCGAGGGCATGGGATTGACAATCGGGCGGATGTGGGCGCGCATACTTTCGCGTAGTAGGTTCACATGGAGCTCGGGAATGGCCGTGTAGCCTCCGTTTTCGTCCACAATCATCATAACCGTGCAGATACCGCCTGCCTCGTAAATGGAAGAGTGCTCGTAGTCCAAGTCACAGAGATCGGGTGTCTGGCGCTGCAGGCTCACTTCCTCTTTCAAACCCCAAAGATGCTCGCTCGGCATGGTCTGTAAGTCCAAAACTTCTTCTTTGTATAGGGGTGACATGGGGGATACGTAGGCAACAAATTTCTCCTGATAGAGAGGGATTTCAAGTAGATCTTCGTCCTCATGTGGGTACGACATGATGGCGAGATCGATCTCAGCTCGCTTTAGTTTATATAGAATGTGTCCGCGTGTCATTTCATGGGCTCTCACCTTGATATTGGGATAGGTGACGCTCATGAACTTGAATAGCTTCGGCGTGATATATGGCGCAATGGTCGGACTGATGCTCATGTTCACCTCTCCCGTGTTGCGCTTTTTCTCCGACTGCACCAATTCCTCCAACTGGCGGACATTGTACAGGGCTACTTTCGCTTGATCAATGAGTTGCTCACCCATCTGGGTGGGACGGATAGGACGGCTGTTTCGGTCAAAGATGATCACGTCCAGTTCAGATTCCATTTTCTGCACCAAGGTGCTGAGGGTGGACTGTGTGACACCACAACTTTCGGCTGCCTGCACGAAGGAGCGATGCTTGTCCACGGCTACAATGTATTCCAGTTGTTGTAAAGTCATAGTCTTGTTGTTTATAAGTGAATGATTGGGTTTAGAATGGGTGGCGCACATTCCGGTCCGCCACCCGGGTTATCTATTTGCAACGGCATTTCGGACATTCCACATCCGTTTTCCATAGACCGTGAATGTTGCAGTATTCGTACACGGCGATGGGCTTGTCGTTGCATACGCAGATGTCTGCTTCCGGTTTGTCCTTCAGCCAGACAATCCGCCCGCCATGTTCGGTTTGCAGATAGATGAAGGCAATGTGGTGCTCGGGAAGCATGGGATGTTCCACACTTCCCACCTTTACGTGGATGGTGTGTTCGTCCTTCCAAGTCACCACGGGAAGGTGCTTCTCATGATACTCTTCCTGACGATGGGGGATGAGTTCTTCCATTTGTTCTCCACAACAGGAGACACTGAGGCCGGAGTCAACGGCTTTTACAATGACGTTGCCGCATAGTGCGCAGCGATAAAATTTAGGTTCCATTTTGTTTGATTTTTTTGTTAATAATGTTGATAATTGAAAAAGGGTTTGTTCGTTGATGTTTGATTTTTTTCGATATCGATGATGTGCTTAAGCGGGGCAAAAATAAAATCTTTTTAATATCTACAAAACATTATTCATTGATTATTGTATTGATGAAATAGATATTATATTTTTTCGGCCTTTATGTCCATGAAAGCGGGTTCGTCGTAGTTGATTTCCGTGGTAAGCGGGTTGCGTTTGAAGGAGAATATTTTCCAACAATGGTAGGTGAGTACCATGATATTGACTAGGAGTGCGGCAAAGCTGACGGCGAAGAGGGCTTTGGGGTTGTGTGAGGCATCGACGCTGAAGACGGATTCCTGCACGAAATTAGGCACGCTCATGGTGAACATCATCCAGAGGGCAAGGGTGTGGGCGCGGTGCTGCAGCCATGCCCCACGTCGGATGAAGAAGGCGGGAATGGTGCAGGAAACCAGTAGTGCGGCGCCCGCGTAGAAGGCGTGATCGGATACGCAGTTATAGACGTAGGCGAAGTTCCAGAGGTCGTAGGCGATGATCCACCACCAAAGCATGTCGGGCCAAAGCATGTCGCGGTTGGTATCGCGACTGATGAAAATGCCCATCCATCCCGAAATGGCCAGAATATTCAGGATGCCTGCAATGCCGTTCATGAGGTTCCAGGGGCCGGAAATCATGACGACGCCGTCAATGATCTGTCCCTGGGCGTGCATGGCATAAACCTGAAAATCTCGAATACAGGCTTCCAGAATATTGATAGATAAGATAATGGGTGGAAAGAGCAGGGCATACTTGTTAGCACTGAGCTTGGGATTATATCGAATCAACATAAAACCCACACAGCCAATGAGGGCGGAATAGACTTTCACCCAGTGAAACCAAGTGCCCGTACTGGATCCCGAGCCCGGCGTCGCCGTATGGGGCAGCCATAGGGCAAAGGTGAGAATGAGCGGAAGAATAATGAAAAACAAAACGGCCAGGTCCTTGAACCGACGAGTGATTTCGTTGAGGAAGATAAGTCCCAGCGTGACGCCGCACCACATTAACAAATTGTACAACGTCAATCCGTGAAATAGAAAACCATTGAACATAACTTTGATTTTTAAGATGGAACATTGTGTTTGATTTGACGCCGCAAAAATATAATGGCCGCAATATCGTCAATACCTAATTTGATGATGCACATATTGAATTTGTCAATAAATGGGAGAAAGGACGTGTTAGGGTTTCAGGTTTATTCACTTCGTTCATATTCTCCTTGCAGCTCAGCAAAGCCAAACAAGTTGTGTCTTTGCTTTCGCTTGCTGCGTCGAAGCAAGTTTCAGGTTTCAAGAAGCGCCTCCGGAATATCTTAATTTCATTAACCCTTAACCCTTAACCCTTAACCCTTAACTTCTTAATGTCTTCGTTTCTTAACTCCTTTCTGTTCACTGCTCACAGTTCACTAATTTTGTACTTTTGCATCCTAAATTTGAAGCAATGACGAAACAGGAATTGAGAAAACAGATTCGGTTATTGAAGAAACAATATTCGACGGAGCAGCTTTTGGAAAAATCGCAGGCGATATGCGCCCATTTGGAGGAATGCCCTGAATTTCAGATGGCCGGCACCGTAATGCTGTACAGTGCGCTTCCCGACGAAGTGCAGACACAGGCCCTTTTGGAAAAGTGGTGCCGAACAAAGCGCATCATTTTGCCCACTGTGGTGGGCGACGACATTGTGCCGGTGGAACTTACAGAGGATACGGCATTCGTCGTGGGAGATTTCAATATCCTTGAACCGCAAAACGAACCCTATACAGGCTCCTTCGACCTAATGGTGGTGCCGGGCATGGCTTTTGACCATGACGGGAACCGCTTGGGCCGTGGGCGCGGATACTACGACCGCTTCCTTAGCAAACATTTGTCTGTACCCAGAATAGGAATATGCTTTGATTTCCAACGGGTGCCGTCTGTCCCCGTGGAACCTACCGATATCCGCATGAACAGGGTGATTTTCTAATAATTTTTCAAATTGTTAAAAACTTTTTTTGGTAGGATAAAAACAGAGTATGGTAAATATTTGTACCTTTGCCCCCTGTTTTCCCAAATATGGGATAGGTATATTATTTAAGACGCTTATTTTGAGACAATAACATTTTACAATTCACTTATTATTAACCAAATTCTTTTCTTATGAAAAAGTTTCTATTTTTGATGCTGACGGTGATTATGATGTTGCCGGCGGTATTGCGGGCACAGGAAACCCTGACGATCGCAGATGGAACGACAACCAATGGTTATGTTCCCATCTATGGCCTTTATGTGGACGAATATGTGCGTGCACAGACCATCTATCCCGATGTTATGTTGGAAGACATGGTTGGGGCATCTATCAGTTCAATGACCTATTATTTAAGCTCTACTTCTACAGTTTCTTCAACGGATGCATGGGGATGTCCTTTCCGTGTGCGTATGGCTGTGGTGGACGACGAAACGTTTGCCTCTAGCGCTTTTAATAGCACTACACTGACGGAAGTTTATTATGGTACCATTACGGTTGAAACAGACCTAACCATGCGTATTGAATTTGATGAACCCTTCCAGTATGATGGCGGCCATTTGATGGTTGACATTATCAATGAAAATACGGGAACTTACCATTCATCTTACTATTATGGAGCACCGTATGAAAATGCCAGTATTGCTGGTCATAATTCTTCAAGTACCTCTAGTATTTCTTCTCTTAGTATTTATAATTTCATTCCGAAAACTACTTTTGAATACACCGCAGGTGGCGGCCCCATCTGTAGGTCTACTTCTGGTATTACGGTGACGGATGTGGATGAACAATCTGCCACTATTTACTGGTCTCCCAAAGGAGATGAGTCTTCTTGGGATATCTATTTAGCCGAATCCGAAGATGATGTTCCAGATGCTACAACTGATGCCACCTATACTTCCAATGATACCAGTTACACTCTTTCCGGCTTGAATTCTTCCACTAGCTATATCGTATATGTCCGTGCCAATTGTGGTGATGGCGTGAGTTCTTGGAAACAGGTTTCTTTTACGACTTCCCAAATTCCTGGTATGCTGCCTTATCTTTGCGATTTTGAGGACGAAGCCGAAAATGAAAGTTGGACTATTATCACTGGTACGCCTAACTCCTGGTACATTGGCTCCGCTGTGAATACGACGGAATCTGGTGAAAACGCCCTCTATGTGTCCAATGACAATGGTACGAGCAATGCCTATACCAATAGCACTTCCTGTACTTCATGGGCTTATCGCGATATTGATTTTGACCAAATGGCTGAATACGCTATTCGCTTTAAATATAAATGTGTTGGCGAATCTAGTTATGACTATTTGAAGGTGTTCGTTGGCGCACCGGCTACTCCTTCCGGAAGTAATACGCCCGCAGGTGCAACCCTTCTTGGAACGTATAATACACACTCTTCTTGGACGGATGTGGAACTTTCTCTTAATTCTCAATACGCCGGTATTCAGCGTGTGTATTTCTTATGGAGAAACGATGGCTCTGGTGGTTCCAACCCACCTGCCGCTGTGGATGACATTGAGATTACGGGATCCAACTGCGGAGCTCCTTTAGGACTTGCTTTGGGAGATATTACGTCTAATGAAATTACCATCCATATCACTCCCGCTCTGGAAACCGATGGCGCTTGGGAAGCTCAGATCGTTTCCGGTACCGATACCATGACGGAGTCTATTAACGAATTGGAATATACGTTTACCGGTCTTAATTCGGATACCTATTATCAAATTAGAGTGAGAACCGACTGTGGCGGCGAATACAGCAATTGGTCAAATGGTATTGGTGCTCGCACTGACTGCGAAACGATGGTTGCTCCTTATGAAGAAAACTTTACTGGCTTCGATAGCAATCCTTCTGCCTGCTGGGGAAGATATACCGGCTTGGCTTCTTCCGTTTTCAATGGCGGCGCGCTTACTTCCACTACTTCTGGTTGGATTTTCACCAGCAGTAATGTGTTCCCAATGGGTCACCCGAAGATCAATGTATATGGTTCTTCTACCGCTAAAACGTGGTTGGTTTCTCCTGAAATTGACTTGAGCAACCTGAGCAATCCGACTTTGATGTTCTCTTTGGCATTGACCGATTATGGTAGTGCTGATCCTATTGAAGATGTTACAAACCAGGGTGACGATAAGTTTATGGTGATTATTTCCACAGATGGTGGTGCTACTTGGACAGAAGAAAATGCCACAATTTGGAGTGATGACAATACGGTGGGCGACTATGCCTACAGTACCATCAGCAGTACGGGTGAAGACGTTACCATTTCTTTGGAACAATATGCTGGAGAAACCATTAAGATAGCCTTCTACGCTGAATCTACCCAAAGCAATGGCGATAATGACCTCCATATCTATGATGTGATTGTGAATGAACCCGTTGCTTGTGTAAGACCGAATGCTCTTACGGTTACTGACGTTACTTCTTCTTCCGTTACCCTTGAATGGGAGGAAATGGGCGAAGCTTCTTCCTGGAATGTGGCTTATGGTCCTGAAGGATTTACGATTGATGACGAAACAATGGTGGTGAATGTTTCTGAACCTACGGCTACGATTGACGATTTGGAAGGTGGTACTAAATATGATTTCTATGTTCAAGCCGACTGCGGTGGCGAAACCAGCTTGTGGAGAGGTCCTATTCTCGGTGTTCCGGGAACCTATACCTTTGGCAATACGGGTAGCGATACTGTGACAGCTTGTGGCCTTGTTATTTATGATGAAGGTGGTGCCACGGGTGTATATAACAATAATTCAGACTTTGTATTGGTAATCTATCCTGAAGAAGAAGGTTCCTATGTGGCTGTATATGGTGAACTGACCACTGAAAGTGTTGACTATCTCCGTATTTACGATGGTGTGGGTACTTCTGGCTCATACACTGAATATAGCGGTTCTGGTGTTACGATTCCTGTTACGATTTCCACCACGGGTCCGCTCACACTGAAATTCCATTCTGATTATTCTGTTACCTATGCGGGTTTTGAACTTCATCAGGCCTGTGTATCCTGTGTGGCTCCTGCTATTCAGCTTGAAAACCTTACTACCGAATCGGTTACTTTGAGTTGGAGTGATAATGATGGTGAAACTTCTGCTTGGCAGTTGGTTTATGGTCCTGCCGGCATCAATCCTGAAACAGCAGAACCGGAAGATGTTTTCACCAACACCTACGATCTTACCGATCTTACCGCCAACACCGTGTACGATGTATATATTAGAACCAATTGTGGTGATGAATATAGTTTATGGTCATCGGTTACCCGCTTCCGCACGCCTTGTGATGCTATAGATGAATTACCATTTGAAGAAGGCTTTGATAGCTATACCGCTTCCAGCTCTTCCATGTTTAATGACTGCTGGACGACTTACACTACGGGTAGCTATTATTATCCGTATGTGTCTTCTTCTTATGGACATAATGGTTCATCTAAGAGTCTTTATTTTGGTTATAGTTCCAACTACTATGTTGCCCTTCCTCAGTTTGAAGAAGAAATTACTGCTTTGCAGTTGAGCTTCTATCAGAAGTATAATACTACTTCAACTTATGAATATGCTGTTGGTGTGATGTCCAATCCTAGTGACCTTTCCACCTTTGATACGATTTATGTAGGTACTGTGTCAACTGATTGGACGCTTTGCGAAGTTCCTTTGGCTTCCTATACGGGAACGGGTCGCAACCTGGCTATTCGTACCGATAAATATATGTACATTGACGACATCGTTGTGGATTATATGCCTGACTGTCCGACACCTACCCTATTTAGAGCAGATGCTATTTCCACTAATAGCATTTCCTTGTCTTGGTTTGAAAATGGTACGGCTACGTCTTGGGACATCACCTATTTCGATGGTACGGACACGGTCACTGTTACCGCTGATGTGAATGAAATGTTTGAAATCTCCAACTTGGAATCCAGTACATCCTATACGTTTACCTTAACCTCTGATTGCGGTAGCAACCCGGTATCCCTTACCGTTCGCACGGCATGTGATGCGTTCCCGATTCCTTACACGGAAGATTTCGAAAGCTATTCAACCAGTACGAATATTCCTTGCTGGAACGTATTGAGCGGTACGGTGCAACCTTCTACCTCTTATCCGTGTGGCGGAACACAGGCTCTTAAGTTCTCCGGTACATTGAACAATATGGTGGTGATGCCTGCTTTCACTTCGGAAATCAGCGAATTGGAAATTTCCTTCAACACACGTCCTGAAAGTTTCACTTCTGATTACTCAGGTACTTTCCAAGTAGGTTATGTAACCAACGCAGCAGATGCTTCCACCTTTGTACCTACGGCAACCTTTACATGGTCTGACTTCGCTGATTGTGACGAACGCGTTGCTCTATTCCCAGATGCTCCTGCAGGCAGCCAAATTGCCTTCCGTCACCAGCCTACTTTGGACAACTGGTATTGGTTTGTGGACGACATCAATGTACATGATATTCCGACCTGCCCGAGACCTGCCAACCTCACCTTGGCTTCCGCAGAAACAAACAGCTTGTTCTTAAGCTGGACGGAAACAGGTGATGCCACTTCTTGGATTATCTCCTATTTCGATGGTACGGATTCCGTTTATGAAACGGCTACGACCAATGAAATGTATGAACTCGCTGGTTTGAACAGCAATACAGCCTATGCGATTAGTGTTGTGGCCGACTGTGGTGGCGAAACCAGTATGCCTATTTTCGGTACCTTCCGCACTGCCTGCGGTGAAATCAGCATTCCTTACACGGAAGATTTCGAAAGCTATGCAACCAGTGCAGATCTTCCTTGTTGGACCGTATTGGGCGGCACGGTACAACCGAGCACAAGTTATACACATTCTGGCGCAAGAAGCCTCAAGTTTTCAGGCAGCACAAACAATATAATTGCAATGCCTTCCACAGAAGATGAAATCAATACGCTTGAACTTACATTCTTCACACGTCCTGAAAGCTTCTCAACTGCATCTTGCGGATCCTTCCAAGTAGGTTATGTAACCGATTTGACTGACGCTTCTTCCTTCGTGGCTGTAGATAACTATACGTATTCTGATTTCTCAGACTATGAAGAAAAAACGGTTGTATTTACGTCTGCACCTGCAGGAAGCTATGTCGCTTTCCGTCATCAAGCCGGCTCTTCCGCTTGGTATTGGTTTGTAGATGATATTGACCTCCATGAAGTTCCTTCTTGTCCGAAACCTTCTCAGCTGACTGTGACGAATGTTACTTCTACGGATGTTACCCTTGAATGGAACGAGAATGGTTCTGCTTCAGAATGGGAAATTGAATATGGTCCTATTGGCTTCACCCATGGTAACGGTACAACGGAAACCGCTACGGATCATCCTTATACCGTACAAGGTCTTGACATGGATAATTATGAATTCTATGTGCGCGCCAATTGTGATGCCAATGACCAAAGTGATTGGGTAGGTCCTGTTTTTGCAGCACCTGGCTCCTTCAATATTCCTGCTACGGGTACGGCTACCGTGTCTATGTGTGGTGGTAGTATCTATGATAACGGTGGTATCAATGGAAACTATTCTACCTCCTGCAATGCCACGGTGGTTATCAATCCTGACACCCCGGGTATGCTGGTGCAGATCTCCGGTACATTTGATCTGGAACATGGATATGACTATCTTGAAGTATATGATGGAACAGACGCTACCGGAACATATGTATTCAGAAGTTCTACTTCGACTTCTGATCCACAGTCGGGAGCTATTCCTACGATTACTTCCACTACGGGATCACTGACCTTACATTTCTATTCAGATGGTTCTAATCAGTATACAGGTTTCGCTATCAGCGTGGAATGTGTTAATGGTTCTGGCCCTGGTCCTCAACCTGTAGATACCTGCAATGCTCCTACGCAACTTGCCGCATCTGAAATAACACACTCTTCTGTGAAATTGGATTGGGCACAGGAAGGTGATGTAAACAGCTGGACGGTTTACTACAAGAAAGCTACGGCTACCTCTTGGAGCACTATTCCTGCTGCTACACATCCTATGACCATCACGGATTTGGAAGCTGAAACCGCATACGAAGCTTATGTTAAAGCTAACTGCGCAGAAGGCGAAAGCGAACCTTCCAACACGGTTACCTTCACCACGAATCCTGACGGTGTGAACGACTACGTTTTGGAAAACAGCATCAGCCTGTATCCTAACCCTGCCAACGAACAACTCACCATCAGCCGTGCTCAAGGTATGATGAACGAAGTGATTGTTTACGATGTTTACGGTAAGACCCTCCGCACGATGTCCGTCAATGACAACACGGTAGTGGTGAACGTAAATGACCTCGCTGCAGGTATGTACTTCGTACGCATCATCACCAACGAAGGTATGGCTACGAAGACCTTTGTGAAGAAATAATCTTCTCAAAAAATAATACGATGAAAGGGCGGAAGTTTTTTCCGCCCTTTTTTTGTCGCCAATTGGCCGGTCCGCGGTGCCCCTTCTTTTTTTGTAGCGCAAATCATAAATTTTGTATTTTCGCCCGCCTAATATTGAAGTGTATTATAATATAATGACAATCTTTATTAATATTTAAATCTTATTTTATGAAAAGAAATTTATTGTTTACCTTGTTGCTGCTTGTGATGGCGGTTTTTGCCAAAGCACAGGCACCGATCTTCCAAGAGGATTTCGAGGGTGGCACACTTCCTGCGGGATGGACCACCATTGATGCCGACGGAGACGATTATGATTGGATGAATTCTGCCTTTCTTCTGGGTCCGGGAGCCGGACATGCGGGCAGTGATTACTGTATGCTATCGCAGTCTTACGACAATGATACATATAGTGCCCTTTTCCCAGACAACTGGCTGATTACCCCGCCCATTACTTTGGATAATAGTTCCATGCTCCATTTCTGGGTGTGTGGGCAAGACCAAGACTATCCCGAAGAACACTATGGGGTCTATGTATCCTATAACTCCGCTACAGACACCAACGATTTCAACCTTGTTTATGAGGAAACCATCGGCCGTCGTATGACTCGAGGCCAATCCACCTGGGTGGAGCATATTGTCGATCTTTCCGAGTTTACGGGCGCTACCGTGTATATTGCCTTTAGACATTTTAACTGCACTGATGCGTTTTATTTGGACTTAGACGACGTTTCCGTGATTCCGAATCCAACCTCGCCCGCCATTATGGCATATCCTTCAACGTTGGATTTCAACACGGTCTTTTTATTCGATACGTCTGTTGTGAAAACCGTTCAAGTAACGGGATTCTTTCTTTCATCAGACATTACCGTTCAAACATCCATTCCCTTTGAGGTCTCTGAAGACAACGTCAATTATAGCGATATGATTGTTCTTCCCGATACAGGTGGTGTGTTTTATGTGAGATATGTTCCCTACGCAGAAGGTACGGACAATCAAACCATTCAACTTTCCTCTGGTTCAACAAGTGCTTCCTGCAGTCTCACCGGCCAGTGTCTGGATTGCGGTTTTCCCATACATGAAAGCTTTGAAAGCGAGTTGTCTGCCTGCTGGAAGTTGGCAAATGAAAGCATGGCCAATATCAATGTGATTGATTATTCGACCGATTATGCCAGCGATGGTGCGCAAAGCCTTGTCTTTTCCTCCTATTTTACGGCAGCGGACTACAATTATAACCAGTATTTGATTTCTCCGATGCTGCCTACCGATGTGGCAAAGATGATGTCTTTTGACTATCGGTCAGGCGATGTGGATCCCGAAACCTTCCAAGTGGGATTTTCCACCACGACCGCGGATTTTACCGCCTTTACTTGGAGTGATGAAATCATCATTGATCCGGCCGATGGTTGGAAAAGCTATCTTAATACAACTATTCCTGCCAATGTGAAGTACGTAGCCATCAGATACACCTCCTACTATTCCTATTATTTATATATTGATAATTTGAAGATTGAGGAAGTGTCCAGCTGTATGTATCCTTCCAATCTCGTGGTGGACAACATTAAAGGAACTTCCGCCAGAGTGGCCTGGACGCCGGCCGATGGTTTGGACGGTACGGAATCCTTCATGGTGGAATATGGTGAAAGCAGTGATCTGAACTTTAATTCCATGAGCACATCCGATAACTATGTGCTTTTATCCGGATTGAGTCCGAATACAGAATATGAAGTGATGCTGTATATGCTTTGTTCCGGCGGAACCAGCGATACGGTTTCCACTACCTTTACCACCGGCTGTCTCAGCGGCGGTCCTCAAACCATTGGCAGTGGCAGTGCTACAAGCTACATTTACCCTATCAATAACTACTATAGTTACTCCTATTCTCAACAGATCTATCTGTCTGACGAAATTGGTACCTCTGGTGAAATCAATACGATTTCTTTTGACTATGCCTATTCCAATCCCTATAGCAGCGACGATGTGGTGGTTTATTTAGGACATACTTCCCAATCTGAGATTGTTAATACGTCATCATCTGTACCCTTCAGTGATTTGACGAGGGTGTATTCCGGCAGTTTCAACTTTGCACAGGGTTGGAATGAAATCACGTTGGATAGTTCCTTCTACTACAACGGCCAGGACAATTTGGTGTTGGCTATTGATGTCAATAGTGAAAATTACCATGGTATGAGTTATGTCTTCCGCGTACACAGTACGGGAGATGTGAATAGGGCTATATGCTATGTTTCCGACTATAACGATGTGGATCCGGAGGATTTAACGACCAGTGCTTATGCAGATTATTCCTCTATGGTGCGTAATAATGTGATTTTCGGTATGGCCTGCGATTCCACGGTGAGCTGTCTGCCTCCTAATATGATCGTGGCGGATGCGCTTCCAGAAGAAGTAACCATAGACTGGGTGCCCGGCAATAGTGAGTCATCCTGGACTTTGGAATATCAGATCCAAGGTGATTCCTCTTGGACCATGGAAGGGGTGGTGACCTCTTCGCCCTATACGATTTCCGGTTTGGAAAGCAGTACAGCCTATCGTATTCGCATGTACTCCAACTGTGAATCAGGTGAAGCCAGCTCAATGGCTATGGCCGTCGTAACTACGCCTTGTGAGGGTATTTCCATAGATGATCTTCCCTTTGTGGAGAATTTCAACGATGCCGTGGGACGTTATCTCCCTTGCTGGAGTAGAGGCACCAATTATCCTTATTTGGATTATCCGTATATTGTAGAAGATGCCGCTTCCGCTTCTCAAAAGTATCTTTCTTTCTATGGATATCCCACTTATTATTCATACGCCGCCCTTCCTGCCATGGATGAGGAAATCTCTATGGATAACCTAATCATTAAGTTCGACATGTATATGTCTGACGAAGACTACTTTGTTGAAGTGGGTGTGATGACGGATCCCGAAGACTATAGTACGTTTACGTCTATAGCTCAGCTTTCCGCCTCTTCCTTAAATGTTTGGGAACCCGTGGAATTAGTCACTTCCGCCTACACGGGAACGGGTAGAAATATTGCCTTCCGTACCCCCATGGGCTATTACAATACCATATATTTGGACAATATCAGTGTGGATGTCGTTCCTTCCTGCTTCCATGTGAACGATATTACCGTTTCCAATGTTACCACTTCCACGGCCGACATCCATTGGATGCCCGGTGCAGGCGAAACCTCATGGCAGTATGTGTACGCACCCTATGGCACGATTGATGTTGATAACGACATGATTTATGACGTGTTTGAGGATTCTGTAAACCTTATCGACCTTGCCGGAAACACCTATTATGAAATCCTTATCAGGGCCAATTGCGGCAATGGTGAATATAGTGAATGGGCATCTGCCACCTTCCGTACGGGCTGCGTGGCCATCACCAATTTACCCTATGAGGAGAATTTTGATACCTATGTGGGTATGACTTCCACTTCTCCTTCCCAAAACGTCTTACCTAATTGTTGGGAACAGTATTTTACCGGACCAACTACTTCCACATACGCCCATTATCCATATATCTATCAATCTCAAAGCAATGCGGCATCGGGTCGTAATGCCATGCGCTTCTATATCTACAATACCACCTATACAACCAGTGCGGGTGACCAGATGGCCATCCTTCCGGAAATAGACGCCTCGCTGCCTATCAGCATTCTGCGCCTTGGTTTTAGTGCGAGAAGGGCCTTTGAAAACGATGATTTTGTCTTAGTAGTGGGTGTTATGGAAGACACAACCTTTGTTCCTATGGATACGATAAATGTTTTGACAAACACGTACGAAGATTTTGAAGTGAACTTCGGCTCTTATGTGGGAACGACGGGCAACCGTATAGCTATTTTGGCAGCCAGGAGTTTTGCCAATAACTACAATGCCGGATATGTGGATAACATTGTTATTTCCTCTATTCCCAATTGTGACCGTCCTTCTGAAATCCATGTGGTTAATATTTCCGACAATACGATTGAAGTGGCATGGACGCCTAATATTGTAGATGACCATTCCTGGATTTTGGAATACAAGGAATCTACTGACAATGAATGGATAAGCATGAATGTTGCCAATACTCCTTCTGCCGTTATCAGCGGTCTTATTCCCTCTACGGCTTATGATATCAGAGTGAGAACGGATTGTGGTGTGGAAGGTATTAGTGACGAAAGAAATCTGAATGGTTCTATTTTCACCAATGCCTGTCCTTCTTCTGAACAATGTTCTTACACGTTTATCTTGGGAGACCAATATGGTGACGGATGGAGCGGCAATCAGTTGGTGGTAATTCAAAATGGCAATCCGATTGCCACTTTGACAGCCCAAAATCATGGTGGCAGTAGCTATAATGATGCTGCAACGGACACCATCACATTGGCTGTTTGTGACAATATGGACCTGCAGTTCCAATGGGTGGAAGGTTCCTATTCGTACGAGGCATTCTTCTCTGTATATGATATCAATGAAAATCTGATATTCTCTTGTACGGATGGCTCTACTCTTGATGAGGGTGTTATTTTCACCGGTACGGTGAACTGTGCCCTTCCTACTTGCCCGAGACCTAGAAACATTGCGGTAAGCAATATCACAACTACCTCTGTGGATGTGAATTGGACAGAAGTTGGATCCGCTACGGAGTGGCTTTTGGAATATAGAGAGGAAATGGATGCTTCTTGGCAGTCCGTTTCAGTAACTTCATTGTCATATACCCTTAACAACTTGACTTTGAATACCACTTATGAGATACGTGTTTCATCGGTTTGTGGCTCTGACGAAACAAGTGAGCCCACTGACTCTGTCGTGGTAACTACGGCTCCTTGCGATGACGCCTGTGTTTATCGCATTGAGATGGAGGACAGCTACGGTGATGGTTGGAGTGGAAACGCCATTTCCATTTTGGTCAACGGCACCGTGGACACCACGGTTGCAGTGCCCGATGCGGAAAGTACGGCTTCCTTTACTTTCTACCAGTGTACGTCTGGCGAAGTGTCCTTTGTATGGAGTGAAGGCAGCTATTCTTATGAGGCTTCATTTGCAATCTATGATGGCGATGGCAATGAATTGTTCTCCGCCATTGGAGAGTCTCTAACGGAAGATGAGGCATTCTATGTGGACACCTGTGGTAATGTGACACCTCCGACGCCTGTTGATACCTGCCACGCTCCTATGCAGCTTGCCGCATCCAATGTGACCCATTACTCTGTGGATTTGGATTGGGCACAGGCAGGCGATGTGAACAGTTGGACGGTTTACTATAAGGAGGCTGCGGCCGCTGCTTGGAATACTATCCCTGCTACTACGCATCCTATGACTATTTCTGATCTGACGGCAGAAACCACATATATGGCATACGTAACCGCCGTTTGTGAGGAAGGCGAAAGCGAACCTTCCAACACAGTGACTTTCACCACGGAACCTGACGGTGTGAACGACTACGTTTTGAAAAACAGCATCAGTCTGTATCCGAATCCCGCCAAGGAACAATTCACCATCAGCTGTGCCGATGTTGTGATGAACGAAGTGGTGGTTTACGACGTTTACGGTAAGACCCTCCGCACGATGTCCGTCAATGACAACACGGTGGTGGTGAACGTAAACGACCTCGCTGCAGGCATGTACTTCGTACGCATTATCACCAACGAAGGTATGGCTACGAAGACCTTTGTGAAGAAATAATCTTCTCAAAAAATAATACGATGAAAGGACGGAAGTTTTTTCCGCCCTTTTTTTGTTTGAAAAGATGAGACAAACAAATTTTTGTATATTCGCCACCGGTTTTGTTCAAAATTGAAGAACAAGAAGATAGCAGATAAGAAATACAATCTTTTAATATTAACCAAAATTCGTCATTATGAAAAAATTTTTACTATTTACAATGATGATCTTGCTGTCTTTACCTTGGCTGACGAAAGCGCAAAACTGCGTGTCACCGGTAAACCTGCAAGCAACCTTGCATTCGCCGTCATGGTATAATGTGACTTTGAACTGGGCCATGGAATCCGATGAATCCACTGACGTTTTGCAGTGGTGTACGAATGATATGTACAGTGCGGTGGGAATGTCCGAAGGTCCTGTCGTCTTTTCAGCAGCCGTGCGTTTTCCCGTAACAAGCTTGTCTTCCTACATGGATCATTCGTTGGTGTCGGTGTCGTTCTATCCCTATACGGGAGGATCAAATGCGGCGGCAGACTACACCATCAACATCTACCAAGGTGGTAGTTTTGTCAATGGAACGTTTAATCCCGGAAACGTGGTCTATACGCAGGCCATACAGAGTTCCACATTGACGTATGACGCGTATAATACCGTTATGTTGGAAACGCCGGTAGCCATAGATCCCACGCAGGAACTATGGATTACGATACTGGCCTCTTCCGCTTCTACGCAGGCATGCTATCCTTTCGGTTGTAGCAATAATGGTCCCAGCGCAGGTCTCGGCGCCCTTTTAGTTGAAGAAGACGAATGGGATGACCTTACCACAATGTCTGGATTGGAAGAATATAACTGGATTATTGCGGGGAATGTTATTTCCACCGAAAATCTAACTTCAGGCAATATCCTTTCGGGATATAATGTGTATCGTGACAACGAACAGTTAAACAGCACGCTGTTGACTGGTACGAGCTATGTGGACACCATTGAGGCAGGCGATTATAATTACGAAGTAACGGCCGTGTATGTAAACGGTTGTGAGTCTGCTCCCGTTAGCGTCTCCGTTACGATGGAGGCAAACCCGTGTCTTTCCTGTTTGGACAGTGTTGTGTTTGGAAATAATTCAACCAGCACGTCGGGATATATTCCAACGAATCCCTACTATGGATATTCTTATACGCAGCAAATTTATGATGCCGCCACGTTTGGTGAAATCAATGGAGGAATCCAATGTGTGGGAATCAACTATATCTATCCGTCTGCTATTACCAGAAATCTGAAGATATATATGGGTAACACGTCGAAGAATAGTTTCGGTTCCAGTACAGACTGGGTTCCCCTTTCCGATATGTTCCTGGTTTACGAGGGTCCCGTGACATTTGATCCGTCTTCGGCGGTTAACGGATATGTGAATATTCCGCTGAACACTCCTTTTGAATGGGATGGCTCCAGCAATGTGGTATTCATGGTTTTGGATGAAACCGGCACCTATATCAGCAGTGGTGAGTATTTCGGTACGCATTCAGCTTCCTCAAAGTCAATCTATGTGTATCGTGATGGTACTCCTTATGATAATGTTTTGGCTTCCGCAACGGGAAGCGTGTATAGTTATCGCAACAACATCCGCTTCTATGTGGGCGAAGAGATTGTTTGCCCGATGCCGAACAATTTCGCTGTTTCCCATGTGACAGATCAAAGTGCTGAGTTGTCATGGACTGACAGAGGTTTCGCCAACGATTTCGAATTGGTATTGGTTCCGGAAACCAGCACTTTCGATGATGAATCTCAATCTCCGATTATTGTTTCAGGTACCGACTACGAATTGACGGACCTTATGCCCAACACCGAATACACAGTGTATTTGCGTTCCAATTGTTCTTCTGACAATTCCCATTGGGTGAGCCGCAATTTCCATACGGAATGCGGAATTGTTACGGAATTACCGTATGTTGAGGATTTCGACGCCTATGCGAACAACGTAATGCCGGACTGCTGGCACAGATTGTCAGATTACGATTATCCCTATACATCTTCCAGCTATCATGCCAGTGGTGTGAAATCACTCTACTTCTACGCATATTCTCCTACATACTCCATGGCCAATACGCCGATGATGGATCTGTCAACCTACACGCCTGGTTCCTTGGTACTATCCTTCAAAGTGATGAAAACCAGTGATGACTATGGCAGAATTGAAGTTGGCTACATGACGGATGCCAATGATGTCAGTACCTTCAGCTTGTTGAAATCCATCTATTCCACGGATTATCCCTCTACCAACATTTGGATTGATCAGACGGTTGTCCTGCCCGATGCCGCCTACGCAGAACCAATCAATATCGCCTTCCGTGTCTCATCAGGCGAATCATATGTGACGAATATTGTCTATTTGGATGATGTGACCGTGGACCTTGTTCCAGAGTGCTCAAATCCGTCTGTGCTGACGGTTTCCCATATCGAAGGCTCTTCTGCCATAGTTTCTTGGACGGCGGCTCCCTATGGCGTTACCGACTATATTCTGGAGTACAGCGAAGCCGGCCAGGAAAACTGGAACATCGTAAATGTTTCCAATGCCACGACCTATTTTCTTTCCGAACTTCTGGAAAACACCCCCTATGAGGTGCGCGTAAGTTCGGATTGCGCAGGCGAGGAAACCACACCCATTACAACGACCTTTATTACTAACTGCCTTTCTGGCGGAGATTATGAGGTTGGAAACGGAACCGGTTCAAAATACCAAATTCCTGTAAACAATTATTATAATTATTCTTACACCCAACAGATATTTGAGGCCAACGAGATGAATGGCCCTTCCGACATCCGCAGTGTCGCCTTCTTCTATAATTATTCTACTGCTTCTACGAGTAAGAATAATGTGAACATCTATTTGGGACATACTTCCAAGTCGGCTTTCTCCGCATCTTCTGATTATGAAACCGCTGACAGTCTGCATTTGGTTTATTCTGGTGCTTTGAATTGTCAAAACGGATGGAATACTTTTGCCTTTGACAGTGTATTCCATTATAACGGAACAGACAACCTGATTTTGGCCGTGGATGACAACTCAGGTAATTATAATGGTAGTTCTTATACGTTTAGGACGCACACCACATCTTCAACGAAGACTATCTATTACTATAGTGATAGCAGTAATCCGACTCCGTCCAATCCCTCAGTAGCTTCAGCATCTGTGGTATCTGACAGAAACGATGTTAAATTCGG
This sequence comes from Bacteroidales bacterium, assembly GCA_045600525.1. Taxonomy (GTDB): domain Bacteria; phylum Bacteroidota; class Bacteroidia; order Bacteroidales; family WCHB1-69; genus F23-D06. Next base: position 32,597 of record JAZRYC010000162.1, read on the forward strand.
TGGTGAGTGTGATCCAATGGTGGCGTGTGTGAAGCCAAATGCCCTGATTACGGAATATGACTATGAAAGTATTACATTGACATGGGTTCCTGCCGCCTCTGAATCTTCTTGGGAAATTGAATATCAGTTGGATGGCGATGATACTTGGGAATCCGAAGGTGTCGTAACTTCCTATCCTTATACGATTTCCGGCTTGCAGTCCAACTCCCCATACCATATCCGCATTCGTTCAATCTGCGATGCGAGCGACGCCAGTGATTGGAAGAACTTGGATTGTAGCACGGAATGTGCCGTATTGGAAACATTGCCCATTGTGGAGGATTTTGAGAATGTGACGGGTGACTTTATGGATTGCTGGAAACGTTTGACCAATTATTCTTCAGCATCTCCCTATATTACCGAAGGCTATAATCATACCCCCAATGGCGAAAAGGCATTGCGTTTCTATTGCCCGGGCAGTAGCTATTACGCCTATGCCGTGACACCTAGATTTGATGAAAACATTTTCATGAATAACCTTCTCATCCAATTCTATGCTTATAAGCAGAATGATGGTTATATGATGGAAGTGGGTGTGATGACCAATCCTGACGATCCTTCTACGTTCATCACTTTGGGAACGTTCTCCCCCGAAAATCAGAACCGCTGGGAATTGGAAGAAGTAACGACTGTAAACTATATGGGAAATGGTCATTATGTCGCGTTCAGAATCCCTGCCTGGTATAGCAATGACATGTATGTGGATGACATTCGTATTGATGTTATTCCGAATTGCCAGCATGTGGCTGACCTTCATGTCAATCCGGCAACGATATCCACAGAGACTGTGGACATTGAATGGACACCTGTGGGAACGGAAGACGCATGGGATTATGTGGTAAGCGATACCATGGTCAATCCTGATGACGAATCTTTCAACACGGTATCATCCAGTTTCGTCACCATTGACGGTCTTGCGGCAAATACAGAATATTATGTTTATGTGAGAGCCAATTGCGGTGGTGAGGTCAGCGAATGGATGTACACCAATTTCAAAACATCCTGCTATGCCCTGACCAGTGCGGACCTCCCGTATATTGAAAATTTCGATTCCTATACGGGTTCTACCTCCACATTGCCTTTGGAAGGCAATCTGCCAGACTGTTGGAATAACTATTTTGGCGGTACGGCTTCGGGTTACGAGGTTTATCCGTTCATTTATGATGCATCATCTGCTGCCGCTTCCGGAAACAATGCGCTGCGTTATTATCTATATTCAGGTTCCACCTATGGCGATGAAGTAGCCATTCTTCCGGAAATCGATACGCTGGAACTCCCGATGTCATCATTAATGCTTTCTTTTGATGCCCGCCAGGTTAATGCCGGCACTAGTTATATGTCGGAATTGGTTGTCGGTGTCGTTACGGGTTTGGATATGAGCTCCTTCCAACCTGTCCAGACGATTTCAATCCCTGCCGCAAGCTATACTACGTTTGATGTGTATTTCGCCAATTTCACGGGATCGGGTAATCGCATCGCTATAAAGATGACTCCGCCGACAGGCAATTATTATTACAACCAATGTTATGTGGATAATGTTTCCATACGCATCGCCTCCAGCTGTTTGCGTCCTACCGACATTCATCAGGTGTCCACTACTTCAAACTCTATTGAACTGGGTTGGACTTCTATGGGCGAAGAGGAGTCTTGGAATATTGAATATGGTCCTACGGGATTTGTTTTGGGTGAAGGTACCGCTGTAACGGCTACGACCAATCCTTATATGATTTCCAATTTGGAGGACTCTGTCTATGATTTCTATGTGAGCGCCGATTGTGGTAGCGAACAGAGTATGTGGACAGGACCGTTTAGCGCACGGCCCGGCACCTATTTTATGCCGGTTTCCGGTACCGCGACGATTTCCCTTTGCGGTGGACATCTCTATGATGACGGCGGTCCGAACAATCCATACAGTAATTCCAGTAATGCCGTTTTGACGATTATGCCGTCTGCTCCGGGTGCTGTGGTTAGTTTGTCAGGCTCCGTATATACGGAAAGCTCGTTTGACGAACTCTACATTTATGATGGTGCCTCTGTTACTGGTGCACAGCTGGCCTACCTGACGGGTAATGTCAATAATGTGTCAGTGACCTCCATCTCGGGTCCGCTCACGCTGAAGTTTACTTCGGATGGTTCTTTAAACTACGACGGCTTTGACTTTGCTGTTTCCTGCGTCACTTGTCTTGCTCCTGCCGATTTGCAGGTGTCCTCCGTTACCACCAGCCAGATCAACTTCTCATGGAGTGGTGCGAATGTGTCAGGTTGGGAAATTGAATACGGTCCAGCTGGTTTCACACAGGGATCAGGCACTTCGGTGACAACTTCTTCACCATCCTATTCTTTCACGGGCCTGACACCTTCCACAAATTATGATTTCTACTTCAGAACCAATTGTGGCGGCGGCGACTACAGCGAGTGGATGCTGATGACGGTGGCTACGGCATGCGATGCGATGCCTGTTCCCTATACGGAAGATTTTGACTCTTATGCCGGCACTACGTATGATCAAGAAGGCCCTGTACCGACTTGTTGGAGCTCCTTTACTACAAGTTCCACGTATGAAGCACCTCATGTGACCTCTTCCAGTACCGGATGCTATCCGCATAGTGGAACGAATGCTCTTACCTTTGTATCCAATAACGGTTCCAGTGCTTATGCAGTGCTTCCTATGTTTGACCAACCTCTGAATACCTTAAAGCTTCGTTTCTGGTATGAGTTTGAAAGCGCCTCTTCCGGCACACTCACCGTGGGCTATGTCACAAGTTCCGCCAATTTGAGTACCTTTGTACCGGTGGCTACGATCAATGGTGTTTCTTCTTTGACAAAGGATTCCGTTGACTTTTCCACGGCAGGAAACGTACCCGCAACGGGTAATATCGTATTCTGCTGGTATAAGGAGAGTACTTGGTACACCTGTGGTATTGACGATATCGAAGTTGTTTTGGCAGGCTCTGGCCCAGGACCGGTAGATCCTGATTGTCCGGCACCTACTGCCTTGACGGTCAGCAATGTGACAAGCACGTCTGTTGCTTTGGACTGGACACAGGCCGATGATGTGAATGGCTGGATTATTTACTATAAGAAGGCTTCAGCATCATCATGGACTACTATCTCGATGAATGCTCATCCTACAACCATCACCGATTTGGAAGTGGGAACCACCTACCAGGCATATGTGAAGGCTCTCTGTGATGAAGGCGAAAGCGAAGCTTCCAACACGGTGACTTTCACCACGGAACCTGACGGTGTGAACGACTACGTTTTGGAAAACAGCATCAGTCTGTATCCGAATCCTGCTAATAAACAACTTACTATTAGCTGTGCTGATGGTGTGATGAACGAAGTGGTGATTTACGATGTTTACGGAAAGACTCTCCGCACGATGTCGGTCAATGACAACACGGCAGTGCTGAATGTGAGCGACTTCGCCGCTGGCATGTACTTTGTACGCATTGTCACCAACGACGGTATGGCCACGAAGACCTTTGTGAAGAAATAATCTTCTTTGCAATATATCTGTAAGGGTGGGGTAATCCCACCCTTTTTTTGTACCTTTGCAGCCCTTTCATGGAATATCAAAAATTATAAATCTTATAGATATGGCACAATTATCCAATAGAGTTTCAACCATGGCAGCTTCTGAAACGCTGGCCATGACCGCGCTTGCCCGCGAATTAAAAGAAAAAGGTAAAGACGTTATCAGTCTGAGCATTGGTGAGCCCGACTTCAATACGCCGGACGTCGTCAAGGAATATGCAAAGCAGGCTATTGATGACAATTTCACACATTATCCCCCCGTGCCGGGTTATGCAGATCTTTTGAAGGCTATCAGCAAAAAATTCAAAAGAGACAATGGCTTGGACTATGCGACCAACCAGATTGTCGTTTCCACGGGCGGTAAACAAGCTATCTACCAAGTGGTGATGGCTTTGGTGAATCCGGGTGACGAGGTTATCATTCCCGCCCCCTACTGGGTTTCCTATCGTGCGATTGCCGAAATGGCAGAAGGCAAATGCGTGTATATTCCTGCTAAGTTGGAAAATGATTTCAAAATCACACCCGAGCAGTTGGAGGCCGCCATCACGCCGAAAACCAAACTGATGATGTTTAGCAGTCCATCCAATCCTACGGGTATGGTTTACACTAAGGAGGAACTGCGTGCGTTGGCCGAAGTGGTACGCAAGCATCCTCAGATGATGATTATGTCTGATGAAATCTACGAACATATCAATTTCGTGGGTGGACATGAGAGCATCGCCCAATTTGATTTTATCAAAGATCAGGTTGTCACGGTCAATGGTGTGGCCAAGGGCTTTGCCATGACGGGATGGCGAATTGGTTTCATTGGTGCGCCGGTAGAAGTGGCCAAAGCTTGCAGTAAGTTGCAGGGTCAGATCACTTCGGCTACGGGTTCCATATCTCAACGTGCCGCTCTCCAGGCTATGGAAATGGATCCGACCACCTCTGAAGACATTATCAATATGCGTAAGATCTTCAAGATGAGAAGAGATCTCGTGTTTGAATTATTGCAGCAGATTCCAGGCTTTGAAGTCCGTCTTCCGCAGGGGGCCTTCTATTTCTTCCCGAAGGTGAATTCCCTATTTGGGAAACAGGTTCCCGCCGATTCTGAATTTGCCAAAGAATATGGCAGAACGGAAATCAAGGATTCCAAAGACTTAGCATTCTACCTGCTGTTGGATGTCGGTGTCTCCACCGTGCAGGGCAGTGCGTTTGGCGATAATGACTGCATCCGCCTGTCGTATGCAACCTCTGAGGACAAACTGAAAGAGGCGTGTCGCCGAATAAAACAGGCAGTTGAAAATTTGAAGTAAATAAAAAAGGCCGCGAAAGCGGCCTTTTTTAAAATCAAACATTATGAACAAAATATCATTACGCCTGTATTATTCCTGAACAGGAATCACAGACACAAATGATCTATCATTATAGGTTTTTTTGAAGCTAACCGTGCCATCGCAGAGTGCGTATAAGGTGTGGTCTTTACCCATACCTACGTTCTGACCAGGATTATGGACGGTACCTCTTTGACGAACGATGATGTTACCAGCCTTTGCAAACTGGCCACCAAAAATTTTTAAACCTAATCTTTTACTTGCTGATTCGCGGCCGTTCTGTGAACTACCGACACCTTTTTTATGTGCCATATCTTTTTGTTTTTAATAGTTAATACTTAAATTATAAGGCGATTTCATCAATTTTGATGGCGGTCAAGCACTGACGATGACCATTCAACTTTTGATAACCTTTTCTTCTTTTCTTCTTGAAGACAAGAACCTTGTCACCTTTGAGGTGTTTGATAACGGTAGCGGTAACAGCTGCTCCTTCTACGGTAGGTGTTCCCACTTTGACGGCACCGTCGTTGTCAACTAATAAAACGCGGTCGAATTTAACCTGCGCACCTTCTTCAGCTTTCAGGCGTTGAACATAGACTCTGCGGTCTTTTTCAATCTTGAATTGTTGCCCAGCTATTTCTACAATTGCATACATTTTTTGATGATTTTAGTTTTTAATTTTTAAAGGGCGGCAAAAATAGAAAAAAAATCAATTCCTGCATTTTCTTTTGCAATTTTTTTTACGACTTGTCGTTATCTATCCGTCACGATGTTAAAAATATTCTAGTTATGAAAGCGAAAAAATTTTTTAATGTGTTGGTTATCATTGGATTATTGTTTGTTTTCACTCCTTCGGAGCTGTTTGCGCAGTCTTCCGGAAAATCCCTCGGTTACGTGGATCTTACGACCGCGGCTGACAAATCAGTGAATGCCGTTGTCTATATTAAGACGGAATTTACGCAGAAAAATTCCGTTTGGGATGACTTTTTCGGCGGCAGTATCTGGGAAAATCTTTTTGGTTCTGCTCCCAGCATGTATCCTGTGCAGGCTGCCGGTTCCGGGGTTATTGTCTCTCCTGACGGCTATATTATCACTAACAACCATGTGGTGGAAGATGCTGTCAAGGCCACCATCACGCTGAACGACAAAAGAGAGTTCAACGGAACCATTGTCGGTACGGACCCCAGTGCGGATTTGGCACTTATTAAGATTGATGCGGAGAATCTGCCTTATTTGGATTTTGCCAATTCGGATTCCGTGCGCATTGGAGAATGGGTCTTGGCAGTTGGAAATCCCATGAACCTCACTTCCACTGTAACGGCGGGCATTATTAGCGCGAAAGCGCGACAGCTCAACTTCGGTATGGGGACGAAGGGCGCAACGGAGGAATCCTATCTGCAGACAGATGCCGCCGTGAATTCCGGCAATAGTGGCGGTGCCTTAGTGAATGCCTCTGGCAAGTTGGTCGGAATCAATACCGCCATTGCCTCTGGTAATGGCTATTATACGGGATATTCCTTTGCCATTCCCTCCAACATCGTGAAGAAGATTTATTTTGACTTAAAAGAATATGGTATGGTGCAAAAGGCCTATATGGGCGTTTCCATTATGGAACTGGATGCTGCCCGCGCCGCCGAATATGAATTGGACGATGTGAAGGGCATCATGGTGGCTGAAGTGGAGGAGGATGGAGCCGCCTCCAAAAATGGCTTTGAACAAGGTGATGTCATCACCCATATTGATCGGCAGCCAGTAAACAGCCTGGCCGAGGTGCGCGGCGTCCTTAAAACAAAGTCGCCTGGTGACGTGGTGAAGGTGGATATTGTCAGAAACCACGAAAAAATCACCAAAAATGTAACTTTATTGAATAATGAAGGTACAACCGACGTGCAGAAAAAATAGTGCAAAAAATTTATTCGAAAAAATTATACTACATAAATTATGAGACAATTAAAAATTTCAAAATCCATCACCAACCGTGATTCCGCCTCGTTAGATCGCTATCTGGCCGATATCGGAAAGGAAAGCATGATCAGTGCGGAAGAGGAAGTTGAGTTGGCACGTAAGATCAAGGCTGGTGACGAGGCTGCGTTGAACAAACTGACCACCACGAACCTTCGTTTTGTCGTTTCTGTGGCCAAGCAATACCAAAACCAGGGTATCAGTCTGCAAGACCTTATCAACGAAGGAAATGTGGGTTTGATTAAGGCGGCTAAGCGTTTTGATGAAACGCGCGGATTTAAATTCATCTCCTATGCCGTGTGGTGGATTAGACAGTCCATTCTCCAGGCTATCGCCGACCAATCCCGTATCGTGCGCCTCCCCTTGAACCAAGTCGGAGTGATCAATAAGATTAAGAAGGAGACGGCCCGCCTCGAACAGCAGCTCAAGCGCTTGCCCACGACGGAGGAGATTGCGGAGGCTATTGATATGCCGGTGTATAAGGTTTCTGAAATCATGAAGATGAACAACCACCCGCAGTCTATTGATTCGCCTATTTCTCCGAATGAGGAAACTCGTTTTGTGGATATCTTCGTACACGACAACGATGAGGATACCGATACCATTTTGATGCAGGAATCCCTTTCTTCCGAAATCCATGATGTCTTGAAGACTCTTCCCGACAAGGAACGCGAAGTGTTGAAATTGTTCTATGGTATAGATACTTCCCATGAACATACCTTGGACGAAATCGGTGACCGCATGGAACTCTCCCGCGAACGCGTGCGCCAAATCAAGGAACGTGCCCTCAAACGCCTTCGTCAAAACAGCAAAAATAAGAACTTAAAGAGTTATTTATAGGATAAATTTTACTTTTTCATGAAGCTTCCGGTATATAAGTCCCTTCTGCTCTTGGGATGGTTGTGTGTGCTGTCGCTCTGTATGGGCTGCCTTCATAGGAAGGAGGCTGCCACACCGAAGCCGGTTGCCTATTTTAGAATAGATCTTCCAGAACATCAGTATCAAATCCTGGATACCTTTCTTCCATGTACTTTCGAACGTTCTGAATGTACGGAAGTGAAACTTTCCAAACAACCTAATGGTGCTATTTGGATGGATGTGGTATATCCTGATTTGGATGCCGTGATGAAGTGTACCTATTTCCCCATTCGCTGCGCTGATAGTCTACGGAACTTGATTGTGAATGAGGAAAAAATGGTTAAGTTCCACTATCAGAAGGCTGATGATGTTCAGTTTTCCTTGATTAAGGATCCCGAAGCGCATGTATGGGGGCAACTCTACGATATTGAGGGTAGGGATGTGGCTACGCCGTTTATGTTCTGGATGACCGATAGTGCACACCATTTTCTGCGTGGAACCCTCTATTTTAATTTCACGCCTAATAATGACTCTCTGGAACCTGTGATACAGTATCTCCGCGATGATGCTATGCATATTGTCAGTACTTTCCAATGGAAGTGATTTTACATTAGATACTATGAGAAAGATCCTTATCGCTCTGTGTGTCATAATATGGCTGGCACCTGCCTCCATGGCGCAGGATACGTTGCGCATGATGCAGTACAATCTGATGTACTACACCAACAACTCAGGTGTTTCGGATTGTACGCCCTCGACCAACAATCTGGATAGTAAGGACGCCAATATTAAGACGATTTTTCACTACGTGCGGCCCGATGTGTTCTGCGTGAATGAAATCGGCAGCAACGTGTCTTATGCCGACCGCCTTTTGAATAACGATATCAATGTGGATGGTATTGACTATTATCGCCATGGCCCGATGACTAACTATTCGGGTGGATATATTGCCAATATGATTTTCTACGACTCCCGAAAGTTGTCACTTTATGATCATTATTATATCACTACTTCCTATCGGGATATTAACGGGTATAAGATGTATTATAACTCTACCGACCTGGCGCTTGGGGATACGGTCTTTATCACCTTTTGGGTGATGCATTTGAAGGCGGGTAGTTATGAATCCAATGCGTCGGCGCGAAGAGTCCAGGCACAGCGTCTGATGCAGAAACTTGCCAGTATGGCGCCGGACAATCATGTGGTGTCGGGCGACTTCAACCTCTATTCGGCTGAGGAACCCGCCTATCAGGAATTGATCCATTATTCCAATAGTCTGTATTGCCTGTATGATCCTGTCAATCAAGAAGGGGAGTGGAATAGCAACTACAGCTTTTCGGATTTTCATACCCAGTCCACCCATGGCTTTGAAGGCGGAAGTAGCTGCTTTTCTACCGGAGGTATGGATGACCGATTTGACTTCATCCTCGTTTCTCCCTACGTGTATTATGGCAGCAAGAAGGTCCAAGTACTCCCCAATACGTATCATGCCCTAGGGCAGGACGGCATTCGCTGCTGCAACAACTCTCTGATTTCACCAACCAATACCGCTGTGCCTTCCAATGTGGCCAATGCGCTCTATAATCAGTCTGACCACCTTCCTGTGATAACTGATTTCCTTATCGATGCCCATGTGGGCGTGGAGGAGTATCAGAGAAATTTCTATCTCAGTGCGGTTAATCCTGTGCGGGACCAGCTGACCCTGCATTTTCAGCCTGACCAACCTGATCAGTATCGCTTTGAAATATATTCCGTGGATGGCCGTCTGCTCCAAACTCATGTGGAATCCGTGGATGCTGAAGTCTGTACGCTGCATTATCCGTTTGATTTCCCCCACGGAGTGTATTTCCTGAAAGTTTCCAATAGTCACCAACAGCGCCAAATTGTTAAATTGGTTAAATAATAAGGGCTTTATTTGGAAAAAAGACTATCTTTGCGCCTCTTTTAACCTTAAAAGTTATCAATTATGGCAGAAACAGTAGTTAATCGATATTCTGATGAGGACTTGGCTGAATTCAAGGAACTCATTGAGAAAAAAATCGCAGAGGCCAAGAAGGCCATGGAAGTCTATCAGGAGGCATATACGGGAAGTGGTAATGACACCGCCGACACCGCACCTACCTTTAAAAATTTGGAAGAAGGCAACCAAGTGCTTTCAAAAGAGGAAAACAGTCGTTTGGCCGGACGCCTCGACAAGTACATTGCCAATTTGGAGGCAGCCCTTGTGCGCATTGAGAACAAAACCTACGGGGTGGACCGTATGACAGGCAAGCTGATCCCGAAGGAACGTCTCAGAATCGTTCCCCATGCCACCTTGGACGTTACCTCTAAGATGAACGAAAAAAAGAAATAGCTTTGGCGTTGGATAAGAAGAAAAGATTCTCGCTTATTGCGGGCTGTGTAATCGTTGTCTTAATCCTTTTGGACCAAGTGCTCAAAATATGGGTTAAGACGCACATGTGCTTAGGAGAGAACATTCCCCTCTTGGGCCAGTGGTTCAACCTTTATTTTATTGAAAATGAAGGAATGGCTTTCGGTTTGAGTTTTGGACAAAATCTCGGGAAACTCCTTCTCACTTTGGTACGCATTGCGCTGGTTGTTTTCTTATGCTGGTATGTGCACCGCCTCATCAAAAAGGATAAGATGGATGGTTTGACATTGTCCACGTTCTGTCTTGTCATTGCCGGTGCTTTGGGTAATATAGTCGACTGCCTTTTCTACGGGGTGGTGTTCAACGAAAGCACTTTCTCAACGGTGGCGTCTCTGTTTCCCGATGCCGGTGGATATGCTCCCCTGATGTATGGCAGGGTAGTGGATATGATTTACGTGCGACTGTTTCCTATACCGGACGGCTTTCCTTTGTGGGGAGGTAGTTATTTCTTTCCCGCCATCTTTAATTTTGCCGATTCCTGCGTAACCGTTGGCATTTTCATGATGCTTATTTTTAGTAAGCGTATTTTCAAGAATTTAGATAATAAAACTACAGAAGCGTGTAGTGGTATGTCGGAATCAGCGTCTATTGAACGCTGATTTCTTTTTTTGGAAAATTCACATTTTAAAATTACAATACAATGAAAAATCTTACAAAAGGTCTTTTGCTGTCTTTGCTGACAGTGTTCTGTGCGACCACTTTCGCCATCAATCCGCCGGATGAGGGTATGTGGCTGCCGATGTTCATCAAAAACTACAATTATGCTCAAATGCAGAAATTAGGTCTGCAACTTACTCCCGAACAACTTTACGACATCAACCATTCCTCTTTGAAGGATGCCATCGTGCAACTCGGCGACGGCTTCTGCACGGGTGAAATGGTCTCCAAAGATGGTTTGATGTTCACCAACCACCACTGCGGATATTCTTCTGTGGTGGAACTTTCCACAGTTGAACATGACTATTTGAGTAATGGTTTCTTTGCCATGAGCAAGGAAGAGGAACTTCCTGCCAATTTCCATGTAAATTTCCTGGAAAGAATGGAAGACGTTACGGCTGTTGTTTTGGCTAACGTAAAGGACACCATGTCTGAGGCTGCCCGCGAAAAAGCTATCGGAACCGTCATCAAGAAACTCCAAAAGGAAAATTCCCAGGATGGTCGCTACAAAGTTGTGGTGAAACCTTTCTACGAAGGCAATGAATACTATATGTTCATCTATACCACTTACGAAGATGTTCGTCTGGTTTGTGCTCCTCCCGCCGCCATCGGCAAATTCGGTGGTGACACCGACAACTGGATGTGGCCCCGCCATACGGGCGACTTCACCGTGTTCCGTATCTATACGGCTCCTGATGGTTCTCCGGCTAAATATTCCAAGGATAATGTCCCTTTCCATCCCAAACACTTCCTCCCAGTCAGCTTGAAAGGTTATCAACCCGGCGACTATACTATGATTTGGGGTTATCCCGGAACCACGGAACGTTTCAAAACCTCCTATGAAGTGGAGAACTCTATCAATGTGGATGGTCCTGCTATTTACGAACCTTTGGATATCATTCTTCCTGTAATCAACGAGGCTATGAATGCCGATGAGGCTGTGCGCCTAAAATATGCCGACGGTTATGCCGGATTGGCCAACTATTGGAAAAATCAAAAGGGTATGGTTTCCAGTCTGAAGGCCCTCAAGGTGGTGGAAAAGAAACAACAGCAGGAAGATGCCCTCACAAAGTGGATCAACTTCAGCAAGGATCGTCAGAAAAAATACGGCAAATGCCTGAATGAAATCAAAGAAGCTGTAGCCGGTATTGATGCTAATGCCTATAAGGCCATGATGAATGCCAATATGACGCTTTCTTCCTCCTCTTCCATGTTGGCTGCTTGGCGTACGCACAACAGCCTGTCTGTGGAAAAGGGCAAGAAGGGACTCAAAGAAGGTTTGGCAGAAAAACTCATTGCCGCCTATGACAACATCAACAGTGACAAGGATCCCAAGACCGAGGCTAAAATCATTATGGCGTCTTTCGACATCTGGAAGAGCCTTCCTCAAAATTACAGACCTGATTTTGACGCCATGTTGGCAAAGAATTTCAAAGGCAGCAAGGCTAACTTTGAAGCAGCACTGGCTAATTCTATCTTCATCTCCCACGAGAACTTTGAAAACTTTGTGAAGAACCCTAACAACAAAGTTTTAGACAAGGATCCGTACGTGCTTTATATCAATGCGCTTATGCCTACAGTTATGACCAACCAGGGCGTGTATGAGCAGATGGAGAAATTAGACGTTCCTCGTCGTACCTATCTTGCCGCTTTGAAGGAAATGAATGCCGAAACACCAATGTATCCTGATGCCAACAGTACCATGCGTACTACATATGGTACGGTATGCGACTACTATCCTGCTGATGGTGTTCACTACAACTATTTCACGACCACGAAGGGTATCCTCGAAAAGGAAAAACCGGGCGATCCTGAATTTGATGTTCCCGCCAAACTCAAAAACCTTATTCTGGCCCGCGACTTCGGTCAATATGCCGACAAGGACGGTGATTTGCATGTGTGTTTCCTCTCCAACAACGACATCACGGGTGGTAACTCCGGCAGCCCGATTATGAATGGAAATGGTGAACTCATCGGTTTGGCCTTCGATGGCAACTGGGAAGCCCTCAGCAGCGACATCGTGTTCAACACGGAATTGCAGCGTTGTATCAATGTGGATGCCCGCTACGTGCTCTTCATTATCGACAAGTTCGGTGGTGCTGGCTATCTGCTTAACGAAATGGATATTAGAAAATAAGCATAGCGCTTCTTATACGAAAGTTCCCCGACCTATGGCCGGGGAACTTTTTTATTATGTGGGAAGGAAAGACTATTCTTTATCGGCCTCTACCTTTCGACGCTTTCGTTCAATAATGGAGTAGCTTGCCCAGTAGGCGATGGTGACGGCGATGGTGATGCCCACCATGATGGGGAAACGCTCCTTGATTTCCATAAAGGTGAAAGGAATCAGGCAGATGGCCAAAATCATGAAAAAACGTAGGGCGGCTTTCATCGTTATTGGAGTTTGGAAAGCTGTTCTTTGATGATACGTATTTTCTCTTCGGCATCGGCCTGCTTCTTACGCTCGATGTCCACGACATTTTGCGGTGCGTTGTTTACGAAACGTTCATTGGAGAGTTTCTTGAGTACGCCCTGAAGGAATCCTTCGGCATATTTGAGGTCGGCCTGCAACTTCTTGATTTCCTCTTCCGCATTGACCAGTCCTTCCAAAGGAACGGAGTATTTAACATTCTGTTCAATGAAGGAGGCTCCATTTACTTCGCCGTCGGCACCTACGTAGGTAATGCTTTCCACGTTGGCGAGTTTTGCAATGACGGCATCCATTTCAGAATGGGCTGTAGCTGCCTCGGCATGTACGTGGAGTTTGAGGGCGTTTTTATTGGCGATGTTCTTTTCGGAGCGGATGCGTCGGATTTGCTCGATGACGTTGCGGGTGAGGGCAAAGCGGTCTAATAGGTCGCGGTTTACGGGTTCGGCTTTGGGCATCTCACAAAGCATCAGGGATTCTCCTTCCTGACGTTCGCGGAGAGCGTGCCAAAGTTCTTCCGTGATGAAGGGCATAAACGGATGCAGCAGTTTGGTGAGCTTCTCGAAGATGTCCACAATGTCATTATAGGTTTTTCCGTCCATGCGTTTTTGGAAGGCGGGTTTCACGATTTCCAGGAAACAGGAGCAGAAGTCGTCCCATACCAATTTATACAGGGCCATCAGGGCTTCGGAAAGGCGGTAGCGCTTGAAGTCCTCTTCGGCATCGGCCAGCACCTCGTTGATGCGTTCGTTCATCCATGCGATAGCGGTTTTGGTATGAATGGGCTGTTCGCCGTTTTCATCTACTTCCCAGCCCATCACTAGGCGGAAGGCATTCCACATCTTATTACTGAAATTACGGCCCTGTTCGCAGAGCGATTCGTCAAACAGCAGGTCGTTGCCGGCCGGGGAGCTGAGCAGCATGCCGAAGCGTACGCCGTCGGCGCCGTATTTTTCCATCAGCATGATGGGGTCGGGGGAGTTGCCGAGCGACTTGGACATCTTGCGGTGCTGGTTGTCGCGCACGGTACCGGTGAAATACACGTCCTTGAAAGGTATGGTGCCTCGCCATTCCAAACCGGCCATAATCATACGGGCCACCCAGAAGAAGATGATGTCGGGAGCCGTGATAAGGGTGGAAGTGGGGTAGTAGTAGTTGATTTCCGGGTTGTCGGGGTGGCGGATGCCGTCGAATACGGAAAGGGGCCACAGCCAGGAGGAGAACCAAGTGTCCATAACGTCTTCGTCCTGCTGGAGGTCTTCTTTACGAAGATTCAGTTCGGGATATTTCTGAACGGCGATATTGAAGGCTTCATCAAGGTTGTGCGCCACCACGTATTCGTGATTGGGCAGATAGAAGGCCGGGATGCGGTGTCCCCACCACAGTTGGCGGCTGATGCACCAATCCTTTACGTTCTCCATCCAGTGGGCATAAGTGTTTTTGAACTTGTCGGGATGGAATTTGATGTCGTTGTTCATCACGGCATCAAGGGCCGGCTTGGCCAGTTCGCCCATCTTGCAGAACCACTGCATGGACAGTTTGGGTTCAATGACTTCGTTGGTTCTTTCGGAAAAGCCCACTTTATTGACGTAGTCTTCAATTTTGACCATGCTGCCGGCTTCTTCCAACAATGGAATGATAGCCTTTCTGGCTTCGAAGCGGTCCATGCCGACGAGGAACTGTGCGTTTTCGCTGAGGGTTCCGTTGTCGTTGAAGATGTTGATGGTATCCAAATGGTGTTTGATGCCGAGATTGTAGTCGTTGATGTCGTGGGCGGGTGTGATTTTGAGGGCGCCCGTGCCGAATTCGCGTTCCACGTATTCATCGTAAATCAAGGGGATGGAGCGATTGACGATGGGAACGATAGCACGTTTGCCTTTGTATTTGGCATAGCGTTCGTCATCGGGATGCATGCAGATGGCCGTGTCGCCGAGGATGGTCTCCGGGCGCGTGGTGGCAATGGTGATGTATTCGCCAGATTCACCTTCGATTTGATAGCGAACGTAGTAGAGTTTGGATTGGAGTTCTTTGTAGACGACTTCTTCGTCGGAAACGGCGGTCAGGGCTTTGGGGTCCCAATTGACCATGCGAACGCCACGGTAGATCTTCCCCTTGTTGTAAAGGTCCACGAAGACATCAATGACGGCCTCGGAGAGATCCGGGTCCATAGTGAACTTGGTACGGTCCCAGTCGCAGGAGGCGCCGAGTTTGCGGAGTTGTTTGAGGATGATGCCGCCGTGTTTTTCCTTCCACTGCCAGGCATGTTCCAGGAATTGCTCGCGAGTAAGGTCTTTTTTATCAATGCCCTGTTCTTTCAGCAGATTCACCACCTTGGCTTCCGTGGCGATAGAGGCGTGGTCGGTACCGGGCACCCATACGGCGTTGAATCCCGTCATGCGCGCACGACGGATGAGCACGTCTTGTATAGTGTTGTTAAGCATGTGTCCCATGTGCAGCACGCCCGTTACATTTGGAGGGGGAATGACAATGGTGTAGGCCGGTTTGTCATTCGGCTCGGAATGAAACATGCGGTGGTCGGTCCAGTATTTGTACCATTTGTCCTCCACTACGGTAGGATCGTATTTAGTAGCTAATTCCATTGTGATAAACTTTGTGTTCTATTAGTGTATAATCTTGAAAATCATTTCCTTTAATAATTCTGCCTCCTCGCAGTTGGCATCCACTCCCTTGGACTTCATATCGTATTCGCGTAAAACGGAAATAATGTTGGTGAGTTGGGGAATGGTGTGATATTGGGCGTATTGCACGTTTTTGGAAAGAATGGAAGGAGGCAGGTTGCCGAAAATCTTACGTTGGGCATCGGTGTCTTTTTCGGCGGAGAGCTGGTATTTCAACATCTTATGGTAGAAGTTATAGAGCATCAAAATGGTTTTGATGTTCGGGTTCTCCTTCAGATGCTGGGTGAAGTTGTTGATGATCTTGTAGGTTTTCTGTATGTTTCGGCTGCCGAGAGCGTCCTGCAGTTCGAAGATGTTGTATTCCTTGCTGATACCGATGTATTTTTCCACCACGTCTGCGGTGATGGTGCTGTTGGGAGGCAAAACAACTTTCAACTTTTCAAACTCGCTGTATATGCGCGACAGGTCGTTGCCGATCTGCTCGGTGAGTAGGGCGGCGGTGTGCGGGTCGAGTTGGAAATGAAATCGGATGGCCTGCTTCTGCACCCAGTCGGGAAGATTCCAATCTTTGATTCCCACAGATTCAAAGACCACGCCGTGCTTCTCGAAAGGCTTGTACTGGTTGGCTTTCAATTTCCCATATTTATGGCAGATGACCAATATGGTGGAAGCAAGGGGATTCTCCACATAGGATTTCAACTTGTCGATTTCCTTAAGATCCTTGGCCTCTTTGACGATGACCAAGCGGTATTCGCTACCGAAAGGAAACTGTTTGGCATTGGCGATCACATCGGCCACATTGGTGTCTTTTCCATAGAGGACGACCTGGTTGAAGTCACGGTCGGATTCGTCAATTACTTTTGTCTCAAAGAATTTGCATATTTGGTCAATGTAGAAAGGTTCTTCGCCCATGAGAAGATAGACAGGGGCGAATTGACGATTTTTCAATTGATTGACAAGTTCTTCGTATTTAATCATAGTCGTTTTTACAAAAGCCTGCAAAGATACAAAAAAGTAATTTGTCCCATCGTCGCAAACCCGTGATTTACGCAGGTAACAAATTCTCTTCTTTTAAAGGAAGGATCGAAGGGTGGGGTGGTCTTTGCAAATGCAGAGAGGGGCCCTTTACATACTTTTCGCTTTATAGTAAAGAGTGCAACTGCCGCTTTCGGTGAACACTTCCCTGATGAGACGATGCATTTGCTCTTCGGTGACATTGAAGTAATGTTCGCGCTCGTTCAGAAAATATTCGGCATTGGAGATGGTCTCGCCCACGGCGATGTTGGAGGCGCGGTCGTCAATCTTGATTTCGTTGTTGAGCAGAATGGATTCGGCGCGGTTTTTCACTTTTTGCAAATCGTGGGGGAAAGTGGAACCATATTGAAAATGATAGAGATATTCGCACAGGGCATTATCGGCTTCTTCTGCGGACAGTCCCTCCGATGGGCGTCCGCTAATGAGGAAGAGTCCGTCGTCGGAGGTACCCATAATGGAGGCAGATATGTCGGTGAAGATTTTTCTGTTGGTAACAAATTCCCGATACAGATAGGACGATTGCCCAGTGCCGAACATGTCTGAAAGCAGGTCGCAGGCATAGTAGTCTGGGTGTATGCGGTTGCACATGTGCCAACCCTTGAGCAAGAGATCGGAGGGTACGTCGCGTTCCACTGTCAGGGCACGCGCCTCCGTTTGGGGCAGCTCCTTAGGATAGTTTTTGGCGGGCACGTTGCCCATCGGAATATCACCGAACCATTTTTCCACCAAGGGCATAATCTCGTCGTAGTGCACATTGCCGGCCACAACCAATACGGCATTGTTGGGACGGTAGAAACGGTAGTAAAAATCTTTGATCATCGTCATATTCACTTCGGCAATGTGCTCCGTCTTTTTGCCAATCGGGAGCCATTGATAGGGATGACGCAGGTAGGCCATCTGGTTGAAAAGCATGGCCAAATCACCGTATGGTCTGTTCAGATAGCTTTCCTTGAACTCCTCAATGACTACGTGCTTTTGGATGTCAAGCGATTCCTGTTTGAAGGCGAGCTCGAGCATGCGGTCGGACTCAATCCAGAGGGCGGTCTCAATGTTGTTGGCGGGCAGTACGATGTAGTAGTTGGTAAGATCCTGTGAGGTGTAGGCATTGTTGATGGCCCCGACCTTTTGCAGGATGGTGTCATAGTCGGGCACGTTTTTGGAACCACAAAACATGAAATGTTCCATGAGATGGGCAAATCCGGTGTGGTCCGGGTGCTCGTCGCGAGAACCGACGTTATATACGATATTGCAGGCTGCCAGCGGTGTGGAGTGATCCTCGTGAACCAAAACGCGCAGCCCGTTGTCCAAGATTTTTCTTCTGATGGTTAGCATTGCTGAATTTTGAGGGTGCAAAAATAGTAAAATTGGCATTCTAATAAGCTCTTTCCTCGCTGTGCGAGTTTGGAACTGAGTATGATTTGACTATGGTCATTGATTTTTTTAAGACAGTAGATGTTGCGAACGTTTTTTTTCATGTATTTCAAATTTTAAATATTGAATTGTATCTTTGCATTTCAAAAATTTTCACATGGATAATAGTATAATTGTATGGCTATGAATATAGAGCGAACAGAAACCGACGAAAATGGGGGTAAAAAATTCGGTGTGTCCTTATCTGGCGGTTCCGCTTTGGGATACGCACACTTGGGGTTGCTCCAAGCGATGGAGGAAGCAGGAATCCGACCCGACTGTCTGGTTGGAACTTCTATGGGAGCCATCATCGGAATGATGTATGCCGCAGGCTATAAGCCGCTGCAGATCAAAGAGATTGTCAAGAAGGAGAAAATGGACAGCCTCATTCATCTCGTTTTTCCAAATACACCTAATCTGGGTGGGTTGGTAGGTTCCTCTCGTATTCGTAAGATTTTGAAAAAATATGTGCCAGACAATTCGTTTGATAAATTGCCGACTAAGTTCTACTGCTGTGTCAGCAATATGGACACCCTATTGCCGGAATACCATGGGACAGGCGGTCAGCTGGTCGAGTATGTGATGGCTTCTGCCTCTATGCCAGGCGTGTTCGCCCCTATGAAAATAAACGATCAATATTATGTGGATGGGGGCATTCACGATCATATGCCCGTGAAACCTCTGATGGATGAGGGCTGCGATGTGCGCTTTGGTTCCTTGCTTCAGTTGGTGAAGCCTGGAAAGAAGAAAGTCGCTACAATCTGGATGCACGCTTTCCTATATTGTTCTTATATCACATATCAACAAAACATAGGACACTTCACTGATGTTCTTACGATTGATCCCGGCAAATACTGGTTATCAGATTTCAAGGCGTTGGATGCCATATACAATATTGGCTATAAGACAGGTAAAAAATATTTCAGCGAACACAACATACTATAAATAACAGAATGGATTTCAAACTTGTTTCATCATATCAGCCTTCCGGTGATCAGCCTTCTGCCATTAAGCAATTGGTGGATGGACTGAATCGGGGGGATGAGGCGCAGACCCTGCTCGGAGTGACGGGCTCCGGAAAGACCTTCACGATTGCCAATGTGCTTCAGCAGGTGAATAGGCCCGCCTTGATTCTCAGTCACAATAAAACGCTTGCCGCCCAACTTTATAGTGAGTTCAAGCAGTTCTTTCCCGACAACGCGGTGGAATACTATGTTTCATATTACGACTACTATCAACCGGAAGCCTATATTCCTACCACGAACACATATATTGAAAAGGATCTGTCCATTAACGATGAGATTGAAAAGCTCCGTTTGCACACCACGGCCTCCCTGCTTTCCGGACGACGCGATGTGATTGTCATTGCTTCGGTTTCATGTATTTACGGCATCGGCAATCCGGATGATTTTGCCAAGAACGTCATTCATGTCCATACGGGTATGCTCATTGATCGAAACAAGCTTCTGCTGACCTTTGTGAACAGCCTCTATTCGCGCACGGAGTTGGAACTTCTGCCTGCGCAGTTCCGTGTGAAGGGAGATACAGTGGATATCTATCCTCCCTATAGTGACCATGCCTATCGCATTGTGTTTTTCGATGATGAGATTGAATCCATTTCGGAAATCGAAGCCCATACGGGGGGAACAATCAGTACGCTGGATCGAATAACCATCTATCCGGCCAGCATCTTCGTTACGACTCAACAGTCGATGAATGAAGCCATTGACCATATCAAAATAGACCTTGGCGAACAAATAAAATATCTCAAGTCTATTGGAAAACATTTGGAGGCTAAGCGTTTGGACGACAGAGTGAATTATGATGTGGAGATGATGAAGGAGTTAGGCTATTGCTCCGGCATTGAAAACTATTCCCGCTATTTTGATAAGCGTAAACCCGGGGAGCGTCCGTTTTGCATTTTGGATTTCTTTCCTGAAGATTTTGTGTTGATTGTTGATGAGAGCCACGTCACGGTGCCTCAGATAGGGGCCATGTATGGTGGCGACCGCTCCCGCAAAATCAATTTGGTGGACTATGGGTTCCGACTTCCGGCGGCACTGGACAATCGGCCGCTGAAGTTCGATGAGTTTCAAAGCCTTATCGGGCAGACGATATTCATGAGTGCCACGCCGGCGGAATATGAGTTGCAGAAGTCTGGCGGGGTGGTTGTGGAACAGGTGGTGCGTCCGACAGGGCTGCTGGATCCGCCCATAGAGGTGCGCCCGGCCACCAACCAGGTGGATGACCTCTTGGCTGAAATTGAGGACACGGTGGATCAGAATGAGCGTGTGCTGGTGACGACGCTGACCAAACGTATGGCCGAGGAGCTGAACACGTATTTGATAAACATTGGAATTAAGTCCTGCTATATCCATTCCGATGTGGATACGTTGGATCGTGTGGAAATCCTAAAAGACCTGCGTTCCGGTGCCATTGATGTATTGGTGGGTGTAAATCTTCTGAGGGAGGGTTTGGATCTGCCCGAAGTGTCTTTGGTGGCGGTGATGGATGCCGATAAGGAGGGCTTTTTGCGTAATGAGCGTTCCCTGACACAGACGGCGGGAAGGGCGGCGCGCCACGTGAAGGGGCGTGTTATTTTCTATGCCAACCAGATAACGAAGTCGATGCAGGCCACAATGGATGAGACGGCGCGCCGTCGTGCCAAACAGATGGCCTATAACGATGAACACCATATTACGCCACGAGGTGTGGTGAAGTCAGACGAGATGTTCCTTGCCGGAAATATTGAAGAGTCCGTCTCCATACAGATTGAAAAACAGAAGCAGGTGTACGAAGCAAAAGAGGGTGCTTCCACAAAGGCGGCAGAAGAAGATATTCATTTGCTGAATTTGGAGCAATTAGAACAGCGCCGCAAGAAACTGCGTAAAGAGATGGATAAGGCAGTGAAGGAATTGGACTTTGACGCGGCCGCTTATCTGCGTGATCGGCTGATAGAGGTGGATAGACGTATCAAAGACTATTAGGGATAAATTGTTATTTGCTCGGAATCCGAATCTTCTGTCCGATATTCACAGAATTGATGTTTGTGATGTGGTTGTATTTGGCCAATTCCGTGGCAGTTTTATTGTATTTCCGACCAATGGAGGACAGGGTGTCGCCTTTCTTAACCACGTAGATAATATCCGGTTTTTTCACAGGTGCCGGCTTGACGGTGTCTGTGGGGGCAACGGGCATGGTGTCCTTGACCACGAGGGTTGAATCAGCTACAACGGTGTTGGTAGAATCGGTGGTTGTGGAAACAGGGACTTTGACCACGGTGGTTTGCGCACGTCGTACCATCAGTCGCTGTCCTACTTTCAGGTAGTTGCTTCTGAGGTGGTTCATGGATTTCAACGCACTAACGGAAATGCCGTATTTGCGGGCAACAGAGGATTGTGTTTCGCCTTTGCGGACGGTATGGTATTTGGCCGGAGTGGTTTGAACGATTTCTCCATCGCTATTGGTAGCAGGGGCGTTGAGGTCTTTTGCCGGCGCAAAATATTCGTCGTAATGATATTTTTCAATGGAATCTTTCAAATCAATAAAGCGAATCAGGTCGTTGGAACGCAGTCTGAGGGGATATGATTTCTTGAAGGCAGGGATGATTTCTCTCTTGTATTGGGGGTTTAAAGATTTGATTTCATCCTTGTTGATGTTCAGTACGGCGGCAATTTGGTCAAAATGCAGTTCCTTGTCCACCATGACGGTGTCCACGTCGGTGGGTATGGATAGGGTGGTGGGGGAGATGCCGTACAGGTTGTGGTAGGTCATCATGTAGTAGGCACCGATAAAGGCAGGAAAATAGTTCTGTGTTTCCTTGGGCAAATATGGACACACGCCCCAGAAATCCTTTTTCCCACCCGAACGTTGGATGGCTTTACGTACGTTTCCCGCACCGCAGTTGTAGGCAGAAATGGCTAATCCCCAGTCGTTGAAAATGTTGTATAGGTCGCGGAAGTGTCTGGCGGCAGCCTCGGTGGCCTTGTGGGGGTCGCGACGGTCGTCCACATAGGTGTCCACCTGCAATCCGTATAGTTTGCCAGTATTGTACATAAACTGCCAAATTCCGGTGGCGCCTGCCCGTGACACGGCGGTGGGATTCAAGGCGGATTCAATAATGGTGATGTAAATCAGTTCTTCGGGAACGTCGTACTTGTCAAAGATCTCGCGCATCCATGGATAGTAGTATTGAGCCAGTCCAAGAATGACGGAGGAGGAACGCTGGCGCTGCACGGAGTACAATTCGATAAAGCGCTTTACTCTGTCGTTGAAGGCCATGGGCACGGCAGTGACAATCTTTGACAGCCGCTGGAATATCATGGTGTCGTTGTTGTCATATGCTGTAGTGTCGTCTTTTAAGGAAGAAAGAACAGAGTTCTTTTTGCTGATTTCGCTTTGAACGTACCAAATGTTCAGCATAGAGTCCATCACTCTGATTTCTTCGTCCATGTTTATTGCGGCAACGGGAACTTCCTTTTGAGCCGTATCGGCCACAGGTTGTGCTGATAATGTGGCTGTTAGAAAAAATATGCAGAGCGATATGGATAAAAGTCTATATAGCATGAATTGTATTTTCGTTACAAAAAAGAAGCAAAGTCGGGAAGATTATTAATCCATATTCCCATCATTGCTTGATGATTAAAAAAACTCCCATAGATATGTTTTTATGGGAAAGGTTTAACTATTACTACGAAAAAAACCCTATTTTATTGTGTAGTCGTTCCATTTTATTTCGTTACCTTCTTTAAATAAGGTGGTTAGAACAACCACGCCATCTTCATTATATTGTGTCCAAGCACCTTCCTGTAGTCCCTTTTCGTATTTTCCAGTGGTTTTAATGTTTCCATTTTCCCAGTAGCTGGTGTATTTGCCATCCCGAATGCCTTGGTCGTATCGAATTTCAAAGGCTATTCGACCGTTTTCATAGGTGGTTTTCCAGAGTCCTTCTTTTCTGCCGCCTTCATATTC
Organism: Bacteroidales bacterium; assembly: GCA_045600525.1. Taxonomy (GTDB): domain Bacteria; phylum Bacteroidota; class Bacteroidia; order Bacteroidales; family WCHB1-69; genus F23-D06. Next base: position 55,877 of record JAZRYC010000162.1, read on the forward strand.
GCCTTGCTCTTTGGCTTCGCCGTTACGATAGAACCAGAGTCCTTCTTCATAGCCGGCGGTGTAGATTCCCTTGGTAAGGATTTGTCCTTCCTCGTCGTATTCCACGTATGGGCCGTCAAAATCCCCGTCGTCATATTGGGCTACGATCATGGAGTCGCCGGTGGGGTAGAACCAAATCCATTCACCGTCTTTCCGTCCCTTCTTATTATAGCTGCCGGTGATTTCCACTGTTTTGTCTGTAAAGTAGAATTCCCATTCGCCTACGGGAATGGAATTTTTGTATTTGCCCTTGGAGCGGAGTTCACCGGTGGGATAGTATTCTTTCCATAGTCCCTGGCGGAGGCCGTTGAGGTCGGTGATGCCTTCGTAGCGCAGCCATCCGTCTTGAAAGACATATCCCTTGATGATGTTTCCCGTGGTGTCAAATTCGCGTCGAATGCCGTCGGGTTTGTCGTTGTAGTAGGTAGCTTCAATGGAGGGGCGTCCGTTGCTGTGATAGGCCGTGCGCTTTTCCAACTGCTTGGTTTCCTTGGCGTCGGTAATCAGCAGGTCGTGCTCGTATTTTTCCACAAAGAGGAAGTTTCCGCCTTCGTCGTAGTGTTTGAAGAAACCGTGTTTCTTGTCGTTTAGGTAGTTGCCTTCCAACCGAAGGAATCCGTTTTCCCAAAAGAACTTCCATCCCCCTTGTTTCAAACCGAATTTGTCGGTTCGATTGATTCGCTCACGTCGGCTCATGACGCCGTGGTAATAGTTTGTGACGGCAATCACCAATCCTGTGGAGTCGTATTCCTTCCCCATTCCGTGAGGTTTGCCTTCAAAGTAGGGAATGGATTTCTTTAGCCATCCAGCTTGATCATAGGTTCGCACAGCACCGATAATGGTGTCCTGCTGCCAGATGGATACGGTGTAGTCTTTGGCGGTATATTGTATTTGTTCCCCCTCTTTTCTCCCATTCTGATAATTAACGGTCATCTGTTTCCTGCCTTCGCTGTAGAAGACCCAGATGCTGTCCAGTAGGAAGTTCTTTCGGTTTCCTTCGGAAAGAAGCCGTCCCTGAGGGTCATACGACTTCCACCAGCCGTCGGGCTTCCCATCTATGAGGATGCCTTCGCTGGATTTCACTCCCGATGGATAATAGAATATCTTATAGTGGTCGGGCAACAAAGTGTCTTGTGCTTGGCCGAGAAGGCATATTAGGGTTAGAAGAAATACCAGAAAGGGTTTGCTCATGGGAGGGGATATATAAAAGGGCAAAGGAAAACCTCTGCCCTTTCATGCTGCATATTTGTGAATATTATTTCGTACCCGTAAAACTGATGACTTCAACTCGGGTATTTAGGAGGTCGTTAAGGAGGGCGATGGTGTAGTACACGGTCATCTCAAGCGTGTTTCCGGTAAACTTAGCCTCAATGGTGATATCCTTTACGGTTTCCGTAGCCGTGTCAATGTAGTTGTTAGAACCAGTGATGGATTCCAAGATGGTGGCGATATATTCTACGTTCTCACTTTTGCTTTGATAAACTCCTTCGGAAACATATTCTAAAGGCAGGCAATAATAAAGAAGGATACCGTTTTGAGATATCGGATTGTTGGAGATGGCCACGGTGCCTTGTTTGGTTCTGCCGTTTTGTTTGATAAAAGTGAAGGTTCCGGAATATTTGCCGGCATATTGCTTACCTTCGCCGTTTGTACAAGCGGTGAAACCAAGGACTAAAAGCAAAAAGATAGGGAAAAGTTTTTTCATTTGAATGAATTTAATAAGGTTATTATTTTTAATTGAGCGGCAAAAATACAAAAAAAACGATAGTGTAAAATGTTAAAAAACCTTATATGCAAAATGCTATGAAAGGGAATAGTGAGTTTCATCCTTTTTCGTATTTTTGCGCCTGCTTATGAAGAATATTCAAAGACATATTTCTTTGCTATTGTTGTTGTTCCTATTGGTCACAGGAAGTGCGCAGACGGGAGGCCGCGGTGTCTATAGCTTTTTGAATGTCAGTTATTCGCCTCGACTAACGGCGTTGGGTGGAAATATGATTTCGGTGCACGATGACGATCCGACGTTGTTGATCATGAATCCTTCCTATATTTCCAGTCGCCATAACAATACTCTTTCGTTGAATTTCACGGACTATTTTACCAATACCAACTATGCGTCGGCCCTGTATTCCCATACTTTCCAAAAGGTAGGAAGCTTTGCCGTGGAGATGCGGTATCTGGGATATGGATCTTTTCGGGGTGTGGATGAGTCGGGCGTGGAGACCGGTAGCTTTTCCGCAGGTGATTATGCGCTGACGCTGGGATGGGGTCGTGAACTTTCTCCCAACTTTTCCATTGGCGCCAATTTGAAAATGATATACTGTGGATACGAATCTTATAACTCGTTTGGCTTGGCTGTGGATGTGGCGGGCAGCTACTATAATCCCGAGAAGAATCTTTCGCTGACGTTGTTGGCCAAAAACATAGGTTCCGAACTGAAGCCCTTTACTCCGGGAAACTTCGAGCTTCCGCCCTTTGATTTGCAGTTTGCCCTTTCGCAGCGCCTGCAACATGTCCCCTTTCGCTATCATATTTCCCTTCATGACCTGTATCGTTGGAATATGAACTATTATGGAGAGGACAATCCCTTTATGCAGACAGACGCCATCACCAATACGTTGGTGTATCCTTCAAAGTCTGCGCAGTTCTTTGATAATTTCTTCCGTCACTTTGTGTTCGGGTTGGAAATAGAGCCGTCGAAGTATTTTTCCATACAGGCGGCCTATAACCATAATGCGCATCAGGAGATGAAAATATTGGCCCGTCGTTCCATGGGTGGTTTTTCCTATGGTCTGACGGTGCATGTGAAGGGAATATACTTTGGTTTTGCCCGCATGCACTATGCCCCGGGTGCCACCCCAAATTGTTTTTCCTTGGCGCTCAATTTCGATGAACTTTCTAAACTGCACAAGCAGCATCAGGAGAAAAAGCTTCAGCGTGTGCAGAGTAATTAATGTCTAATTTTGTTAAAAATGATTTCTTTTTCCCCTCCCCATATTGATGATAAGATTTTGGCGGAAGTAGTTGCCGCCTTGAAATCCGGATGGATTACCACAGGACCGCGTACGAAGCATTTTGAACAGATGTTGGCCGATTTCTGCGGTGTGCGTCGCGTGTTGGGCGTATGCTCTGCTTCTGCTGGATTGGAACTCATGCTGCGCTGGTTCGGCATTGGCCCGGGCGATGAAGTGATTGTTCCCGCCTATACCTATACCGCCACTGCCGAAGTCGTTGTCCATTGTGGTGCCACACCGGTCATGGTGGATGTGAAGGAGGATTTTTTGATTTCAGTGGATAAAATCCGACAGGCAATCACGCCGCGTACGAAAGTCATTATGCCGGTGGATATTGCCGGCATGCCCTGCGATTATGATGAAATTAACGCTTTGGTGAAGGATCCTGATATCCGCAGAATGTTTGCTCCTTCCAATGATCGTCAGCGACAACTCGGCCGAATCCTTGTGCTATCAGATGCGGCGCATTCCCTGGGGGCGCATTATAGGGGAAAACGGGCAGGAGCCTTGACGGACATAACTGTTTTTTCCTTCCATGCCGTAAAGAATCTCACCACGGCCGAAGGAGGAGCGATATGTCTCAACCTGCCTGACCCATTTGAAGCCGATGCTTTATATAAATATCTGTGTACCTATTCTCTCCATGGTCAGTCAAAGGATGCTCTGGCCAAAACGCAGGTGGGCAATTGGCGCTATGATGTGATGGAATGCGGCTATAAATGCAATATGACGGATATGGCGGCAGCACTCGGCATTGTGGAATTAGAACGATATGACCGCGAAATACTGAAGCGCCGCAAAGAGATTTTTGACGCCTACACAAAGGCTTTTCAAGGGGATGACCGATTTCAGATTCCCTCTTATGAAACGACCGATAAATGCACTTCTTTCCATGTGTATGCCCTTCGCCTAAAGGGTGTTTCCGAAGCACAACGCGATGCTGTGATGCAGCGTATTTTTGAGCAGGAAGTCAGTGTCAATGTGCATTTCATACCACTTCCCATGCTCACAGCCTATCGGAATATGGGCTACCGAATGGAGGATTATCCTGTGACGTATGATAACTATTCGCGGGAGATCAGTCTGCCGGTATATTATGATCTCACAGATGAGCAGGTGCAAACCGTGATAGAGGCGGTTCGCCGCGCTGTTTAGTTCAAACTCACTCTCGGGTCGAGCCACCCGTAAATGATGTCGCACAGGATATTGATGATGATGAGCACAATGGACACATACAGCAGCGAGCCCATCACCACAGGAAAATCGTATTTGTCCAAAGCATCCACGATAACGACGCCCATTCCTTTCCAGTCGAAGATGTACTCCACAAAGACGGCTCCGGCGAGCAACCCGGCTAGCCAGCCGGAAATGGCGGTCACTACTGGATTGAGTGCGTTCTTCAAAGCATGTTTCATGATGATGGTGCCTTTGGACAGTCCCTTGGCTTTGGCCGTACGGATGTAGTCTTGCGACAAGACATCCAAAAGGGAGTTCTTGGTCAGTTCCACTACGACGGCCAACGGACGGATGCCCAAAGTGACGGCCGGCAGAATCAGGTTCTTTAAATCCAAGTATTGTCCGGTTCCGTAATCATCTACCGTGTAGAGGCTGCCAAACATACTTAACCCTGTCACATCGGACAACAGGAAGGCAAACACCCACGCAAAGAGTATGGCGGCGAAAAAAGAGGGCACGGACATGCCGAGAACTGAAAACACCAGCGCCACGTGGTCAAACCAGGTGTCTTTGAATAGGGCACAGAAAATGCCGATGATGATGCCCACGATGAGGGCAAGGACAATGGAGACAATGGCCAGCAACACGGTCTTTGGAAATGCCTCCGTGATAATCTCACCAACAGGTCTTTTACTTTGGTACGAGCGACGAAGATAGGGTGCTTTTAAAACGACAGCGGATTTGGGCAGTGGCAGAATCTTCACGTAGTGGTAGTCATTGTCGTCCAAGTAGAAGAAGGATTCCTTGTCTTGGGTTTTGTACCACGACAGGGGCGACACGTCGTTGAGGTAGGCTAAATATTGCACTCCGAGAGGCAGGTCCAATCCCATTTCTTTGCGGATGGCCTCTTCGGTTTGCAGGTCGCTGCGCTGCCCCATCATCATGCGGGCCGGGTCCGACGGCAGCACGGTGAATAGGAAGAACACCAGCGTCACTACGCCGAGCATCAGCAACAAACCATACAATATTTTCTTAACAATGTATCGAAGCACCGCAAGGGTTTTTGAAAGGGCGCAAAAATACGAAAATAATGTGGTAGTAAGATAATGTGCTAATGCGATTATATACTAGTTGACCTATTTTTAATAATTTGGGCGGCCCGGCATCGCCCACACACCAATCCTCCTCTATGCCGTCGCGCTTTCCGCCCTAACTTGCTCCCCCCCGCCATTGTTCATTATTCATTGTTCATTATTCATTGTTCGTTGCATTCCTGCGCACACGCAAGTAAATGGGCTCCAATCGCTGCCGCAGTCCTTCGGGGCAAGACATCGGCATAGGCGGCGACAGCAAGTATTTCCTTCGGTGCAAGATATCCCACGCCGCCTGCTCCGCACTTCGCCATTCCTCCCCCAGGTCGCGACCTCCACTGCGTTACGGTCTTACCTGGGGTTATAGAGATTCAACCCCGCTGGGGTTGCTGAAGGTACGGCTGCGCCGTGAAGCTTTTTAATGGAAAGTCAACGGATATATAGTTTCCTTAGGAAATCGTGTTTTTTGACAATAATTCTATGATTCTCACGTTGTTTCACTGTTTTAATTCTTTATCAATATGGAAAAATTATTCTTAACCTTAGTCTTTTCAGGCCTTCTTTTGGCCTCTTTTGCACAAAGCAACACCTCCAATTCCGGCCAGCCCACACAACAGGAAGTCCAAATGAACAATGTGAACCCGCAATGCCAACTGGGTGATTTAACCGAACACAAGGTGACCAAAGAACAAATTCTCGAACAGCCGTTTTTAAAAGTTGTCCCTGAAATGAATGAGCCTTTCAAGATGGAAATCACCTCTTTCCGAGTAGTATTCGTTATTGGAGGATTTGAAGATCCATCGATGTTATGTCAGGGCAATCAGCTTAGCGAAAAAGTAAAAGAAAAAATCGCTAAACTTCCTGTCGGCTCACTCATGTATTTTGAAGATATCAACGCTAAGTCCAAAGCTTGTACTCGCAAATTGGATGAAGTGACCTATAGGATTGTAGAATAGGTTACAGGCGCATTTAACCACTGTTAGTTACACATAATGCAATAAAAAAGGGATGCGGTATCGCATCCCTTTTGTTATTTAAGAGTGAATATTGATTATTCTTCTTCTTCGTGTTCAGCTTCGTATTTCTTAATGATTTCGGATTGAACATCAGCAGAAACAGCTTGGTATTCAGCGAACTTCATTGTGTAGGAAGCACGACCGGAAGTGATGGAGCTCAAAGTGGTAGAATATTTGTTCAATTCTGCCAATGGAATCTTAGCGTGGATCATCTGGAAGGTGCCTTCGCTATCCATACCCATCATGATACCGCGACGGCCTTGAAGGTCGGTCATAACATCACCCATACGGTCTGCGGGAACGAAGATGTCAACGTCGTAGATAGGTTCGAGGATCTTCGGACCAGCGTTGGTGAAGGCTTCTTTGAAAGCGTGGCGGGAAGCCAATTTGAATGCCATTTCGTTGGAATCAACCGGGTGCATTTTACCATCGTAAATGTTTACGACGATGTCGCGAGCGTAAGAACCGGTAAGCGGGCCTTCTTCCAGTCTTTCCATAATACCCTTCAAGATAGCCGGCATGAAGCGTGCATCGATAGCACCACCGACGATACAGTTGTTGTAGATCAACTTACCACCCCAAGGAAGGTC
>JAZRYC010000163.1:0-6600 GCA_045600525.1 Bacteroidales bacterium
TCCGATTTGGATCAATACCCACTTCAACCACTCCAATGAAGTTACTCCGGAGTCTGCTGCTGCTTGCGCAAGATTGGCCGACGCCGGTGTTCCATTGGGCAACCAAACCGTTTTGTTGCGCGGTGTAAACGATGATCCTAAAATTATGATGGACCTCGTTCACAACCTCGTTAAAATGCGTGTCCGTCCGTACTACATCTATCAATGCGACCTCTCTATGGGTCTCGAACATTTCCGTACCCCTGTCTCAAAGGGTATTGAAATTATGGAAAGCCTCCGCGGTCACACTTCAGGCTTCTGCGTTCCTACTTTCGTGGTGGATGCTCCTGGCGGTGGCGGTAAGATTCCTGTCATGCCGCAGTATATGATTTCCCAAAGCCCGAACCGCGTGATTCTGCGCAACTATGAGGGTGTCATCACCACTTACACCGAACCTACGGACTATGTGGAAAACACCTGCGACAATCATCCTGAAGAACACAAGACGGAAGGCGTTGCCGCACAATTGCACGGCGATTTCATGGCCATCGAACCTGCAGAATTGGATCGTAAAAAACGTCATAGAAAATAAATTAACCCGTATATGCTGTAGAGACGGAGTACACTCCGTCTCTACATTTTTTATATAAAAAGGTATGATAGCATTTGAAAACCAACGGAACTTTTTCCTGATCGCCGGCCCCTGTGTGGTGGAAGGTGAGGAAATTACTTTGCGCATTGCTCGCGAAATCAAGGCGATTTGTGAAGAATTGGATATCCCGTATCTTTTCAAAGCGTCATATAAAAAGGCAAACCGCTCTTCGTTGCGCTCGTTCACCGGCATCGGAAATGAAAAGGCCCTGGCGGTGTTGCAAAAAGTGAAAACAGAATACGACCTGCCCATCGTGACGGATATCCACACGGAAGAAGAAGCCGAATGGGCTGCGCAAGTGGCAGACGTCTTGCAAATCCCAGCCTTCCTCTGTCGCCAGACGGACTTGCTGGTGGCCGCTGCCAAGACGGGCAAATATGTGAATATCAAAAAGGGACAGTTCCTCTCGCCTGAATCTATGCGTTTCGCAGTAGAGAAGGTCCGCGAGTCAGGTAACAACCATGTGATGGTCACGGAGCGCGGCACCTCGTTTGGCTACCAGGACTTGGTGGTTGATTTTCGCGGGGTGAAAGCGCTACAGGAGAATCACTGTCCTGCCGTGCTGGACTGTACGCATTCTCTGCAACAACCTAATCAGTCGAAGGGCGTAACCGGCGGTCGTCCGGACCTGATAGAGACGATTGCCAAGGCGGGTGTGTCAGTTGGCTTCGACGGCCTCTTTATGGAAACACATCCCGATCCGCAACACGCGCTTTCCGATGGCGCCAACATGCTCCCTTTACACGAACTGAAACCGCTGCTTGAAAAATTGTTGAGAATCAGAAGTGCCATTTTATGAAAGCGAAGCATCTTCACAGAATAATCATCGCCCTTTCAGTTTTTATCTGCTACGGAAACACAATATCCCTCAAATATGCCCTTGACGACCGCGTTGTCATTTTGGAAAGTCAATACACCATTCAGGGCGGATTTCAAAGTCTAAAAAGCATACTTACCGAAGATACGTTCTCGGGATATTTTGGCGGCGACAAGAATCTTGTTGCCGGCGGAAGATATCGTCCGCTATCTCAAGTCAGCTTCATGATTGAAGGCCAACTTTTCGGAAAAGATGTTAAGCAACAGATTGGGGACGTCTCCACTTATGAAAGGCTCCACAACCCAAAAAATGAAGAAATCTTCGAATCCTCTATCCTACCCTACATCAGTCATTGCTTCAACATACTCTATTTCCTACTCCTCTGCCTCCTCATCTACGAAATCCTCAGTAGGATATTTCCCGCCGACGACGCCAAGAAGAATTGGCTTTCCTCCCTTGCATTTCTTGCCACACTAATTTTTGCCATACATCCCATTCACACAGAAGTAGTCGCAAACCTTAAGGGACGCGATGAAATTTTCGCCATGCTGGGTGCCATGGGAGCCTTATTCTGCAGTCTGAAATACACAGAACAACATAAATGCGGATGGCTCATTCTCAGTGTCATCAGTTTTGTTTTCGGTATCTTCTCCAAGGAAAATGCCATTACATTTCTCGCCATCGTACCACTAACCATTTATTTTGCAAATGGTTCTTCCGCAAGAAAGAAAGACTATCTACTTACCCTACTGCCGCTCGTCATGGGCAGTATTCTCTATATCTTCGTCAGAAGCATTGTCCTTGGCGGTTTTATGCCCAGCGATGAAAGCCAAAACATTCTGAACAATCCATTTGTACATTCCAGTAAAGTACAAGAAATAGCCACCGTAATCATAACCTGGGGAATATATCTCAAGCTCTTGTTTATTCCACATCCTCTCACCCACGACTACTACCCCAATCAAATTGCCATCACCGACTTTTCAAATCCGTTGGTATGGATTTTTCTATTAGGTATTATTGTTTTGGTTTACTATGCAGTAAAGCATCTTAAACAACGAAGCGTTCCTGCTTACGCCATTCTTTTCTTCATTATCACATTCTCCATCACTTCAAACCTTCTTTTCAATGTTGGAACTTTCATGAACGAAAGATTCCTATTTATGTCCTCGTTAGGATTCACTATCATATTAGGTTATTGGCTACACCTATTGCTCACATCAGGGAAATCCTATCTTCATAGAATCTCAATCATTCTCCTTTGCGTGGTAGGAGGCCTTTTCATGTTAAAAACCATTACCAGGAACCTCGTATGGAAAGATGATATTACTTTATTTCTAACTGATGTTAAGACTTCTGACAAGAGCATCAAATGCAACATATCCGCTGGAGGAAGTTACCTCAAACTCTGGAAGCAGAGCCACCATGAGAAGGACAAGAAGAACGCCTACAAGCATTTGGAAAAAGCCATCCGGTTGAACAATCTCTCATTAAACGCATATATGCTATTAGGTGAATTAATGTATCTGGATGGTAATATAGATGGTTCATACGAAGCCTATCGAATGGCAGCCTATATTGATCCTCGAGATAAATTGGCCCAAGAAAACCTTGAGAAGGTATCCTACAAGAAAGATGATCTTACGCTCAATCCCATTTCCCAATTGCTAGACCAAGGAATCCTTGAAAAAAATCCACACAAGATCGAAGAAGCCAACCAGAAGATTGACGCCTTCCTCAAGAATAATCCCGAAAGCATACTTGGATTGAACATCAAGGGTAACATTATGGGAAGAGGTTATGGCCGGCTAGACGAAGCCATACATATTTACGAACAAATTCTGCAAAAAGACCCAACCTACTCCAGTGCATGGGAGAACATGGGAATCGCCTACGCCATCAAGCGTAACTTTAATAAGGCAGAGGAATGTCTGCTAAATGCATTGAAATACGCTCCCGATAACGATAACGTAAAGAAGAATCTTTATTTCATGTACATGGACATGGGCGAAAGGCAAAAGGCAGAAAAAATAAGATCCACAATAAGTGAACAATAACGCACACTTATAGTAAAATCACTATTCACTTTCAAGCGGTTCCTTGCGCAATTCCTGCGTCCATTCCGTATCTGAATAGGCGTTATCTTTCAAGCAGCGAACGCTGAGTCCGTATATTTTAGACTTAATGTCTTTAAGTACGTCATTGCAACCATACATTAAGGAGCAACAATGGGCAGTGTAGGTTGATACTACGTCATCGCACCAGTAATGGGTAAAGCCCAAGAGGTTCTCAAAGCGTTCCATATTAGGATTATACATACCGGCAGGACGTGCATCAAAGCCTGTGGTATTACTTCCGAGAATCAACCATAGGGAATCAGATTTAAGCGTATTGGCTTCAAAGTCGGACATATCCACAACATTTTCAGCGGTAGGGATATGCCAACCTTCTGGGCAGATACCCTGCACGAAATGATTTCCATCAGCTACACGTGCCGGTGTTTCCGTACTTCCTTCGGGAAGTGCGACTGCAGACTGCCATGTATAGAGGCGACCATACGTTTCGAGATTTGCTTCAGTGTCTGAATAGGGATTAGTAGAATAAATCATACTTGGCGCCTCACCACCGTCCGTATAATGCGTGGAGCGCATATTACTACCTGTCCAACATTCATAGCCAAGCCACAGATTATCATAGTTGTTGCCATCGCCATCAAGCACCTCGGGAAATTTGCAGACGTACACCATGTAATGCACTAAAGAGTCACAATCGTGAATAGTGGACAAAAGTTTGTCACTACGTCCGGGAGTAAAGCCACTGGATTCCAAATCAGCATAATCAATGCGAAGGGTATCATAAACCTCATATATCGGCCAAACAGTAAGGGTAATCTCCGTCAATGAGTCATAATTGAAATAACTATAATCATAATGGGCAGAATCATACTGACCCGGGCGAATCAGATTTCCTTCGGCGTCCAGAGAATGGAACTCAAAGCCAGCGACAGGTTCCACATCATTCTGACACATTGCCGTATCAATTTCCACACGCAGTAATTGTGCCTGCTGCAATCCCGGCACCACATCGGCATTTTCCGCAATGAGTTGATTACAGAACGTTTGCCCATAGGAAAAAGCCACATTGCCTGCTTGTCCACACGAAGACACAAAACCATGTACGGTATTCTCTTGTTGAGCATTCACTGTCAATGACAGCAGCGAAAAAATCAGAATAAATAAATAAAACTTTTTCATTATAATATAATATTTACATAACAAACAAAAAAAGATTTCCCAACACGCCACAACATCATATCTATCAATGCATTAGATACCAAAGGCCTAGTACATCACTCATTTGCAAAGATATAAAAATAATCAATGCCGACAAAAGATGAGGATAAAGATATTGCACATGATTTGTTAATAAGGTGAATGGCAAAAAGAAAGGGCATCGGAAACCGATGCCCTTTCTCTTCATTAGTATAGCAGTATTATTATTCAGCTGTTTCGAATTTGTCCGCATTATCGACCATCATCTTATTCTTCTTGTTATAAGCAAGAATGAGGTAAACTTCTTCCAACAGACAAAGAATCAAAACCACGATGGCGACAATCGTAACACCTTTATGGTTGAATTTCTGGAAGAACGCACCTTCGCGGAAGAAGGTGAGGAAAAGAATGATGTTCATCAACCACACGCTGCAAAGCAGCAAACCCCACCAAATGGAAATATGAAGACCACTGTTATCTACAGCCGTGTCTTTTGCGTCTTTCGTAATAGATACAATTGACTTGTCTTCCAAAATATAATCTGTTTCTTCCCAAATTTCCTTGAAGAAGGAGACTGGTTTGATCAAATTATAGACAGGAATAATCCAACTCACATAGGAGAGCCATGAAGGCATACCGCTTTTCATCCAAGCAGCGGCATTATGGATATTTTTGGAATTTTTGAAATTCCAAGTGGCCATAGCAGCTATTTTAAGGATAAATATAATCAACGTCACAACAGCGATAGCGACAAATCCTTTCTTTGTTTTAGTGTTTGCCTGGTTGATTTCATCCCAATGAGCTTGAACAGGAGCGTATTCAGCTTCCTTTTCAGCGATTTCCTTCACATGAGCTGCTTGTGCGTCTTTTTTCTCAGCAAGCGTTTCCTTAGTCACATTAATAGCATCTTCCAACGTCTTTTTATCAGCCTTAGCAACGGTGGAAAGTTTCTGTTTAAGCGTATCCAACTTATAGGAGTAATAGGCGACTTCGGCACTGTCTTGTTTGAGAGGATGTTGAGCCATAACAAAATCCTCATAAGATTTTTCGTATGCCGGTCTTTCCTCTACCACAACAACGTTGGTCTTATCAAATTTCATTAAAAAAACCATTGATAAGATGAAGAAAACCAGGAGAAGAGCATTGAGCAGAAGCGTAAGCTTGCTCCAAAGAGAATTGTTGGTAATGTTTTTCATATTCATTAAATATTTATGTTACTAATTATCAATAAAATAATACTCCAAACCTAAATTTAGAAGCAGTTGCAAAAATAAAAAAAATTCTTTTGATGCGCCATGATATAAAAAAAAATGTATTTTTGCAGCCGCAAATCAAGGCGGGGTGTAGCGCAGTTGGTAGCGCGCTACGTTCGGGACGTAGAGGCCGGAAGTTCGAGTCTTCTCACCCCGACCAGCATTTCAGCAGATACCCGGAGAGGTGGGTGAGTGGCTGAAACCAACAGTTTGCTAAACTGTCGATGGGGAAACCTATCCGCGAGTTCGAATCTCGCCCTCTCCGCAAAACAAAAAGCAACGCATCAAGCGTTGCTTTTTTCGTATGCGGACATTCGTCGGCAGCTTGCTGACGTAAGAAGGTTCGCATACGAAAAAGAGCGTTGCGACAGCAATGCTTTTTTTGTCTTGCAAGGACGCCCGCGGCAGCGCAGAGATCTTCAATCTCGCCCTCTCCGCAAAACAAAAAGCAACGCGACGAGCGTTGCTTTTTTCGTATGTACTTACTCGTCAGAGCCGATGACCATGCGGTTCTGCTCGTTGACGAGGCGGTTCATTTGATACTATCCTAAAAAGTGTGTAAAATTCAAAGTTTTATATTTTTGTAAAGCGAAAATAAAAAACAAAAAACAATGAATTTTACACAAG
>JAZRYC010000164.1:0-2193 GCA_045600525.1 Bacteroidales bacterium
CCATCTCGTTCATCCTCGAAGCCCCAACAGGTGCCTACATTCCGGGCAAAGGTCTCACGCCGTGGATGACACAAACGATAGCCGCCATCGCCACGATAACGGTCACCGCTTGGTTTTACCGATGGAAGGGAAGCCGGAAGAAAGAATAACCATCAAAAAGAAATCTTATTTCAGCAATCTAAAGAATTCAATCAAGAGATCCCAGCACATTTGCACCGTCTTAATCTCCAGTTTTTCATCGGGAGAATGAACGCCGCGCAAGGTCGGTCCTATGGATACCATATCCAATTCAGGATATTTTTCTGAGAAGAGTCCACATTCCAAACCGGCATGGATGGCAAGTACTTGAGGATCCTTATGGAAGAGGTTCTTATAGGCATCCACCAACACGCGCAACACTTGGGAATCAGGATTTGGATTCCATCCTGGGTAACCATCCGAGGAAATAACATCAGCACCAATCATCCAGAAAACGGTGGACACTTTGTCCACGATAGCCTGCTTGCGAGATTCCACAGAACTACGTTGGCTGGTGGTAATCGTAATCTTATCACCCTCTTTCTTTACGGAAGCCAAATTCGTAGACGTTTCTACAAATCCGGGTATATCCTGTGACATGGCAACCACGCCGTGAGGGCATACCATAAGGGCATTCAGCAAATCAATCTGGAAAGATTCTTCCAATGCCTTCGTGTTCTTGCCTGCAGGTTCCAGGATCACTTGTACGCCGGCATCGGTCGTATGGAATTCATCTTTATAGATTTTATCCATTTCCTGCACGTATGCGGACCAAGATTCTGCATTGGCAGAAGGAATCGCAACGATAGCGTAACCTTCTCTGGCGATAGCATTTCTCAAATTGCCGGCTTGAATATCCAAAATACGGAGATCATAATCACAGTAAGCATTCCAGAGAATACGTGTCAGCAGTTTCACGGCATTGCCACGACCTTTATTGATGTCATCACCGGAGTGTCCGCCTTGAAGGCCTTTCACAGTAATCTTATAAAATGCACTGTCTTCCGTAAGATCCTCATAGTCACAATCCAACGTAGCCACGGTATCCTGACCGCCGGCGCAGCCAATAAAGAACTGACCTTCGTCTTCTGAATCCAAATTAATAAGCATCTTACCTTTCATAAAACCGGCTTCGAGGGCATTGGCACCTGTAAGTCCCGTTTCCTCATCAATAGTAAACAGACATTCGATAGGGCCATGTTGAAGTTCCTTATCGTCCAAAATAGCCAGAGCCATAGCCACGCCGATGCCGTCGTCAGCACCCAATGTAGTACCTTTAGCCTTGAGCCATTCTCCATCCACGTAAGTTTGAATAGCATCTTTATCAAAGTCGAAGTTGGTATCATTGTTTTTCTCACAAACCATGTCCATATGTGCTTGGAAAATCACGGGGGTAACATTTTCCTTGCCGGGGGTAGCTGGTTTTGAAATCAACACATTGCCAACCTTATCGCGCTTTGTCGGAAGGCCCAATGCCTTTCCGGTTTGTTCAAGCCATTCTGAAATTCTGGCTTCTTTTTTAGAGGGATGAGGGATCTTGGTGATCTCATTAAAATAGTAAAAAACCTTAGAAGGTTTGAGGTTCAACATTTCTTCATTCATATTGATCATTTTTTAAGGTTAATTTTCACGGCGGCAAACTTAATAAAAAGATAGACACCCCTAGGGTGCAATTTAAAATAAAATGAAATTTATTCAATTGCCAAAAAAACAATATGACATCAAACTGACAAGTTGTCAGCCAAAATTCCATTTTGGCATAGATTTTGCAAAACAAATACGCTAAATTTTTCGAGCAAAAAGAAACAATCAATAAACAACTAAAAAACTATCATTATGAAATGCAACATTAAACCATTAGCAGACAGAGTTTTAGTAAAGCCTGCCGAAGCTGAGCAAAAAACTGCCGGCGGAATCATCATTCCAGACACTGCAAAGGAAAAACCTCAAAAGGGCACTGTAATCGCTGTCGGACCTGGTAAAAAGGACGAGCCCATGACTGTAAAGGTAAAAGACACTGTTCTTTATGGAAAATATTCAGGAACAGAAATCCAATGGGAAGGAGAGACCTATCTCATTATGAAAGAAAGCGACATTTACGCAATCTGCTAAATTCAATTCACAATTTACAACTCATCATTCACAATTTAAAGAAAGAAAATTATGGCAAAAGAT
>JAZRYC010000165.1:0-21632 GCA_045600525.1 Bacteroidales bacterium
TAACCTTCACGGTCGGCCTGACGACTCATGGCAAGGTACATGCCTACTTCGGTGGCTTCACCCATGAAGTGGGCGTTGAGATCTTTGATCATCTCTTCATCAGAAGTTTTAGCTACGCCTATAACGTGCTCGGTGGCAAAAGTAAGTTCGTCATTGTCTGTAACTTCTTCAAATTTTTCAGCTGGTTGGCCGCATTGTGGGCATTTGGCGGGAGCTTCTTCGCCTTCATAGACGAAACCGCAGACTTTACATACAAATTTTTTCATAGTAGATAATTGATAATTAAAGTGTTTGTTCTTTGTTTGTTAGTTCGTTTAGTAGGATTTGTCTAAGTGTGGTAGATGAAATGTCACGGGTCATTTCCCCTTTTTTGCAGATGGAGATTGTGCCGGTTTGCTCGGAAACGATTACCGCCAGTGCATCAGTGAGTTCTGTGGATCCCAGTGCCGAACGATGACGAAGACCTACTTCCTGTGGCAGGTCTTTGTTTTTGGAAACGGGGAGGATGCAGCGGGCGGCCGCTATCCTATGGTTTTTGATGATAACCGCACCATCGTGTAGGGGGCTGTTCTTGAAGAAAATGTTTTCCAATAATTCGGCGGATGGCTGAGCGTCAATTTCCTCTCCCGTGGTCAAATATTCATCCAGGGGGGTCTGTCTGGCAAAGATGATGAGTGCACCCGTCTTTGAATTAGCCATATGGTGACAGGCATCGCGCACGGCATTGACCTCAGTCACATATTCGCTTGTACTTGCCTGCTTGCCAAATTTGTCGCTGAAGAAATGCAGGAATCTGCCATCTCCAAGATACAAGAGAAATTTACGAATTTCCGGTTGGAAAAGCACAATAATGGCAATGATACCCACATTGATGATTTCTCCAAGCAGTTCCGATAACACGGTGAAGTGGAAATAGGCCACGACTTTCCAAATCAAGTAGAAGAGCGCGACAATCCAAAATAGTTTGACGGCAGCAGTACCTTTGGTAAGCTTGTATAGTTCAAACAATAAGATAGTCACAATCAGGATGTCGATAACATCCGTGATTCGGAAATTAATAAAACTCAGTGACCCTAACATAATAGCGTGTATTTGTTATTTTGCCAAAGAGGCTGCCAATGCGATGGAGTACATTTTCGTTTTGGCGGAGTCGCCGCGGGAAGAAAGAACGCAGGGAACTTTTGCCCCCATCAGGCAGGCACCGAGTTCGGCGTGATTGAATTTGGTGCAGCATTTGTAGAAGACGTTTCCGGTTTCAATGTTCGGGAATAGCAGACAGTCTGCGTCTCCAGCCACTTCGTTACGGAATTTCTTGATTTCAGCGCACTCTTTGTCAATGGCAAGATCTAGGGAAATAGGTCCTTCAACGTATGCTTTAACATTGGAACGTTCAGCATCTTTTGCTAAAAGGGCGGCATCCACATTGGCGGGAATGCCAGTCAGCATCTGTTCGGAACAGCAGATCAAAGCTACTTTCGGTCTTTCAATTTGCAGCGTTTGAGCCGTTTGAATCAAATATTTCATAATGACGGATTTCTGCTTGTAATCCGGTGCTGGAATAACGGCCACATCACCTACAGTGAGTAACTTGTGATAGGCGGGGTTCTCAATGACGGTGATATGTGTCAAAGTGGCCTTGGGTGGGCAGAGGCCGGCATCCTTGTTTAAGATGGCACGCATATATTTGTCCGTAGGAAGAAGACCCTTCATGAGGATGTCGCCTTCGCCGTTATTGATTAACATACAGGCTGTTGCAGCAGCCTTGGTGTCCACGGTTTCATGGACGATCTTGAATTTCTTGATGTCGATGTTGAGCTCTTGGCAGACTTTTTCAATTGCGGCTGTGTCACCAACTAAAGTAGCATCGATGATGCCTAAATCCACGGCTGCGCTAACTGCTTCAATGGTATGGGCGTCATTGGCGTTGGCGGCTACTAATCTTTTTTTCGTTTTGGACTTAACTAAGTCAACTAATTGGTCTAATTTTGTGATACTCATATTATTAAATTTTTGTTTGTTTTTTTTAGATAGGCGGCAAAGATACAAAAAAAGAACGATGTGTGCAAGGGAAAACGATATCGGCCGCCTTTTGGCGGCCGATATCGTTTTTGATTTAGGATTCGGGTTCGAAGTCTTCTTTAGTGACACCGCACATCGGACAGACCCAGTCTTCTGGAAGGTCTTCAAAGGCAGTGCCTGGGGCGACGCCCCCATCGGGATCGCCTGCTGCGGGATCATAAATGTACCCGCAGATTTTACATACATACTTTTTCATAGTGTTTGATTTTTGTGAATTATTGATTGATTCTATAGTTGGATTCTCTGGGCTGCCTTGGGGGGCATTCGCAGGAATCTTCCCTTTCTTAACTTCATGGTAGTATGAATAGGTCAAAGGCTGCTCTTCGGAAAGGACTTCTGCATTGACAACCTCTCCGATAAATAGAATGTGTGTGCCTACGTCAAGATTTTTTACCAACCGGCATTCAAACCAGGCAATGGCATCGTCCAATATGATGGGCGCTTGGGTGTAAGGACTGATTTTGTAGTGCGTGTCCAAAAATTTGTCAGTGTCTCGTCCCGAATGAAATCCGAATTTTCCCAATACACTCGGCGTGTAGTTTTGCTGCAATACGGATACGGAGAAGTTTTTAAATTTTTCAATGAATTTCGCGGTATGGTTCTTTTTGTTGCAGGCGAGGGCTATTTGAAGGGGTTCCGATGTCACTTGAAACACGGTAGTGGCCACAAAGGCATTTTTCTTGTCTGCACAACCGGAGGCAATAATGTACACTCCGTAACTGAGTTTGTCAAAAGCATTCTTGTTCATAATGATATTGTTTAGTGTTTGATGGCGCAAAAGTAGTCTATTAATCATTTCGCTTTTATCATATTTGTCAATGTCTCTATTTACATGAATAAGAAAGTGTGGCCCGACAAATGGAAATGACTTTTTATTTTTTTTCTTGCCTGATAAAAAAAGTGTATCTTTGCCCTCGTTAAAAAACAATCCTTATATGTTTGACCTTTCCAAGATTAGGACCATAGATGATTTTCCAACGCCGGGTATCAGGTTTTATGATATTACGACGTTGCTGAATGATGCACAGGAATATCATAAGGTGGTGGATGAGATGTTGAAAGTGGCTCGCGAAATCGCTCCCGAAGTGGTGGTGGCCTTAGAAGCCAGAGGCTTTTTCTTTGGACCAACATTGGCATATGAGTTAGGTGTTCCATTTGTCCCTATTCGCAAAAAAGGAAAACTTCCCGCCGCTACATATACAGAATGTTATGATTTGGAATATGGTAATGACGGTATTGAAATTCACCAAGACGCTATGCGAAAAAATCAGCGAGTGTTGTTGATGGACGATGTCCTTGCTACAGGAGGAACGATGGCTGCTGCATCGAATTTGGTGCAGCATTTCCAACCCGCATCCGTTAATGTACTATTCCTTATGGAACTTACGGCACTTCGTGGTCGAGATCGGCTGAAGGATTGCCATGTTCACAGTTTGATGCAACTATAATTAATTATCAATTCTATAAAATCTAAGTAAATATGAAAAATATTGATTGGAAAAGTTTGTCTTTCGGTTATGTGAAAACCGACTACAATGTACGCTGTTATTTCAGAAACGGTGAATGGGGTAAAGTTGAAGTCACTTCTGACGAATACATTCCTATGCACATGGCAGCATCCTGCCTTCACTATGGCCAAGAGGCTTTTGAAGGTATGAAGGCCTTTAGAGGCAAAGACGGAAAAGTCCGCTTGTTCCGTTGGGAGGAAAACTGGAAACGTCTCAATAATTCCTGCGATGCTATTATGATGGCGCCCATTCCTCAAGAACTTTTCTTTGAATGCCTTGAAACAGTTATCAAATTGAATGCCGACTATATCCCGCCGTTTGGAACAGAAGGTTCTCTTTATCTTCGTCCGTTGTTGATCGGTACAGGTGCCACTGTTGGTGTGAAGCCCGCTAACGAATATCTCTTCGTAGTGTTCGTAACTCCCGTTGGACCTTACTTCAAAGAAGGTTTCAAACCCACGGATATGCAGATTGCAAAGGATTATGACCGTGCGGCTCCGCTTGGAACTGGTCATGTCAAAGTGGGTGGTAACTATGCAGCTTCCCTTCGTGCAGGCGAACGCGCCCATCATGAAGGTTTTAGCGCTTCTATCTTTGCTGACGCTAAAACGAAAACTTACATTGACGAAGCAGGTCCTGCTAACTTCTTCGGTATTAAGGATGGCAAATATGTGACCCCTGATTCCGGCTCTATTTTGCCTTCTATCACCAATATGAGCTTGCGCCAGATTGCTGAGGATCTTGGTCTTGTTGTCGAAAGACGCCATGTAAGACTTGATGAAATCGGCACTTTCGAAGAAGCCGGCGCCTGTGGAACCGCAGCCGTTATTTCTCCGATCCGTATGATCCAGGATCGTGAAACTGGCGAGGAATATGTTATTGCTAAGGACGGAAAACCTGGTCCTTGGAGCATTAAGATGCGCGAAACGCTGATGGGTATCCAATACGGTGAAATTGAAGACAAACACAATTGGTGTACCATCGTGGAATGCTAACAATATTATTTTTATAGAAAAAAACAGGAACCTTACTGGTTCCTGTTTTTTTGTTGGGTGTAAAAAAAAGACGTTCACAAAGTGAACGCCTTCTATACAGCAAACTCAAATTTCTAATTTAAATTCCGCGCTATTATTTAACTAAGTTAACAATAGCTTTAAATGCCTCAGGATTATTCATCGCGAGGTCGGCGAGAGCCTTGCGGTTGAGAGCAACGCCCTTCTTTGCTAAACTGCCCATGAGGACGGAATAGGACATACCATATTCGCGAGCGCCCGCATTGATACGGGTGATCCACAAACTTCTGAAGTTTCTCTTTTTAGCTTTTCTATCGCGGTAAGCGTACTGCTGACCCTTTTCCCACGAATTGACTGCAACGGTCCAAACGTTTTTACGTTTGCCGAAGTACCCACGGGTACGTTTCAAAATCTTTTTCCTTCTTGCTTTGGAAGCAACGTGATTAACTGATCTTGGCATAATTTAATTCCTTTCATTTTACGTCAGCGGTTTAATTGTTAAACACTTGATCGGCTGAACGTAAAGATTTTTTTTTGTTAATAATTCTTGTTCTTTAGCACTGTCCGAGCATTTGTCTGACAGTACGTTCTAAGTTAGGTTCGACAATGGCGCTGTAAGCCAGATTACGTTTTCTCTTAGTGGATTTCTTTGTGAGAATGTGGCTGTGGTAAGCGTGATGTCTCTTGATTTTTCCGGTGCCAGTAAGCGTGAATCTCTTTTTGACAGCGGATTTCGTTTTGATTTTTGGCATTTCTTTAAGTTTTTAAAGTTTATATTGTGAGTTTACTGCTTTCTCTTCAAAATACCAAGGACTTATTTCTTGGAGGATTTTGGACTGATCATAATGGTCATGTTCTTTCCCAGTAATGTAGGCATTTGGTCCAATTTGCCGAATTCTTCCAAGCTTTGTGCAAAACGCAGCAGCAAAAGCTCTCCTTGATCCTTATATATGATGGAACGTCCCCTGAATGTTACCATCACTTTAACTTTGTATCCGTCTTTCAGGAAACGCTCTGCATGATTGCATTTGAAATTGAAATCATGATCGTCCGTTTGGGGGCCCATGTGAATCTCTTTAACGGTCGTTTTGGCACTATTGGCCTTGATCTCCTTGGCTTTCTTTTTTTGCTCGTAAAGATATTTTTGATAATCCATCACCTTGCATACGGGTGGATTTGCCTGGGGAGAAATTTCCACCAAGTCCAACTCATATTGGTCGGCAATGGCAAGTGCTTCACGTAAGGAAACAATTTTGGGTTCGAAATTTTCACCAACAACGCGAACAGTTTGTGCGGTGATGTAGTTGTTGATTTTATGCGGGGCTTCTTTTTTGTGAGGTCCGTTAGGCCGGCGCATCTTGTTGTTTTCGTAAGGGGTAGTGTTCAAGGCTCCTTTCTTTTAAATGCTTGTATTAAATTTACTTATAAAATATTTTTGGGCGGCAAAAATACACTTTTTTTCATACTGCGAACTTTGTCGTGCAATTTTTTTATTTTTGCAGCGTTGTTCAAAATCATTCTACTGTTCTTATGAAAAGAATTCTATCTTGTAACTATTTGTGCGTCATTGTGATAGTTGTGCTCTTTGTGTTTTCTCCCGGTTTGGTGCGGGCACAACGCTCTGAATTAGGCGGCCTCGCGGGTATGTCTTTCTACCTTGGCGACTTGAACCAAAAGAAACTTTTTGATTTCAAGGATCATCAGGTGCATGCCTCCGGTGGTTTCCTGTATCGTTATAATATTTCTCCGAGATTTGCCATTAAGGCTGATTTTATCTTTGGAAAACTCTCTGCTGCAGACTCGACCAGTTCCCGCTTCAAAAATGCGGATATGTCTGAGCGAAATCTGAATTTCACGTCTAAATTTACTGAATTTGCCGTTGAGGGAGAACTCAATTTTTTCAAATTGTATAATTCTACGGGGAAGAATCGTTTCTCTCCCTATATTTTTGCCGGTATTGCAGTGTTCTCTTATGATCCGATGACCACGTATAATGGAATCGAGTACCATCTTCAAAGTTTGGGTACGGAGGGTCAAGGCCTGGAAGGAGGACCAGAAAAGAAGTATTCTCTAACAAGTGTTGCCATACCATTCGGCATTGGCATCAAGGTGACGATGGGCCGTCATTTTGCATTGGGCGCGGAATGGGGGATGCGTTATACATTCACAGATTATATTGACGATATCGGAGGAATTTATTACGATAATGAATTGCTGCGAGATCAACGTGGCAATTTGGTCGCTGACCTTGCCGACAGACGTCCGGAATTGACGGATCCCGAAACAGGCGATCCTATGCCTAATTTTGTGGCCGGACATAGTAGAGGTAATGTTAAGACAAAGGATGCCTATTCTTTCGCCGGAATAACACTGACAGTGCGATTTGGCAACGAGGACCGCATTTGCGACTTGAAAGTCCCTAGGAAACCCAGACATTAAGATTTTTCATGAATACTACCTTAAGAGAACTCAATAAGGAAAAATTGCCCAAACATGTAGCCATTATTATGGATGGCAATGGTCGGTGGGCACAACAACATGGCCACGAAAGAACATTTGGACACCGAAGTGGCGTAGATGCCGTGCGCAGTGTCATAGAAGGTGCGGCTGAAATGGGCATACGTTATCTCACACTTTATACTTTTTCCACGGAAAATTGGAATAGACCGGACGAAGAAGTTAAAATGCTGATGGGATTACTCGTTCAATCTATTCATAATGAATTAGATGGACTTATGAAAAACCGTATCCGCCTACAGATGATCGGACGTATGTCGGATTTGCCGGAAGAATGTCGTATAGCTCTACAGGATGCCTTAGATAGAACGTCTTCAAATGATGGCCTTACTGTGGTTTTGGCCTTGAGTTATAGTGGGCGGGCTGAGTTAATTGATATGACTAGACAAATTGCATTGTCGGTGGTTGATGGAAGTTTGTCTCCAGATGATATTGACGAGCAGGTCCTTGTACAAAACCTCTATCATGGGGAAATCCCCGATCCGGATATTCTTATACGAACCGGTGGAGACTGTAGAATCAGTAATTTCCTCTTATGGCAGTCGGCCTATACGGAAATGTTCTTTGTCCCAATTATGTGGCCTGAATTCCGAAAGAACGATTTGAGGGAAATTATTTTGGATTACCAGAGTCGTGAAAGACGATATGGAAAAACGGGCGAGCAAGTCCGAGAACATTAATATTTTACTATCTTTGCCGTCCATTTTTTAAATATAGATGAATTTATATAAACATATTGTCTTTCTGATAATTATGACTATCTGCTGGGGAGCCCAATTAGGCTACTCGCAGGTTGTTGTGGGCAAGGATGGACAAAATGAACCTTTGAAAATCGATTACGCCTCTCCTCAAGAATATGAAATTGGTGGCATTACGTCTTCAGGAACAGCTCCTTTAGACCAACGCTTGCTGTCTTTTCATGTGGGGGAAAGGATTTCCATCCCAGGCGATGAGATTTCTAAAAGCATTAAGAATCTTTGGAAAACAGGTTTGTACGAAGATGTGGAAATTACCATAACGCGAACTGTCGGCGATGTGGCTTTCCTAGATGTCCGTTTGGAAGATAGGGCCCGTTTGGTCTCTTTCGGATTTAAGGGCACTACGAAAAGTGAAGAAAACGATCTTCGCGAAAAACTTAATATTTCACAGGGAAATATCATTAATGATAATATGAAGACCACCTGTGTGAATATTATCCGTAAATATTTCGTAGAAAAAGGCTTTTACAGTTGCAATGTAAACGTTCAAGAAATACCGGACGAAAAGGTTAAAAATGCGGTAAACCTCCTTTTTGATATTCAAAAATCAAAAAGAGTAAAAATCAGTGATATAAACATCATTGGGAATAAGGGCGTGACAGATGCTGCCTTATTGCGCTCTATGAAGGAAACCAAGGAAAAGTTCCTCTTCATGCCCATGTATAAGATGGATACGGCGATTGCCTATTGTATGAAACATCCAGGCTATTATGAGTCAAAGGATATTATGGAGCACTTGGATGATTATTTTGCCAATCGTGTGAAACTTCGTATCTTTAAGAAATCAAAGTTTATGAAGGAATCCTATGAAGATGATAAAGTCAATCTCATCAACCGCTACAATGAACTCGGTTATAGAGATGCTGTTATCGTTAGGGATACGTACTATCTTGAAAACAATGATATCCATATTGATATTGAAGTGAACGAAGGTCCGAAATATTATTTCCGAAATATCTCCTTTGTCGGCAATACGGTTTATCCAACCTCTTTGCTGACGCAGCTTCTCGGTATTCAAAAGGGTGATGTGTATAATCAAACGCTCTTGAATAAGAATCTGACAATGAAGGAAGAAGGAGACGACATTGCTTCTCTCTACATGAATAATGGTTATTTGTTTTTCAATGCCAACCCAGTGGAAGTGGCCATTGAAAACGATTCCATTGATATTGAGATCCGCATTCGTGAAGGTAAACAGGCTAGATACAATAAAATTACGATCACGGGTAATACAAAGACCAATGACAATGTGATTATGCGTGAAATCACAACGATTCCAGGACAATTGTTCAATCGGGCGGATATTATTCGTACACAGCAGGTCCTCATGTCTCTTGGCTATTTTAATCAGGAAAAAATGGATGTCCAGCCTAAACCGAATGAGGCCGATGGAACAGTGGATATCAATTACGTGGTGGAGGAAACTTCGTCCGACCAGCTTTCACTTAGTGCCGGTTATGGCGCCACGGGCTTTGTGATTACAGCTGGTATTGCATTTAATAATTTTTCAACCTATAAGTTGTTTAAGAAGGATGCGTGGACTCCTATCCCGGGAGGTGATGGTCAGCGTTTGGCTTTGAATGTTTCAACGAATGGTTCATGGTATCAATACTATAATCTGTCCTTTACGGAACCTTGGTTGGGTGGCAAAAAACCCAATGCTCTGACAGCTGGAGTTTATTATCAAAAGCAAACGAATGGGCGAAAGAAAAATGATAATACATATTGCGCTTCAAGTATTGCTGGTGCTTCGCTGTCCCTTTCTTCCAAGTTAAAATGGCCGGATGACTATTTTATGATGTCCCATACGCTTTCTTATGAATACTATACGGTGACGAATTGGCCTGGTCGCTATGTGTTTAATGACGGCTATGCGCACAGCTTCAGCTATATTTTCACTCTGTCCAGAAATTCAGTGAATGCCCCTATTTATCCGAGAGAAGGCTCCAGCTTTACATTTAGTATGCAATTGACGCCTCCTTTCTCTTTGATGAACCATAAAGATTATTCTACTGCTTCTGAACAGGAGAAGTATAAGTGGCTTGAATTCCATAAATGGAAGTTCAATGCCTCATGGTTTACTCGTATTGTGGATAACCTTGTGCTGAATGTACGTCTGAAAATGGGCTTCATGGGATGTTATAATAAGGATATCGGCATAAGTCCGTTCGGCAGGTTCTATCTTGGTGGAGACGGTTTGTCTGCCTATTCCTATGATGGCCGTGAGGTGGTAGGTATGCGTGGATATGACGATGAGGTGCTTTCTCCTTATTTGGATGGCACTTCCGTGGGGGCAAGCATTTACCATAAGTTTACTGCTGAATTGAGGTATCCGATTACCCTGAACCCATCAGCAACGGTCTATGTACTTGCCTTTGTGGAAGCCGGTAAGGGATGGATTGATAAGCGTCAATATAATCCGTTCAACCTCTATAAGTCTGCAGGCCTCGGCGTCCGTGTATATTTGCCGATGTTTGGCTTGTTGGGATTTGACTGGGGATATGGTTTTGATGAGGTCCCTGGTAGGAAAGGCGTGAATGGAAGCAAATTCCACATTTCCATTAACCAATCCATTGATTAGGATATAATAAAATGAATGATTTTACGTTTACGAAAAGTTTCAAATAAAAATATTATGAAAAAGTTATTATTGCTTGTTTTTGTTTTAACCATAGCGGCTACTGGCTTTTGTCAGAAGTACGCTTACATTAATTCAGAATATATTCTCTCCAATATGCCGGAGTATAAAGAGGCTCAAGCTGAATTGGATCGAGTGGCTGTGCAATGGCAGAAAGAAATTGAATCAAAATTTGCATCTATTGACTCTATGTATAGGAAATATCAGGTTGAATCTATTACAATGCCTGATCAAATCAAGAAAAATCGCGAAGATGCCATTATCGCACAAGAAAAAGCCGCTAAGGATTTGCAGAAAAAACGTTTTGGTCAGGATGGTGACTTGTTCAAAAAAAGAGAAGAACTAGTTAAACCTATCCAGGATCGTGTAATCAATACCGTTAATGACTATGCCAAAGAGAAGGGCTATGCCTTTGTCTTTGATACAGCAGGTGAAATGAGTATTATTTATGCGGATCCGAAATGGGATATCAATGCTCAGGTATTGCAAAAACTGGGTATCTCCGTGAACGAAGAACTGGACGAAGATTAGGATAAAGATTATTAACACAAAATACAATTTACTCAATGAAAAAGATTTTATTACTCATTGCGGCTGTTGTTTTCGTAGCCGTTAATTCTGCCGACGCGCAAAAGTATGGCCATGTAAACTCTGGTGAGATTTTAGAAGTTATGCCCGGAGTGGATTCCCTTCAAATCAAACTTAAGGCATTCCAAGACGAACTGCAGGCAATGTATGAAAGTATGATGACGGAATATCAGCAGAAAAAAGACAAATTTGATAGAGAAGTGGGCACAATGTCTTCCGCTGTTCGTCAAGTCCGTGAAAAAGAGCTGCAAGACTTAGGTACACGTATCCAGGAATTCCAAAGTGGTGCTCAAGATGATCTTGAAGAAAAACAGTATGAATTGGCTAAGCCATTCCAGGATGCTATTCAAAATGCCATCAATAAGGTTTCCAAGGACCATGGTTATTCCTATATCTTCGATACGAAGATTCTGCTTTATTATGGCGGAGGTGAAGATATCACTCCTTTGGTAAAAAAAGAATTAGGCATTAAATAGTATTGATCGACTATGAAGAAATTAATCGTTATCCTTTTAGTACTCTGTTCTGTCGTTGCTGCAAATGCGCAAAAGGCAAAGTTTGGTCATGTGGACTATGGTGCCATTATGAAGGACATGCCGGGAATTGACACGGCGCAAACGGCTTTATTGAATCTTCAGCAGGAACTTCAGGAAGCTGGTCAGGCAATGGCTGATGAATTTAAAAGCAAGGAGGCGGAATATGCTAAACTTGCCAATTCTGGTGCTTCCTCTGCTGTTTTAAAGGTTAAAGAAGATGAGATGACAAAACTCTATGCCAGGATTCAAGAATTTGCTGCAAATAGTGAGCAGGAACTTCAAACTAAGCAAGTAGAGTTGCTGAAACCGTTCCAAGATAATCTGCTGGCTGCTATTAAGACGGTCGCAGAATCGGGCAAGTATGCGTATGTCTTTGATATTACTACGCTGGCATTCTCTTCCGATAGTGATGATCTTACGGAACAGGTAAGAAAACAATTGGGGATTAAATAATAGGTTAGAGAATAAAAAAATAAAGGGCGCGGATTCCGCGCCCTTTTTGCTTTTTAGCTTTTAGCTGATTACTCTAAGCTGATAGCTTCGCAAGGACATACGTCTGCGCATGCACCGCATTCGATGCAGAGATCAGGGTTGATAGAGTAAGAAGCACCTTCAGAAATAGCTTCTTGAGGGCATTCACCTGCGCATGTACCGCAAGCAGCACAAAGATCCGGATTAATTTTGTAAGCCATTTTGTTTAATTTTTTGTTGTTGTTTTTATGGCGGCAAAGATACATTATTTTTTCATCTATACCACTTAAAATTTATAGGCATGTGCGATACCTTTTTCCAGGGAGACATGTAAGAACGCCCTTTAACTCTAAGCCAAGAAGAAGCCCTGCTATTTGAGACGGCGTTTTATGTGGATTGGCTTCGACTATAACATCTATGGACATACTTTGCGATGCATGGATAAGGTCAAATATACATTGTTCATCCTCAGATAATTCTATAAATAGATTGGCTTGCACAGCATGCTTTTCGGAGGTCCAGTTCATGTATTCTATAAGTTGATTTCCTGATGTCAGTATGGCCGCAATATTTTTTGCGATAAGTGAATGACATCCATCATAGTTTCCTTCCAGAATGCTTCCAGGAACAGCAAAAACATCTCGATTGTAAGAATGAGCAATATGCGCAGTGATAATACTTCCTCCTTTTTCTCCGCTTTCCATCACGATAGTGGCGTCAGACATACCGGCTATGATTCTATTGCGTCTTGGAAAATTCACTCTGTCTGGCATGGTATGGAATGGGTATTCGCTGATAAGTGTTCCACCATTGTGAACGATTTTTTGTGCTAGTGCTTCATTTTGTTTGGGGTAAATGGTGCTGAAACCACAACCCATTACGGCTATCGTTCGTATGCCGTTTTCAAGGGATCTTTCATGCGCCTCAGTGTCTATTCCATAGGCAAGACCACTTATGGTGTTTATGGAATATTCGCGTAATTCAGATAGTATTTTGCGAACGCATGATCGACCGTAATTTGTAGCATTACGCGTGCCGACAATGGCTATTTGATGTGGAGCGTTGAAATCATCATTCCCTATATAGTTGAAGGCAAAAGGACCGTCTGTACAGTTCTTTAGTCGGGAAGGATATCCCACATCTGTTATAAGGCAGTTGCGCACACCCTTTCTCTCCATTTGCTTTAACTCTTCGTCCACTATCCTTTTTATGTTCGTATTGATGGAAGGATTGGTAACATCTTCCTGCTTTTTGTTGATTTTGCTTCTCCATATTTCAGGCTCCGTGAATAATCGGGTTGCATTGCCCGACAATAGAAGCATCTTTTTTAATGTAGCATGACTGAATCCCTCAATATGATTGAGAGCGGTTCGGTAAAAATCTTCTGAGTACATGGGATATTTTGTTGTTGGTTAAGGTCTCGCAAAGATAGTATTATTTTTGTATTTTTGCGCTCACTTAAAAAATATGATTATGCGAAAGTTCTTCATTGTTATACTGGTGGCCCTAATGGTAGTTGGTACTTCTTGTAAGCATAAATCCGTTCCTGCATTTAAGGCAGATGATTTTTCTACGGGAAAGGCTGGAGAAATGATTTTGGCTATTGATTCCAATTTGTGGACTCTGTCAGCGCTTAAGAGTATTTACGGCATTCTGGAACAACCTCAACCTGCCATTAATCAGATTGAGCCAATGTTTGATGTTATTCAATGCAGCAATGCGGATTTTTTTGCTTCTTTTACCCGTCATCGCAACATCGTTCAATTTGATTGCAAGAAAGAGTATTCTGGAAATCATTTTGAGATTGAGAGAAATCCTTATACTTCCCCGCAAGTATTAGTAAAAATTCAAGGCAATAACCAAGATTCTTGCTTGGCGTTGTTCCTTGCGCATCGGGATGAAATTGTTCAGGCTATGTATGACAATGACATTGCGCGTCTTCAGAATGCCCATCGAAAATTGAATAATCCCGAAGTGGAGAAGAAGATAAGGGAGAAATTCGGCGTTTCGATGACAATACCTGCCGATTATTTCGTGGGACGTGAAGAAAAGGATTTCTTATGGCTTTGTTACCGTACACCGAAGAATGACAGGTTTGTCATGATATATAAATCTCCAGCCTGCGAATTGACGGCAAATAAAATTGTCGCTGCACGTGACAGCGTGACGAAGGCGTATATTCAAGGCGCCGTTCTTGGTGCTTATCCGATTGTGGCGGATTTGGAAGGATTCCCGATTTCTCAGGAAATGGCCATTCGCTATCATCAGGGTTTGGAATTGCGCGGTCTTTGGGCATCTGTACGTGACAAAATGGGCGGGCCGTTTTACAGTTTTACGCAATTGACTGAAGATAAACAGTCATGCCTTACTATTGATGGTTTTGTTTATGCCCCGCAAGAACATAAGCGCGACTATATTCGCGAAGTTGAAGCCATAGTAAAATCATTAAAATAATTTTTGCCTTTTCTTGTAACATTTCTCGCCTTTTTTACGACTATTTAATGTGTCAGTGAATGTTCAAGATATGGAAGCGTTAATAGACGGTTGCCTCAATAACGATCGTCAGTCGCAGCGTAGGTTGTTCGATTGCTTTGCGTCTTCCATGTTGGGAGTTTGCTCGCGATACACAAGTAGTAGGGAAGAAGCAGAAGATGTTTTGATGGAAGGCTTTTTAATTGTTTTTAAGGAACTGCCAAATTTTCGACGAGAAGGCTCTTTGAATTCCTGGATTCGAGCAATCATGGTGAAGAAGGCTGTCAGTGCTTATAGGGCAAATAGAAAGTTTCTTTTGAACGATTCCATCGATATGGCCAATGAACCTCAAAATTTTTCTTCTGATAGTGATGAAGGACTTTATACGAAGTTGGAGGCGCAACAAGTAGTGAAGTTAATGGAGAAAATGCCAGCAGATTGGCGTGTCATTTTTAATATGAAAGTGGTGGATGGGTATTCTTTTAAGGAAATTTCCGAACTGATAGGCCGCAACGAAAGTACGGCCAGGGTTTATTGTCAGCGAGCACGGACATGGTTGCAGCAAAAAATTCAGGAAGAGGAATCTAAATTATAGAAGATGGAAAAAATAAGCGATATATTGTCAAATTGTGAGATGGTACCTTCCGATGGAGTTTGGACAAAACTCAGTGCTCGGATGGATGCAGTTATGCCGTCGGCTACGGCGACTCAGTCTTCTATGGCATCGACAGTCGCTCATACTGGTTTGTCGCTTGGAACTAAAATTGCTGCGGCTGTGGTCGGCCTTGTGTCCGTCGCTGCACTTGTTACAGTAGTGGCTGTGGCAACGAAAAATCGCCAAAATCAATCTGCCCCAAAAGAGAATTCGGCAGTACAGGAAAATGTCACCTATGCGGTTGATTCGGTTGATGACGAAGAGACGGTTTTTATTCAAGATAACAAATTATCAGACGCTCCAATTTCACAAACAGAGTCTAGGTTAAGTAACGAAAAAATATCCAAAGGAGAGACGATTGAAAAACAAGATATCATAGCGCCAAGTATTTCTTCACAAGCTGATGTCTTTACTCATTCAACTAGTTCCCATACTGTAACACCTGCAACTATTAACCCGAATAGTAGGGCGTCTTTACCCAAATCAGTCCCTTCGGCGGCAACTCCAAGACGCATGGCTACTGCTGTGCAGCAAGATCCTGTTGTACAGAATATGCCTGAGGAATCCATTGATTGGTCGGAGCCTGTAAAATTGGAAATACCAAATGTATTTACACCTAATGGAGATGGTTATAATGATCGTTTCGAAATCAAAGGTTTGGAATCTTGTTCAAAACGCCAATTGATGGTCT
The DNA here is from genome assembly GCA_045600525.1 of Bacteroidales bacterium. Classification (GTDB taxonomy): domain Bacteria; phylum Bacteroidota; class Bacteroidia; order Bacteroidales; family WCHB1-69; genus F23-D06. The sequence continues at coordinate 15,927 of JAZRYC010000165.1, forward strand.
TTAATAAATACGGAAAATTAGTTTATAAATCAAATAGTTACGAAAACAACTGGGATGGTTCTGATTGCCCTGACGGTTCGTATGCGTATAAATTAATCTATAACAGCGGTGGTGTAGACCAAACAATTGCAGGTTCGCTATATATTATTCGCAAATAATTTCATGCAGATATTCTATGGCTTTTAGATTGCGTGGCGATACGATGTCGATCCAGCCGCTTTCTATGGGAAAAACGCTTCCTTTCTTTACCGCTTCCAACCTGTCGTATGGATGGGTATGGCAGAATGTTTCATAATCTTCTTTACGAATGATAATGATATCGGGGTTTTCTTGAAACAGATATTCGCGGCTGATATTCCAGTTGTTAAGTTCTGCACCGATATTGTGCCCGCCCGCCAATTCGATAATTTCGTGGATGTGAGATCCTTTAGGTGCGGTAAAATCTCCGGCATCACCAAAACCTACTACGTAGTATATGCTTTTTGACGATGTATCGTGATTTATATTTGAAGATTTTATTTTAGTTATACGTTCTTTCCATTGCTTGGACTGAATGTCGGCGGTTTGTGAATGGTTGGTGATTTTTCCAATCGTTTCAATTAGCGTGGCCATTCCTTCAATGGTGGATTCCTCTTTTATGGTAACAACGGGGACATTCATTCTTTCCAAGGTGGAGACGTCCTTTTTGGAGACGATGGAACCGATGAGAACGACATCTGGATGCAGAGACAGCAGGGCTTCCATGTTAATATTCTGCATGCCGCCAACTTTGGGTAGTTTTTGTGCGTCAGCAGGGTAGTCGCAAAAGTCGGATACGGCAACTAATTTTTCTTGAGCATCGATGAGATAGATGATTTCTGTGATGGCAGGGGAAAGAGAGATTATGCGTGAGGGCTCTTTGTCTAAATGGATGGGGCGATTATAGGCGTCTGTCCACTCAAAAAAAGAAGTTTGCTTTGATTCCTTTTTGGGATGGCATCCCGAAAAGAAACCAAAGCAAATGGTAAATAATAAAATAGTCGTAAAAAACTTTTTCACGGACTATTTCAGTAATTTTTCATTATAGGATTTGAGGCTTTCCAGCAGGTTGGTTCTCACATGGATGAAGTCATCGGCACCAGCGGCTTTGAGAGCGTCAATGGATTCCGTAGGGTTGCCGGCAACAATGAACGGTGTGTTAGGGAATGTCGTTTTGCATTGCTTGGCAGCTTCCACGCCGAGGGTGGCGTATTCTTCGTCTGAACTGCAAACAGCAATAAGGTCGGGTTTGACTTCCGTCATGGCTTTGATACCTTCTTCAACAGTGGCAAAACCGGCAGGTTCAACGATTTCATAGCCAGCGCAGCCGAAGAAATTAGTAATAAATCCGGCGCGTGCTTGACGCATAGCAAGGTTTCCGAGTTTGAAAAGATATACTTTTGGACGATGGCTGCTTCTTTCAGTGGCTAAACGAATTTCCTCAAAAGCAATAGCACCACGATAGGTCTTGAGTCCTTCGTTTTCATCTTTCACAATGCGTTCAATTTTCTCAGCCATTTGCTCTTGAATGTTCGGATATTGGTTGGTGCCGAGAAGGATGTAGCGGCGTGTGGCAATGTCCATGTCGCGTTTTTGGCAGCTCTTTTCAATTTCAGCCTGAAGAGTGCCGTCGGTGATGATTTTCAGCGCCCCTCCAACGGATTCTACACTTTGGAATAGCTTCCAAGCCTGTTCGGCTATAGAATTCGTCAATGTTTCAATATAATAAGATCCGGCAGCGGGATCAACCACGCGGTCCATGAAAGATTCTTCCTTAAGGAGAACTTGTACGTTGCGTGCAATTCTGCGAGAAAAATCGTCACTTTCTTTGAAAGCGATATCAAATGGCTGCAGAGAGATGGAGTCTGAGCCGCCGATAACGGCTGACATACCTTCCGTAGTGCTGCGGAGCATGTTTACGTAGGGATCATACAAAGTCTTATTCCATGTGGAGGCGACTGTGTTAATGTGGATTTTATAGGCACACTGACATCCCGGATTGTATTGGGATACCATGGTGGACCAAAGCAGACGAGCGGCGCGTAATTTGGCAATTTCCATGAAATAGTTGGAGCCAACGGAAAGCGTTAGCTGCATTCTTGAGGCAACCTTTTCTACCTTAACACCTTGCTCTGTGCAGAAAGAAAGATATACATTGGCTAAGGCCAATGTATATCCTAATTCTTGAACGATGGTGGAACCGGCATTGTGCAAAAGAATACCATTGACATTGATGAGCTTGAAATGCGGCATTTCTTCCACCATATTCAAAAGTTGAACGGCCTGCATAAGGTCTTCCTTCTCAGAATGGAAGAATTTGTTATGCTTCAAACGATAGGTTAGGGGGTCAAAGTTGATGCTTCCGGAAACCTGTTTGCGGTCATAATGATTTGCATCAATGTATTCAAGGAAAAGTTTTACCAACTCAAGGTAGTTTTTTACGTGGTTGAATTGGATACCAACTTTATTGAGGTCAATGCCTTTCAGCAATGTGGTCAATGCATTGCCGTCTTCTAATTTCTGGGCATTGACGGCAATGGTGTTGGCACCACGGTTCAAAGCGTCCAGTGCGATGGCATTCGCTTTGGCTGGACAGGACTCTTCAATTTCTTGAACGATTTCCCACTGATTGTTATCAGCCTTAGTTCCGCGCGTATAAGGAAACTGGCCCGGAAGGGTGTCTAAATAGTTGATGCTATCAAGATTTTCGGCACGATAGTAAGGTCGTACATTGAAACCTTCGTCTGTACGCCAGACTAATTTCTTTTCATAATCGGCACCTTTTAAATCTTTATTGATGGTAGCTTCCCATTCTTCTGTGGAAATGGGTGGAAATTCGGTGAATAATTTTTCGTCAGCCATATAATCGTTGTTATTTAATTTCATTGGAAATGAATGAACGGCTGCAAAAGTACAAAAAAAAGGTGTAGAACGAAAAAACTTCTACTTGAAAAATGAGAATACTGGTAAGAAGATATTGAACTAGAGGAAGAAACTGTGGATCATAAAAGAATATATCTTGAATCTTAAAGTGATTGGAATGAATTCTTATCTAAAAGAAAACCGGTCACATCTTGGACAAGATATGACCGGTTACTTTCAGTGTTAGAGTAAATTTACTTGCAGTTGTAGAAATCAGGGAAACCAGCTTCATCATTGAGTTGAGCTTCCATGGCTTGGCAGTCTTCCTTGCTCATGTTTTCATCTTCGAAAACAGGCATCATGTGAGTGATATCAGTCTTCAAATAGCAATGACAACCTTTACCGCATGATGTGGAAACTGCTGCCAACAGAACGACTGCGAAACAAATAGCGATTATTTTTTTCATAATTTTCAAAGGGCTTCTTGTTATTATAGTTTTCAAATATAGTACGCATTTTCTCAGATGGAAGCCCATGTTAACATCTAAAAATCTGCGATTCTATTTCCATTTAGAAAGAATGTCGCAAAAATACACTTTTTTATATATCATCCTATTGGTTGTGAATATTTTTCGGGGGGGGGGGAGAGATGTTGTATATCAATCAATTATGTTAATTTTTGGTATCGCTGGATCAGCGATACCTGAATCAAAAAATACTTAAAACTATCCAAAATTTTAATAGAGTGGATCCGTATTTTTTATTTCTTCCTTCGGATAATAATTTTGTCGCAGGCAGCCAACACGCCGGGCAGTACAAATAATACCAATGATACGGTGGCTAAGGCGCCGATAGAAATGGATTTCACGATGTCGGAAATTGTCGGATCGGAAACTAATATCGCCATAATGGCAGGTACCAGAATTAGGATCATGCCCGAAGTCAGAATGGTGTGGATAGAGCATTTGTACGACTCCTTAAGGGCATCTTCGACATCAAGGGATGTGCGTTTTTCGCGATAATAGTTGGCAAACAAGATACCATAGTCAATGGCCGCGCCCATGAGGATGCTCTGCACTATGAGGTAGGCAATGTACAGTAATGAACCGCCTCCGATGCCGCTGACCACCACATTGATGAAGACGCCGGACATTACAGTCATCACTAATATGGCAGAGAGCAGAATGGAATGGAATGTACAGGCCACGATGAGGAAGATGGCTGCAATGGTGAGCAATGTTACGAGCAGCACTTCACTGTTGAAGCCAGCTTTCATTTCCGACAACATGACAGACTCGCCAATAGAATAATATGGATGGCAGAAGGACTTTTTGCAAAGATTGTTAAGATGCTCGATGAAATCATATGTTTCTGGCGATTCCGTAGCAAATTCTGTAATGACCATGGCAATGGAGTGCTTGTCGGAACGAAGTTTGCCGACCCCATCAATCAATGCCTGCTGTATCTGCACAAATCCGCTGCGCATATCATCGTTAATGAATGATTTGAATCTTGGATCTGTGAGTATTGAATCCGCCAGGAAGTTGACCATTTGCTCTAACGACATTGTCCAACTGCTATCATATTGTTGGTTTCCCCCGTAGTAAACATATAATAGGTTGACAAGTTCTTCGGGGATGTCTTCGCCCAATATGGATAAGTTGTGCGTCATCTGAGCCGCTGTGTATTGTTTTTTGCCGTATAATAATTCCTCTAAAAGGACGATAGGGTCGTGCGGATCAAGTTTGATTTTTTGTATAGGTTTTGGCACTGTAGCTTTGGGATGGGTGGAATCAGCAGTGATGGTGTTTGGCATTTCCGTTTTGGCAAAGATGTTACCATTAGCAGTAGTGACGGATGAGACCAAGGAAGGGGCTTCTTCGGCTTGAATAGATGCTGCTACGGCGGCAGAGTCCATGGTGCTTTGAAGAGCTAGCAACTGTTTGCGTTGTGTGTCCTTGATCATGGCAGCCAGAAGCTTGCGTTGTAAAATGTCTTCTGTGATGAAATGAACGAACTGCATAGGTGACATCGTACCGTCGGCATGTTTTGCGAGCTTGAATACCTGTTTGGCTTGTCCGGCATCCATGTGGAGAAAAGAGGACATCTCTGATGCTGTCATCTGCTTGAATATCATGGTGGTGTCAGCATACGGAGAAGTTGTTTGCGCGGAATGTGTCTGAGGAACGATTTCTGTTTTTACGGGCACATCCACGATTTTGGGCGTGAGTTCAACGTCCAAGCCTTTGTCGGACGGCGTACTATTGTCGGCAGTATTCCCTTCGGCTAACTTTTTGGGAGATGATTCAATGATGCCCTTCGGATGGCGTAAATCATCCAACATATTGAGTTTGGATTTGAAATCGTCATCCATCTGTTTGGCAATAAGTGAGTTCGGATCTTTGGCCTGAGCGAGAATGAAGTCTGCCATCTGGTTGAAACCCATAGTCAGTTCATTGTCCCCGCAATGGGCAGCATAATAGACAACTTTTAGAACGTCATCAGACAGCATATCCATGTTCATGCCCGGCATGTTACCTGTGTCCATCCCGTTCATGATACCGCTTAACTTGGATATGGCTTCCACCATTTGCGGAGCTGTGTATTCGCGAAGCAGCAGAGAAGGGTATGAAAGCACCATTCCCACGCCGGGGGTCGCCAGTACGGAGTCCATCAGCTTAACAACGTTGTTTTCGTCGGCATTGTCATAAATCAATACGATGGGATTCTTTTTCGGAAAATACTTTTCGATTTTAGATTCTTGTGCATTGAGGAATTTAATGTTCGTTTGGGCACGCAGGGCGTAAGAACCGACAAATAAAATGA
>JAZRYC010000166.1:0-24162 GCA_045600525.1 Bacteroidales bacterium
TTGCCTCTGACCCCAAATTCATCCTTCTGGATGAGCCTTTTGCCGGTGTGGACCCTATTGCCGTGGAAGATATTCAAAACATCGTAGCCAAGCTGAAAGACAAGAACATCGGCATCGTCATCACCGACCATAATGTTCACGAGACCTTATCCATCACCGACCGCGCCTATCTGCTTTACGAAGGAAGTATGCTGAAATCTGGAACGGCTGAAGAGTTGGCGGCAGACCCAATAGTTAAAAAAGTATATCTCGGATCAAATTTCGAACTACGGAAATAACCTTCCTTTCGCCACATTATTGGCACCACTACCTGAAAAGTCCAAAGTATTTACCAATAAAAAAGCGATGATCAAATGGTCATCGCTTTTTCATCAAACTATTTATTGAATTTCAACAAATTCTGTGTCTTGTCAATCGTAAAGGCGCCCCATTCGTTTTCAATAAAGGCATCGCCTATAACAAATGCCGTCGGAAGACCTTTCTTTACCGTGACTTTTACATTTTCCGCATAGTCATCACCCATACGAAGTTCTTCCAAATATAATACAACTCCTTCAATAATACTACCATCCTCCTGTTTGATAGCGGCAGCTTTATCTTCAAAGTCATCTACTTTGATAATGCTTTCTTTCAGGAATCGAGTTGCGTCAGCATAATTCATAAAAATCTCTTCGCTGCCATTGCCGATGGTAAAGTTCATTGACTTGTTATTGGCGAAGCATGTACCCGTAACCACGTCACCACTAACTGTGACTGGATGAGTACGCTGTTGAATGACGGCAATAGAAGAAGCACCACGTTTCACACTATCGATATTATCGTTGCTGGGGACATAGTCATCACGCAAAATAATGAATTCTGTACGACGGTTCAACTGATGGGCAGCTTCACGTTCGGGTTTGGTAGGAAGTGATTCGCAATACTGTTCGGTCAGATAAGTTCCCTTCGCAAAGAAATACTTCTTGCCATTATATACAGAATACATATCTTTTTCCAATTTGCGAGGTACACGTTCACCATAACCTTTTGCAACGATACGGTCAGCGGCAATACCCTTCTCATTAACGAGGAAGTCCACACAAGATTGCGCACGATTTTGAGAAAGAACGTCGTTTTTCTCCTCGGTATCACGGGCATCCGTATGGGAACGAAGTTCGATGACAATCGTCGGATTTTTCACCATGATATCATATAGATACATCAAAGAGTCTTTATACTGCGGTTTCAAATCCCATTTTGCCAGATCATAGAGAATCTCAGGCAGCAGAATAGGATCCTTGGGAATTGGCTCCAAGGTGAAGTCCTGGGTAAAATCGGTATTTTCCATAATACCTATTGTGGTCACCTTAGCCGTATTGCCATTCTCCCAATAGCCCTTCTTAGCAACCTTGATATCGTACGTCGTAGAGCCTAAAATCTTTGCCTTATCAAAATGATAATATCCTTTCACATCCGTGGTTGTCTTATAGGAAGTACCGTCAGAGCCAACGATTTCAACTTCCACGCCATCCATATACTGACCATTATTCTTATCTCTGATCTTACCAGAAAGCGTATAGACGATAGGACGAAGCAGGAAATAATAAATATCATCACCACCTCTACCGCCGGGACGGTTGGAGGAAAAATATCCCTTGGCCAGATAGGGTGATTGTGATTGAGGATCAATAGCATCATTTTCATCAAAAATGATACCGATTTCATCTCCGGACGAGTTAATCGGAGACATCAGGTTTTCAGCAGGCTGACATTCTCCAGCATCATTGATTTTGGACACAAAGATATCCAAGCCACCCATACCGGGGTGACCATCAGAAGAGAAATAGAGCTCCTTCTCGTTGCGAAGACATGGGAAGACTTCCTGACCGGGGGTATTCACATTCGGTCCCAAATTCGTAATATCAGTAAACTTACCAGACTTCTTGGCACGTGTGGCCTTATAAATATCATATCCACCCATACCGCCCGGCATATTAGATGCAAAGTAAATTGTCAATTCATCACCGGAAATAAAGGGGTGTACATAATTATAGGCGGAATCTCCCAAATTTACGATTTCGGCCTCGCCCCAAGACTTACCCTTCTTCATAGACTTATGAATGTAGCATCCTTGTACCTTTTTCTTATCTTGAGGGCATTTGGTAAAATAGACCACGGAGCCCTTTCTATTGGCGCAGGCCTCCCCCTCATTCACACCGGAATTCAACGTTTCGCCTTCATCCAAGGAAGTAACCGGCGACCATTCACCGGGCCATTCGGTGTTTTTACTTTTCGGCTTATTGGAAACATAAATATCCGAAAAGGCAACACCCGTCCATTGGTCCGTGCCCTTACCTACGGAGCCCTCGCGATTGGAGGTGAACATAATGGAATTTCTTTTTTCATCATTACCCCAGCGTGGAGCCCACTCATCTTCACGAGTATTGAATTTTTTTAAGTTCTCCACTTCATAGCGGGTAGGATTCTCCAACCACATCTTTGCGTTCTGACAGCCTTGAATACAAGTGTCGGCACGAGGATCGTCCTTGGCTCTCTTCTTATAGTTTGTATAATACTTCAAAGCCAGATCATAGTCGCCACGAAGGTTATAAATTCCTCCCAGATGATACAGAATGATGGGATTGTCCTTCTGATAGTTTTTCTTCTCCAAACGCAAATACTGCTGTTCGGCCTTTTTCAAGTCGCCCATAATACGATAGCACTCGGCAATACGGAAGGTGGCGCGTTGAATTTCCACGCGATTGGATTTTAATTTCTTAATCCCCTTCTTATATTGTTCCAAAGCATTCTCATACTGACAATCGCGGAAAAGATTGTCAGCCTCACGCAGAATCTGCGCATTTAAATTACAAGTAATTGCAAACAAGAAAGATAGAACCAGTAGTACTGATTTATTGTATTTCATATTAGTAAATTTTTTACCTTATAAAAATGAGAGCGCTAAAATAAAAAAAAATCGGGATAGTTAATACCATCCCGATTATTTTTTTATAATGAAATACGATTATTTCGTAAGTTCGGCATTGGCGCGTTTAACCTTATCACCAGCCAATCTGAAAAGATCGAATGCGAATGGGTTAGAAACGAGGATACCGGAATAGGTACCAAAGAGGATACCCATAAACATAGCGAATACGAATCCGCGAATCACCTCACCACCGAAGAGGAAGATGACGAGCAAGGTCACCAACGTAGTAACAGCCGTATTAACGTTACGTCCGAGTGTCTGATTGATGGCATTATTGAAATTCTCATGATTCGAACGCTTCGGATAAAGGGCAAGGTTCTCACGTACACGGTCGAAGATGACCACGTTGTTGTTGATGGAGTAACCGATCACCGTCAAGACGGCAGCGATAAAGTTCTGGTCGATTTCCATAGAGAACGGCATCACCTTATAAAACAGGGAGAACATACCTACCGTAAGGAAGGTATCGTGGAACAATGCGCAAACACCAGCCACACCAAACTGCCAATTCTTGAATCGCAGAGCAATGTAGATGAAGATCAGGACGAGGGAAGCCAAGACAGCCCAGACGGCCTTCATCAAGAGTTCCTTAGCCACAGTAGGCTGAATCTTCTGAGAAGACTGAATACCACGAACATCGTTGGTCAAATGGGTGAAATCATATTCCGTAAGATCCTGTTTTGCATAGAATCCCTTCAAGCAATTGTAGAGTTTCTTTTCACAAAGTTGGTCATCCTTAGGATCATTGCTGTTGATCTTGAAGTTGGTAATGATACGGATTTGGTCATTACTACCAAAGGTCTTTACTTCGGGATTACCGCCAAATTCCTTGCTGACAGCGGCACGAACATCCTTCGTTGTCACATCCTTGTCGAAGCGAACAACGTAGCAACGACCACCAGTAAAATCAATACCCGGTTGGAGTTTCAATGTGCAGAATGAAATAGCAGAGATGACAATCAACGTGCAGGAAAGGATATAGAAATACTTTCTCTTGCTGAGGAAGTCAATGTGCGTATTCATGAAAGCATTGATCGTAAGCTTGCTACCGACTTCGATAGACTTACCTTTCTTAAGACGTCTTTCAATAATCAGACGAGCAAGAAGAATTGCCGTGAAAAGAGAGGAGAGGATACCAATGATCAACGTGGTAGCGAAACCTTGAATAGGACCGGAACCGAAAATATAAAGAACGATAGCCGTGATCAAGGTTGTCACGTTACCGTCTATGATAGCGGAATAAGAATGCTTGAAACCTTCATCGATAGCCACGCGGATACCCTTACCTGCGCGTACTTCCTCGCGAACACGTTCGTAAATAATCACATTGGCATCGACTGCCATACCCAATGTCAGCACGATACCGGCGATACCCGGCAGGGTGAGAACGGCGCCCATGGAAGCAAGCACACCGAAAATGATAAACACGTTGGAGAACAATGCCACATCAGCCACGAGACCGGCACGTGTATAATAGAAGAACATGTAGAGAACCACCAAGATAAAGGCGCCCAAGAAAGAGAACATACCTGAACGGATGGATTCTTTACCAAGCGTAGGACCAACGACTTCGGATTGAACGATGTTTACACGAGCCTCAAGATTACCAGAGTTAAGGACGGTGGCAAGGTCTTTAGCTTCTTCAATCGTGAAGTTACCGGAAATTTCTGAATTACCATTCGGGATTTCAGACCTTACGGTCGGAGCAGAATAGACAAACTCATCCAATACGATAGCGATGCAGGTGAGTTTCTTTGCGCTATTGTCAGCGGCTTCCTTCGTAATCTTGCGCCATTCGTCTGCGGCTTGATCTTCCATAGACATATTAACAACCACGCGGTTGTTCTGATCAACATCCTGACGAGCGGTACGTACAACGCGTGCACCGCCAATCGTTTCAGAACTCAAGAGCGGTCCGATACGATCATTCTTCTTTTTCAAAGGATACAAAGGATAGGCGTTATCATATTCCTTTTCAGGAGAGCCCCAATAGAATACAACGTTCTTATCACCAAGGATACGCTGGAGTTGAGGAAGCATTCTATCGATAGCGGGCATATCGGCCTCTTTGAAATAACCAATCACAAAGCTACCAGGAACGGCAACAGCCTTACTCATGATAGCACCTTGGGATGCGTCAGCAACTTCTTCGGTTTCTTCTTCCACTTCGGCAGCAGTCGTATCCACATTCAAAGAATCAACAGCAGCAAGAGCCGTGTCAATAGCAGATGGCTTATCTTCTTTCTTATTTTTAAGTTGAACAGCCAATTTAGCATCAGCTTCCATAAAGCGTTGCTGAATGGACTTACCAGCCACAGCATCGTTATAGACTTCCCAGAATTCGAGTTTGGCGGTGCTCTTCAAGAGATCAGTAACACGTTCGGGTTCCTTAATACCCGGAAGTTCAACGAGGATACGTCCGCCCTGAAGCATTTGCAGGTTAGGTTGTGCCACGCCGAAACGGTCGATACGGGTACGGAGGATTTTGAAGGTACGATCTACGATTTCAGAAGACTCCTTCTTGATGAAGCTGATAATCTGCTGATCGGTGGCATTCTTAATACCGGAACGTTCACCAAAATAAGTACGCAGATTAGCATTATTCAACTTCAAAGCAGACTTCTGCGAATTGAAATTCTTAATAAAAATATCAATAAAATCACCGTTGGTGGTGTTTTCGTATTCCTTAACGGCTTTGTCGAAAGAAGTCTTGAACAAGGGATCTTCCGTGTTGGTGGCCAAACTTTGGACCACATCCGGCATGGAAATCTCGAGGGTAACGTTCATACCACCCTTCAAGTCCAAACCCAGGTTCAATTCCTTGTATTTGCATTTCTTGTAAGTGTTTCCCAAGAAGACCTTGGTGTCATTCATGTCGGTCAGGTACTGACGGGTTCTTGCGTCAATCAAAGAATCCACCAGGTGTTTCTCCAACATCACGTCTCCGTGTGCTTCCTTCTTCACTTCTTCAATTGCGGCAGGATCGTTGGCAAAAGCCTCAGCCTTCTTTTCCACACGCCAGGTGACGAATGAAAATGAAAGACAATACAAGCACACCAGTGCAAGAAGAACCGTAAAGAATAAAATTAGTCCTTTGTTTTTCATCTTTTTATTTATTTGATTTTTAATTATTTATATAATTTTCAGCCTAAAAAATTCAAGGTTGCAAATATACAAAATTTGTTCAATCTCCAATCACTGCAAACATTTTGTTGTAAACAATATGATGGAAAGATGTTAATATCAGTGAGAAAGAAATGTTTTCTAAGAGAACCGACCTGAATCTATAACTTGTTTGCAACTTGTCGTTACCATACAAGGGATCATCGTTACTAACTACAAATTATCGCGGAAATCATGATGCAAAGGAATCTTCATGACATCTTTTAGAACAGAGGCCTTCACATTAATAGTAAAGCTCCATCCCTTGCGGTAGCCAAATGGGATCCAGTTAAAGCTCATCTCCCAACAATGCATATCTCGGTACACGTCTATGGATGTATACGACAAATCCTTCTGTACAAAATCATATCCCGTGGTAAACCCCACTTTCCACTTTTTGGTAATATACACGTCGCCCTGCACATTAAGCGTATGAACCATATTGTGGGCATATCGGGCCGTATCCATCAACATATAATAATATATATTGTCATTAATGCCATAAGAGAACGTGTAATTAAAGGTAAACGACCAGGGATTACGTTTGACCTTTTCTTTTTCCTGCTCCCCATTTGGGGTTTTCCGTTTAAAGGTATTTTGGTCGATACGCCAATTCAACGCCACACTCACGCTGGTGGAAGACAGGCGGAAAAGTCGGTGATTCACCTGCCATTCGGTTTTATTCACATTTCGACCATTAGGTCCGATAATATACGGATCGAAGGCAAAGTTATAGGTCAGATACAGTTGTCTGAACAACGTGCTTCGGCCTGTCAAAGTCAGTTTTGACCAGCGCAGCGAGTCGGCAGCAAAATTATAGCTCATCGCGATATTCAAGTTATCAATGATGGGCACTTTTTTATATCCCGTGATCGTATCCTTTCGGGAACGGACCTTAATTTCGACATTGTTTCCGAACGAGAGTTGTGCCAGCGCCTGCGTATTGGCATAGACAGAGCCGAAAATGGCATTGTCATAAAAAGAATAGTCCACCAACTCGCCAGTAATCGGATTGAAATAGGTTCCGCGCGTCCCGTTATTTAGATTCGGCCGATAGGTAAAATTCAAATTCGGCGTGACTACATGGCGAATCGCATTTAACGCACCCTTCTTAAAGGTGTACATAAAATAGACTTTTGTGGTCAGCGACGAGGAAAGGCTCAAATCATGAAGAGCGCCAAAACCGCGCTTAAAATGCTGATTAAGTGATCCCACCCCGTTTGTGTCCACCGTCATCGTACGCGTATACGACTGCAGGTACCACTTCTCAATCAAAGTTGCCGAAGTATTCCAGTTTATCAACTTGGCAATTTTTATGGGAATCGTCAGCGGAATGGTATGCATCATCCCCACATTGATATCCTCCCAGGTCTGCGGCCTAAGGAACAAGGAATCATAGGCGTCCACCTGTCCCGTAAGACGGGAATTCCACTTCATGGAAATATTATCATACCACTTCAAAGATCCCGACTTATTTTTCTTACGGAAAGGATAAAACTGAATTACCGACATATTGATATCGGGCAATTTCAAATTCACTTGATGCGTACCTGTATTCTGCGAATAAGAAACAGTGGCATCCATATAGAAGATATCGCGGGCAGAAGTGGAAATATTAACCGAAGAGGTAAACTGGTTTGACAAATAGTCGCTCGCACTTGTGAGATTGTATTTGGAATAATTGGCACTGACAATGTCGATATGTGCATTGAAACGTGTTCTGGGATGAGATTTCACGTCCTGCTTGTGGTCCCAGTATATCTTATAGTCATTCGAACATTTATAGGAAGAATCCAATTTGTCACCTGTTCTCGTTTGGAAGAATCCGACATCAATGGCACCTGAACACTTATAGCGATAGACATAGTTCGACTTAGCCTTCACTGCCCAACTTCCTCGGGTATAGATATCGGCAGAAAGCAGTAGGTCCAAATGCTCGTTAATGGCAAAATAAAAGCCTAAATCCTGGAAATAGAACCCCAGACTGGAAGATTCGCCAAAAGAGGGCATGACGAAACCTGATTTCCGCTCTGTTTCCAACGGAAAAAATGCAAACGGGATGGCCAACGGAGTAGGCACACCCTTAAAACTCAAATAGGCTGGGCCAATGACAATCTTGTCATGCTGGATAAACTTCGCCTTTGTAAAATCAATCTCATAATGCGGATTATCCAATTCGCAGGTTGTATATTTTCCATTCTTGATAAAGGCAACATTGTCACCCATCTTCTTAATCTGTTCCCCATGAATAAAACCTTCGTCCTGCGTGGTGATCACATGCGTTATTTTACCTTTCTGCGTATTGAAATTATACTTGATTTCCTGAGCGCGATAATGGTCCTCACCCTGTATAAACACCGGAGTACCATGCAGAACTCCATTGGAATCAGCCACGCCGCAGGCATAGAGTTCGTTATTCTTAAAATCAATTTCTATATAATCCGCCTGAAGTTCCAAATCCTCATACTTTACTACCGCATTTCCAAAAAGGTAGGTGGTTCTATGCAGCATATCATTCACCGTAGAGTCCTTGGCGCTATAGGTCACTATAGATTTTATAGCATTGGGAGACAACACCTTTCCCTTACTACCAGATGCAGAATCCACATCAACGGAATCTCGTACTAACAGAATAGAATCCACCACCTGCCGCTTGGGGCGCCTTCCATGTGGATCCTGAGCCACCGCATATACAGATATTAAACTGATTACCAACAAGATAAACAGTCTGATAAATGAAAAACGAACGGTGTATATTTTTTGATTCAATTTTACGTTATATAAATGTATATAGATTACATTTGCCCGTTTAAAAAACCTGCAAAAGTAATCAAAAAGTTTCAAAGTGATGAACATAAAAATAACGTTCTTATTGTGTGTGGCACTATTTTCCTTTTGTATCACACCAATCAACGGCCAGACGAGTGATAAAATATTCAAAGTCGTAATTGACGCAGGGCATGGGGATCATGACCCCGGATGTATCGGCACTTTGCTAAAAGAGAAGGATGTAAATCTGGACGTAGCCCTAAAACTTGGCAAACTCATTAGCGAAAATTGTCCCGACGTACAGGTTATCTACACTAGGAAAACTGACGTATTCGTAGAATTATACCGTCGCGCGCAAATTGCCAACAGCAATCATGCGGACCTTTTCATCTCCATACACTGCAATGCATCGGAAAGTCCGCAAGGCAACGGAGTGGAAACCTTCGTCATGGGTCTCGCCAAAAGTGAGGCCAACCAAGCCGTAGCCAGAAAAGAAAATGCGGCCATGCTCATGGAAAAGAACTATCAGAACAACTATGACGGATTCAACCCTAGCTCCCCGGAATCCAATGTGATTTTCTCCCTATACTCTTCTGCCTATCTAAATCAGTCCATCATTTTAGCCAGCAAAGTTCAACACAACCTCTTATCCACCTCCCATTTAAACGATCGGGGGGTAAAGCAAGCCGGCTATTGGGTTCTATACAAGGTGGCCATGCCCAGCATACTTGTTGAATTGGGATTCCTTTCCAATCCTTCTGACCAAGCCTACTTGGCCAAGCAAGCCAACATACAACGAGAAGCAGCCGCCATTTACAACGCCTTCGTGGACTATCTTTCCACTGTAAACGGTTCCTCACACAAACATCTGACAATCACTCCGCTCCCCCCAGAAAACGAGCCCACCGGCAAGACTCAGGAAACGGCAAATCATGATGCCAGCACAGGGAAAGCATCTGTTTCCACTCAAAAAGAAGAAGTTGTCAACAACATCGCCCCGGCGGAATCCACCCTTGACAAATCAAAGGACGAAGTTCGTTTTAGAGTTCAATTTTTCGCATCTCCTGAGCAACTGGCCACAAATGATGCACGTTTAAAAGGTCTACCTGATGTCAAATCCTTTCATGAGAACAACTGGTGGAAATACACTGCCGGCATCGAAGCATCGCACGAGCGTATCGTCCAGATTTTGGCAGAAGTAAAGAAAAAATATCCTGACGCATTCATTGTGGCTTTTATGGGAGAACAAAAAATCAGTGAAAAAGAGGGGCTAAGATTACTGAAAAAATAATACTTTTGCACCCTTTCAAAAACATTCCACGAAATGAGTTCAGACGAAGCCCAGAAAACCTATTCTCCTAAAAACGTAAAAAGCATGAAGGTGGCTATTTTCTGTATTGCCGCCCTATTGATTTTCTATTTGGGAACGAATTTTCTTAAAGGGTTAAATGTTTTCAGCCATAAGACCTACTATTATGCAGTCTTCGAAGACGTTGGAGCCCTTCATGAGAGCACTACGGTCGCTGTCAACGGATATCCTATTGGAAAAGTAAATAAAATCACCCTACTCAGTACAAATCCCACACGCATTTGCGCAGAATTTCTCATCACTGAGAAAATCGACATTCCCGAAGATTCCAAATTTGAAGTGGCCCAGAAGGACGTTCTGGGCGGCATGATCGTCAATGTGCTCATCGGCCAATCTTCCAGAATGGCTCACAATAAAGACACCTTGGCCTGCTGTCTTGCCGGAGGAATGTTTGACGGCATAGATGAATTAAAAGGGCAACTTGCCAGTGTGCTTTCCTCTGTGGACACTATCGGTATTGCATTAAAATCAGCCTTTCTGCCTAATGACCCCGACAATGGCGCTCTCATGCTCAAAAGCACCCTCGTCAATTTAGAGGCCTCCACACGCCATCTCAATTCCCTGCTTGCTTCCAACGAGAACAAGGTGGGCGAAATGGTAACCAAGCTCAACGGTTTCAGCAGCACATTAAACAGCGCATCTCCAAAACTGGAAGCCATCATTGATAATTTGGACAATATCTCAGACTCCATCGCGCAAGCCAATATAAAAGCCTTATTTGTAGATGCGCAGGAAACCATGTCGCACATCAATAAGGTGACGGCCCAATTGGAAAAAGGCGAAGGAACTGCCGGCCAGCTCATGCACGACGATTCTCTCTACAATAATATCAACAAAGCAGCTGAGAGTCTGGACGCCCTACTAAAAGATTTAAAGACCCACCCCGGCAGATATATCAACATCAGCGTTTTTGGAAAAAATAAAAATCAATAATATGTCATTGGAAATCACAGGAAAATTAATACAGAAACTGCCTATGCAGTCCGGTACCAGCGCTCGCACAGGAAGCAGTTGGCAGAAACAGGAATTCGTCATTGAAACAGGCGACCAATACCCGAAAAAAATATGTGCCAACCTTTGGGGCGACAAAGCCGACCAACTGAATCAATTCAACATCGGGGATCCCATCAAAGTTTCCTTTGATTTGGAATCCAGAGAATTCAACGGAAAATGGTACACCGATGTCAAGGCATGGAAAATTGAGGTACCACAGGCTGGTACTGGCATGCCTACAGGATATCCTGTTCCCGAGCCTGCTGCCTACAACCCAGCATCCATACAGACACCGCACACGGCCTATTCCGCTCCCACCAACGACTTGCCCAACCTTGGTCAAGATGAAGCCACCTTTACAGACGACGGCATGACCGACGACCTCCCCTTCTAACAAGGGCGCCCGTCTTTCAATCTCATAAAATCCCATTCCCATGACGTACGGAATCTGCATATATATGTCCGTGACGATGCGTGCTGAAAATTCGCACACATCGGAAATGGTTTCACAACTTCTTTTTGGTGAGACGTATCAGGTTTTGGAAAATTCAGATGAATGGATCAAAGTATGCACATCCGACTGCCAATATGAAGGTTGGATCAGTTTGAAGCAGCATACAGGCCTAACAGAGGAAGCCTTCCTTCAATACAAAGAATTGCCCAAATACTTTGTAAAGGAACTATTCCTATACGTGCGTGACTCGAGTTCCAACATATCCTTCCCTATTTTCATTGGATCTCAGTTTCCGCTTCCTGAAAATGGATGCTTCACTTTGGCAGGCAAACATTTTCACGTAGAATTACCAACATCTACCAACGTTATTCAGCACCCGTCTCTCGACCATCAGCAGGAAGAGCTTTTATCTTTCGCTTTAAAATATGCCAATGCCCCCTACTTATGGGGAGGACGAACACCGGCAGGGATTGACTGCTCCGGATTTGTTCAAATCGTCTTCAAGAGTTTGGGCATACAGCTTCCCCGCGACGCCTCCCAGCAAGTTAATCATGGCGAAATCGTCTATTTTGTGGAAGAAGCGCAAATCGGCGATGTGGCATTTTTCGAGAACGAAGAAGGACATATCATTCATACCGGCATTATCTGCGGGCACCATCAAATCCTGCACGCATCCGGTCACGTCCAAATCAATGCCCTCGACGAAACCGGAATCTATCATCAGGAACTTGGGAAATACACCCACCAGCTGCGCATCATCAAGCGTATTTTGGAAAAATAGAAGCATTTTATCATGAAAAAGAAACTTCTCATAGCAGGCATCATTTTATTTGTGTTTGCCGCAGCCGTTGTAGGCGCCATAGCATACGTGATTTTCGGATCAAACACCCAAAACAAGTCGGCCGTTACCATTACCATTCCACGGCATTCTGACTATCTGCAAATGCTGGATACCCTAACAGAGAACGACCTCCTTCGCAGCGAAACCACCTTTGACATAATGGCACACGTCATGAAATTCAAAACTCCGCACGTGGGACATTACACCATTCAGCCCAAGACCAGCAATTATGAACTTATACGCCTGCTAAGAAAAGGGCAGCACTACCCAGTCACATTCTCTTTCAACAATATTAGAACCTTAGATCAATTTGCAGAAAAGGCGTCCAAAACATTCTTCTTTGAAAAAAGAGAGTTATTAGATCTGCTCTACAATCCCACTTTTTTAAAAAAGTACAATGTCAATCCTCTAACATGTGCATCTCTTTTCCTTCCCAACAGCTACGAAATCTATTACGATATCACGCCTGAGGGATTTATTGAAAAGCTCTACGGGGAATACCAATCGTTTTGGAATGAGGGAAGGCTTCACAAAGCGCAGGAAATCGGCCTGACGCCCGTAGAAATATCCACTTTAGCATCCATCGTGGAGGAGGAGAACTTCAGAGCCGAAGAAAAAGCCGTCATAGCCGGACTGTATATCAACCGACTGCATAAAGGCATGCTCTTACAATCAGACCCAACCGTAAAATTCGCTATAGGTGATTTTTCAAGGCAACGCATTCTCAATGAGGATTTGAAAGTTGATTCGCCCTATAACACATACAAATACAAAGGCCTTCCTCCGGGGCCAATACGGATCCCCGAGGCATCCACCCTGGACTCCGTACTAAACTATCAGCATCACAACTATTTATATATGTGTGCTAAAGAAGATTTTTCAGGATATCACAACTTTACTTCCAGTGCCAGCGTACACCTGCAGAATGCCGCTCGTTATAGGAAGGCGCTCAACAATCGCAACATCAAACACTAATCGTCCAATTCCCTTCTATATTTCATGTGCTGAACCGGCTCGATGCGATCAGGTTCTTCAATATTCTTTTTACTGATATTGAGCAGCAGTCCCATAGCGCAGCCCGACACGAATAGCGAAGCACCGCCACTGCTGATAAAGGGGAGTGTCTGACCAGTCGTAGGCAACAATTCGCAATTCACGCCAATATGCACCAACGCCTGACAGGTAAACCAAAAGCCAATACCAAAAGCCAACAGTGATCCCATCGCATTGGGCGAAGCCTTAGATATACGCCAAGAGCGATAGAAGATTACCAAATAAGCCATTAGGACAATCAACCCCATGACGATACCGGTTTCCTCAAATAATGAGGCGAAAGCATAGTCGGTCGCATTCTCAGGCAATCTGTTTTTAATCACACCTTTTCCAGGTCCGGCAGGATTCAGTCCCGAACGTGCGATGGCAGCACGCGAAAGAATCATCTGATCACCATAGCCATTGGTATTATCTTTTGTAAAATAATATTCCCAACGATTCACAAACGTTCCCATACGACCGATTTTAGACGCATTTCCGTCGCCACTCTTTATCACGACCAAGACCAACAAACCCACCAGCAAGGCAGCCGCTCCCATTACACGCAAAATATACTTCATCTTGAAGCCACCAACAAAGAATATCACCATACCGGTAATGAAGAGAATGATTGCGGTGGACATATTGAGTGCGGCAATAGCGCCGCAGAACAGCACCAGAACGACCAACAAGTATATCATATCGTGCTCGGAAAGTTCTTGGAACTTATTATATCTTCGTCCAATAAAATTAGAGAAAAACACAATAACCAAAAAACCAATCATATAAAAAGTCTGGACGTCGTGTCCCATAAAAGTGATACCACGAACAGCCTTGGAAAGCATCGTCAGAACCAACAGAAGACCGGCAAACAAAATACCCGGGAGTGCAAAATGATCAACCATCTTCTTATAATTCAGAAAATAGCAAACCATCAGACCGGCATAACACATTAGCAAATGGACCACATGTCCTAACACCTGGCGCCCGCCTGTGCTATAGACCATCAGCACAGAAACCATTGTTAGAAAAATCACCAGTCCTAAAATGATTCTGTCTCCCTTGAAAAGGATCTTTCGTTTTGGGGTTTCTTCTTCCATGAAAATATTATAATTGTCCAACAGCAGATTTGAATCTGTTGCCTCTTTCGCGATAAGTCATTTGCGCATTTCCATTAACGCCAGGTGAAAAGAGCACTGCATACCCGTTATCGCCAGCATAGTAAGCCTGACGCACCGCATCCTCCATATTCATCTCCACAAACACGGGGATATCCAATGACGCAAAAAAGTTATACCCTTCAGTATTGTAAACGCCTTGCATGACAATGCATTTAACCTTTTCACGAATAGTATCCACCAAATCGTCGGTTACTTTTTCCGTATCATCAATATTCATAATCCAAACCACCGGTTTGGTCATATTCTGTAAGGCAAACCATACAGAAGTAATATTTGTGGAACGAGCATCATTGATAAATTCAATACCATTCAATGTCTTAACATGTTCCAATTTATGCGCGCTTCCTTCAAAATCAGAAAGAGAGGCGGCGATGTTTTTTTTGCGAATACTGACCAAATGGCTGGTAATGGAGGCCACCATTGGATTCGCACGTTCTTGTTCCTGTTCAAACAGACTGAAGCTATTTGTTTTATTTGTTGCCATATCTTAATAGGTTATAGGTTTGGTTTTATCGTACTTTAAGAGTAACTACGGTCAGCACAGCCAGAATAAGGCTAACAATAATAAAGTGCTGCACAATCGTCGACTCATGCATTCCTTTTTTCTGGAAATGGTGATGAAGAGGAGACATTAGGAAGATGCGTCTTCCTTCCCCGTATTTTTTCTTTGTATATTTGAAATAGGACACCTGCATAATCACCGACACCGACTGAGCGAGGTATACGCCACAGAGAATGGGGATAAGGAGTTCCTTTCTGATAATGATACAAGACACGGCCACAATGCCACCAAGCATCAGGCTTCCGGTATCGCCCATAAACACCTTGGCGGGATAGCAGTTCCACCAATAAAAGCCCAGACAGGCACCAATAACGGCGGAAATAAAGATCACCAATTCACCGATATTGGGAATATACATGATATTGAGGTAATCAGCAAAAATCACATTACCGGACACATACGCCAACACGGCTATTGCAACCGCGATCACAGACGTAGTACCTGTGGCCAGACCATCAAGGCCATCGGTCAAATTTGCGCCATTGGAAACTGCCGCAATAATGAAGACAATAATGGGTATAAAGAACAGAAAAGACCATTTTCCAGACTCATCGCCCATCCAGCGCGTCAATTTGGAATAGTCTGCCTCATTATTCTTCACAAACGGAATCGTAGTCTTCATGGAATGGTGGGCTTCACCAAAGATCCTCGGCGTTTGCGCCGCGCTTTGGTTTTCTACCTGAAGAGCCGTTTGGACAGGCATATATTCGGCTGAAGTCTGAACTTTTTCACAAATTTTGGCATCTGGGTGAAAATACATCACACCACCCACCAATAGTCCCAGTACAATCTGTCCAAGTAGTTTCTTTCGCGGGGAAAGACCTTCCTTATTATGTTTGAAGACTTTAATATAGTCATCCATAAAGCCTAGGAAGCCCAACCATATCGTAGTGAATATCATCAAGAGGACATAGATGTTGTTCAACTTGCACAAAAGCAATACGGGGAGAAGAATGGCAAGAAGGATAATCAGTCCGCCCATCGTCGGAGTACCTGCTTTCTCGTTCTGACCGGCAAGGCCTAAGTTGCGGACAGACTCCCCAATCTGCTTACGACGCAGAAATCCGATGAACCATTTTCCAATAAAAATGGAGATACATAATGAAAGGACCAACGCAGTAGCGGACCTAAATGAAATATAGCGAATGACGCCAGCTCCAGGCAAGCCGGTATTATGTAGCCAATCAAACAAATAATACAACATATAATAAATAGTTAATGATTTATATACTAAATGCCCGCATCACCTCTTCTGTATCATCAAAGTGATGTTTCACATGGTTCACTTCCTGATAATTTTCATGACCCTTCCCTGCCACCAGCAAAACGCCACCAGGGGTTAAGAGCATCGCCGCCGTTTTAATGGCCTCCCTTCTATTCTCAATTACTAAAACATGTTTACGTTTCGCATCGGAAACGCCGGCCAACATGTCGTTCAAAATAGCAGCAGGTTCCTCCGTGCGTGGATTGTCGGATGTAAGGATGACACGAGTGCTGTGTTTGCAGGCAATCTCAGCCATTTCGGGGCGCTTTGTCTTGTCGCGATCACCACCACAACCCACAACCGTAATAACTTCCGTCTTATTTCCAGCCACTTCGCGAATAGTGCTCAACACATTCTGCAGGGCATCAGGGGTATGCGCATAATCCACAATTGCCGTACTTCCGTCTTTTCGATACAGCAGCTGGAAACGTCCGGCAGCACTTTCCAAAAGACTCATTTGCGTAAGCACCTCATCTTCCGGCATGCCTAAGAGGACTGCCGCGCCGTATATAGCCATAAGATTATAGGCATTGAATCGCCCGCAAAGCTTGAAATACACCTCCTTATCATTAATACGCATTTGGAGTCCCTTAAAGCTATCGTCCAACACAACGCCCTTCACGGTGGCCGCAGTCTGCAAGCTATACGTACATACCTGAGCCTTACAATTTCCCACCATCACCATACCGTTTTTGTCATCCACATTGGTCAAAGCGAAAGCCGCTTTGGGAAGTGCATCGAAAAAGGCCTTTTTGGCCGCAATATAATTGACAAATGTTTTATGAAAATCCAAATGGTCATGCGTTATATTGCTGAAAATGCCGCCAGCGAACTGTAAACCGGCAATTCTATTCTGACAAATGGCATGAGAGCTCACCTCCATAAAGCAGTGTGTGCACCCGGATTCTACCATCCTTGCCAACAGTTCGTTCAGTTCAACGGCATCAGGAGTAGTATGCGTAGAGGGTATTTCCTCCCATCCTATCTTATTCACAATAGTGGACAGCAAACCTGTCTGGAAACCCATCTGCATAAAGAGCTTATGCAGCAGCGTCACGGTGGTAGTTTTCCCATTCGTACCCGTAATGCCCACCAATTTGAGTTTTCGGCTGGGGTTGTCATAAAACGCGGAAGCCAAACGACCAAGTGCCTGAGAACTATCCGGAACATTAATATAGGTAACCGAAGGATTCAAGGTATCGGGAAGTTGCTCGCAAACTACCACACGGCATCCTTTTTCAATTACCTGCGGAATATACTGATGCCCGTCTGTCTGCGTTCCACGCTGCGCAACATAAAGCGAGCTCGCTCCTTGTACATCTAAAGCCTCAATCTTTCTTGAGTCAAAAACCACCGACGTGATTTCCCATTGGGAATCACCCGTTATCTCATAACGCTTCAGCGCTTTCAGTAATATATCTAATGACTTTTTCAATTTCTTACAAGGTTAGGGGTTAAAGGTTGGTTTGGTTTATTATTAAAGGATCGTAAAGGCTAATTGGGGGGATTCAAATAAAGGCGCACGAGATTCTCACTGCGCTCATAGACCTGCGTGGTTACCGTACCGCGTCCTACAATGCGGACCTTATAGCCGGCACGCGTAAGTTCAGCCACAGCATCCGAGGCAATCATTCCCTGCACATTCGGAACGCCTTCCAATTTGGTCATTTTCATAGCCTTCGGTTTGGCAGAAGAGTCTTTTTTATCCTTACCAAATACAATATATTGAGATTCCGTTTCAAAATTAAGGGTATCGTAGCCCAGTTTACTCAGTAGAACATTGAAATACCGTTTGTTCACCGGATTGGTTTTAAAGATAGGTTTCACAGGATACTCCGTAATGCTATGCATAGCACTAAAATTATTGCTATTCATAATGCTTCTGGCGATCTTGCCAAAGACATCCACGGCCACCTCACTATGTTGCGGAACATTGTAAATATAGACGATTGCTGTATATTTGGGCGCATTCTTTGGGAAATATCCGCAAAACGAGACAGCGTTTCGGTCATAATTATATCCCCCGATGGCCGTATCCCAAATATCGCGAGTACCTGTCTTACCGGCGAAGGGACAAGTAGAGTCCTTATAGTGGCGTCCCGTTCCATATCGGCCCCATACCACACTATCCAAATATTGCCGGGCCTTTTTCAAAGTTGACTGGGAAACCATCTGCTCCATTAGCACTTCGGGTTCAAAACGCTGAATCGTATCATAGTCGTTGGTAATATATTTCACAAACATCGGATTCATCATCTTTCCGTCATTGGCGATGGCATTATAGTAAACCAGCGTTCTAAGAATAGGAATATTGAAACCAGCGCCAAAACAGGAAGCGTAGTAATTGTCAAAACGTCCGTCATTACGCATCGAAGCCGGCATAATATCTCCCATCTGCGTATGCAGTGTGTCAAAAAGTCCGAACTTTTTCAGTTGGGCACGATATGATGAGAAACCGCGAATACCGAAAGTCTTAAAAATCATGGAAGAGATACCGATATTGGATGAGCGTTGGAAAATCTCGTTAGGCGTTCCCAGGGTTTCGCCATGCACCTTACTATCACTTTTCGTATAGGAACGATATGCTCCCGACTTGTAGGGAACTTTGAAGGTATGGTTGAACATCGGATAAATACACTCCGTGTCACAGGCATTTTTTTCAAAGAAAGCCAAAAGAGAGGCTAATTTGAATGTAGAACCAGGTTCCACCTTCGCGTTGAGCGCATATTCCATATTTTCCTTATAGCAAATCGGTTCCTTTGATACACGTTGCAGGTTAGAGACAGCCTTTATCTCTCCTGTCTTCGTTTCCATTACAATAACACAACCCCACTCCGCATTCAGTTCTTCCAGTTTCTTCGACAACTCATTGTGTACTGCGTTTTGGATTTCCAAATTCAACGTAGTATGAATGTTATGACCATCCACCGGATCAATTCGATCCTTGAGGGGCACCATGGTATGATTGAGTTCGACATATTTCTTGCTTCCCTCCTTCCCTGCCAGATACTCATTCATAAAATACTCCAACCCATATTGGAAAGACTCCGTATTCATTCCCAGCGTTCTACGTGCCATCTCACCATAAGGATTGATGCGCACGGAAGTGGGCACAAAATTCATAAAGCGCCAAAACGGGAGCGTATCGACCACGGCACCTGTTTTCTTATCGGAAATCTTACGAATCAGATAGGGACGATGACGGAGGAAGGACGTGTCACGCGATGTCACCCATGTTTTCTCATCCCAAAGTTTCACAGGAAAGATTGTAATATAGTGTCTTGAATTGAAATTCTTGATAAATAAATCATAATAATGTTTCTCATCATACTTCGGATAACGATCTTTGAATTGGGCATAGAAATCCTTAGCCAACTGCTTTAGAAGACTTTCAGCCTCGGCTGGCGAGTAGTGTTGGGTGGCATATTCCTTTGCGAACTGCTTTCCGTCAAAAGCCACTTCGAAAACCGTATAGTTGCCCATAAGCAAGCGGCCGTGGTCGTCATAGATTTCTCCACGCACCGGGCGCAGCGTATTGGCACGGAGGAAGCAATTCGTTGTGGAATCCACCGAATTTTCCCACCCGTCCACCGTTGTATCCACGCAACCGGCACCTGTTCCAGAAGCCAACCCGCGTTCAAATACAGACAGATAGATAATCTGCCCTGCGCAGGCAAGGCCGAGCAGCAGCACGCATATACGCACGATGGTCATTCGCACGACATTCACGCCAAGGGGTTTATCATCTCTGTTTGGATTCATTACGTTTGAAAAATGAGAAAAAATGATGTTTTTTATCAGGGACTTCCTTTGTCACTTTAATAGTATAATTATGTTCCTCATCAAGGACATATCCTCTTTCCTGCATCTTGTGAATGAGAATTTGGTTTTCCTCGTACGGAATGAATTGATTATTGGCCTTCAATCGACTAATTTCAGCCTTGTATTCGTTTTCCAGTTTAGTAACCTTGACTCGTTTTTCCTGGATACGTTGTTCACTCACAATCAGAATCGCCATCAGCAGCAGGACAAAGAGAATATAGGGATACCATGGGCGCATCTGGCTGCTAAGAAGGAATTCGCCGCCAAACACGTTCTTCAAAAACTTCGAAAATCCGCCCTCTTTCTTTTTAGGAGGTTGGTTCGGATTGGTGGTGGTTGATTTCATGTGGTGTAACGATTATCTTTTCAGCGACCCGCAGTTTTGCACTACGGGCACGAGGGTTGGTTATGGTTTCCTGATCGTCAGGTATTATGGCTTTTCTACTTATCAATTTAAACGGCGTCAGTGGATTTCCGAAGAAGTCCTTCTCTATTTGTCCGTCCACGCGTCCCGAACGCATAAAGTTCTTCACCAGTCGATCTTCCAAAGAATGATAGGCAATAATGACCAGACGGCCACCCGGCTTAAGAGCTTCGACTGTCTGTTCCAGAAAAGATTCCAGCACATCCATCTCTTTATTCACCTCAATACGAATAGCCTGAAAAATCTTGGATAAATATTTATTTTCCTTTCCTTTGGGAAGACAGGGATTGAGTGCTTCTGCTAATTGCAACGTGGTTTGCAACGCAGCCTGGCTGCGCATCTTCACAATCTGACGTGCAATCTGACGTCCCTCATGAAGTTCTCCATACGTGTAGAACAGACGACTAAGCTGTTGTTCGTCATATTCATTCACCACTTCTTTGGCAGAGATGCCTCCTTGAACATTCATACGCATATCCAGATCGCCGTCTTCGCGGTATGAAAAACCGCGTCCGGGGGTATCAATCTGATGAGAGGAGATGCCCAGATCGGCCAAGATTCCATCCACAGGATAAGCCTTATAATATTGAAGAAAGCGTGTCAGATTCTTAAAATTGGAAGGAACAAATTGAAAACGGTCATCTTCAATCAGATTGGCATGGCTGTCCGAATCTTGGTCAAAGGCAATCAGCCGGCCATCCGTCAGTTTTTCCATAATGGCCCGCGAATGCCCGCCACCGCCAAAAGTCACATCCACATATGTACCTGAAGGACTTGTAACCAAATTATCAACCGAAGTATGCAGAAGCACAGGGTTATGATAACTCATTCGAGCCCTCCTTTTCTGCCTGATAGTGGCCTTTGTGGATTTCCTCGTTGAGCTTCTCCAAATCTTCTGGTGACATATCGAAACGCTCGTGATATTTTTCACAATTCCAAATCTCGATTTTCCCATTATCCAACAACAATACAATTTCCTTCTGGATCTCGTACTGTTCCATCAAAGACCTTGGAATCACTATACGATCTTGGCTATCACATTCCAGACAAGCCGTATTTCTCAAAAAAGCATTTCGATACTGCTTGACCAGCGTGAGATTTCGATTCAAAGAATTCATATATGCCATCTGATCCTGATAGGCCTTTTCCGACCAAAGCATAATATGTTCGCCAAAGCCATGCGTCACATAGAAAGCCTTGCGTTCGTTCTCAGGCAATGCCCTAAGCAGAGCCGTCGGCAATTTGACACGACCACTCTTCTCAATGGACACTTCCCAATAACCATATTCAAAATTCGGCATCATTATCTTTGATAAATCTCGCCAAAGATATCATTTTTTTACTATTGTTTCCATAAAAGACAAAAAAATAGTTATCAACAAAATATTATTCATGCAACATATTGATTATCAATATGGAAAAAATTGGAACACTTTTTACAAACCGCCATGTTATAAACATTAAACTATTGATAAAGTGTTATTTAATAACACTAAACAGACAGTATTTGCCATTTTATTCATTTTCTGCATATTAAATTGATTTTTATTAAAAAATGATTGTTTATAACCCATTACATGGTCATCATTTCGGAATTTTGTGGAAAAAAATGGAAAATATTAGATTCATATTCTTTTGTACCTTTGCCACCGTATTCCAAAATCGCAACGACATGAATCGACTTCTCGTTTTCGTATTCTCCCTTATCCTTTGCAGTTCCATTTGGGCACAAAACAATTGGGACAACATTCAAATGGAAGATCGGGTGTACGTCAGTGGCATTGAAAGTGTAATCCTGACAGCAGACTACAACCTAGGGAAACCCATAATGGCGTTGGGCAGTAGTACACTAACGCTTAACTTTGACGACTTAGAGGAAGAATCACGCTATGTGAAATACACATTCATACACTGCACACACGACTGGCACCCATCCGACATGAATCAAATGGAATACATTGACGGTTTTTTAGAGGATGATGTCGTGTCCTATGACTACTCCTTCAACACCATCGTACACTACGTATCCTACTCCATCAGCTTTCCCAACGAAAACATGCGCCTGACAAAGTCCGGCAACTACATATTATTTGTATACGATGAAAGTCCTGAGAACCCCATCCTCACCCGCCGCTTCATGGTTAAAGAAAATGAAGAGGTAGGAATCCTCGGCAGTGTACACGCTGCTTCCGACGTGGCCGACCGATACACTAAGCAGGAGGTGGATTTTTCTATCACCACGGCACCCTATGCCGTTCGCAACCCAGCCATGACAGTGCATGCCACCATTATGCAAAACGACCGTTGGGACAATGCCATCTACGGACTCACCTATCGTTCAGGGAATTTAGGGGAACTGGACTTCGACTATGACGACGGACGCAACACTTTTTGGGGAGGTTCGGAATTCCGGACCTTTGACATTCGAACCCTTCGCAGTAACGGAGACCGCATTGTCGGCATCAACTTTGCACACCGCCAGAACCAGGCCTACGTCCTACAAGACGATGCCCGCCCTTTCGGCGCATACGAAAGCAGACGCACCATGAACGGAAAATGCATCTACCGTAACATTGACATCCCCAATCCCCATTCTGAAGACTATGTGAACACGCATTTTACTTTGAAAAGCGACTTCCCTTTCACAGATGGCGACGTTTACGTTTTCGGTCAGCTCACCGACTGGAAAATCAAAAAAGAGGCTCAATTACATTACAACGAGCAGTACAGGTTCTGGGAGACGGACTTCTTTATCAAACAAGGCATCTACAACTACCAATACGTTTATGTGCCACATAACACACAAATCATCGACGCCACCTACATTGAAGGGTCACATTACGAGACACAAAACCAATACACGGTATTGATTTATTTCCGTGAAGAAGGATCCTCCTACGACCGATTGGTAGGCGTAGGCTTTTTCAAAATAGACGAATAAGCTGAATTGTTACTTTAGAAAATTTGAGATATTGCGCATCACAATGCCAATGCGATCATCAAAAGCTTCCCGGGTGGCATACCCCACATGAGGCACTAACACGCAGTTGGGAGCCTTTAGCAACGGATGTTCGGAAGACAACGGGGGCTCCTTCTCATACACATCCAGTCCGGCTCCAGCCAACGTACCTGCCTGCAACATTTCCGCAAGCGCATCTATATCTACCACGTTTCCGCGTGCCGTATTGATCAAAACCGCCGTCGGCTTACATAGTGCCAGTAATTCACGACTGATCAGATGATGAGTTTCCGCCGTCAGAGGAACATGCAGGGAAACGATATCAGACGTACGCATCAATTCTTCCAAAGAAAGATATTGAA
>JAZRYC010000167.1:0-3020 GCA_045600525.1 Bacteroidales bacterium
GGAGAGTATCAGACCTATGATGAAGATGATTTGGTTGGTCTTCTCGCTTATGCCAAATCAAAACTTCCTGAATATGTCAGACTCCAGCGGATTCAGCGTGATATTCCGGCAAAACTCATTGTTTCCGGATCTATCCATGGTCATATCAGACAGATGGCACAGGAGCGTCTTGAGAAAGAAGGAGGTCGCTGTCATTGTATCCGTTGTCGTGAGATTGGACGACGCCCCTCGAATGCTGTGGAGAAGGATGAAACACTTACGTATTCCTGCTGTGGAGGTACTGAACATTTCCTTTCAACCACCGCCGGTGATGCCCTTATAGGTTTTGTCCGTCTCCGCTTCCCAGGGCATGTATTCCGTTCTGAGCTTGAAAATGCTGCATTAGTACGAGAACTTCATGTCTATGGTATGATGGTTCCGCTCGGAGAAAAAGGGGCAGGAGATGAACGTCAGCATAGGTCCTATGGAAAGCATCTCCTTTCCAGAGCCGAGGAAATGGCAAAAGAAGCTGGTTTTGAGAAAGTTGCAATAATGGCGGGAATCGGCGTGCGGCCATACTACCATAGGCAGGGATATGTGCGAAGAGGACCATATATGGTTAAGGAATTATGAAACCAGCCACGCTTGAATTCGTCAAAAAACGCTTTGCCGCATACTATAATGGAGATATTAAGGGAGCGGGGGCGCTTTTTGCACCATCTTCAATGACTCAGCGTGAGTGGGGTTTCCTGTTTTTCAGTACTGATGCCAAAGTAGGAATGCGCCGCCATCTTGATTTCAGCAATTTCGATTCATTGAAAGAATATCTGAAAGCAATGACTCCGGCACATGTCTACTACTCCACAGCTTACTATCGGAATCCCTCAGCAGGGGCTATGGCGGAAAAAACCTGGCAGGGAGCTGATTTGATTTTTGATCTTGATGCTGATCATATATTGCATGCCTCCTACGAAGTTATGCTTTCCCGGGTCAAGGAAGAACTCTTCAAACTCATTGATATGCTGACCGGGGAACTTGGATTCGACAAAAAAGATTTGCACATCAATTTCTCCGGTGGTCGCGGATACCATATTCATTTGCCCCTTCTTACCGTCAGAAGCATGGACAGTGCGGCACGAAGACAGCTTGCAGACTATGTTTCCGGAGTTGGACTTACTGCAGAATCCATGCTGGCGAGCCCACAGAAAACCGGCTGGCCGGTTCGCTGGAGAAGTGCACTTTCAGCGGAATTGGAACGAATTTCCGGTCTAACACACCAGGATGCAAGAGCATACCTCTGCGGATTCCAGGGGGTTTCCGAACGTCAGGCGGATTTCTTCTACAAAGGAATTCTTGATGTAAGACGGAAATTGAATGAAACACCGTCACTCCTGAAAGAAAACAAGGTTATTGCAGCATTGACGACCCACGAGAATCCAATTTTCCAGGAAAAAATACAGGCACAGGCTGCTTTGGTTGATGAGCCGGTTACTGCAGATATTAAACGTCTTATCCGCTATCCGGGCAGTCTTCATGGCGGATCGGGTATGCAGGCTGTCAGTGTTGACATCGCTGATCTCGATGCCTTTGACCCTCTCGTGGATCCAGTTGTATTTGGCGAGGATCCGGTGACAGTAACCTGTAAATTCCCGCTTAAGATGCCAATACTCGGAAACACGTATGACCTGATTAAAGGTACGAACAAAGTACCCGAGGCTCTCGCTGTATTTCTTTGTTGTCGTGGTATTGCTGAACTTGGGGGTGAAAACTGATGAGGGAAATTACTATTTCCGATCTTCATGGTTATTTGATTGATGAACGTGCATCCGGTTCTCTTGTGGAGATTCCCGGGGACTTCTATGAAGTTGTTCTCAAAAATATCGAGGATCTCCGAAAGAAGGCTGCTTCTACCAACGATCCATTCGGGGAGGGAGTACAGAGTCTTATTAAAGAGCGGGAGAGCCTGCGCGAATATCTGCGCGACCTCTATTCCGTGAGAACGAAAAAAATCATCAACCTGGCTCAAGCGAAGGCAAATGGCGAGGAAATAGACCGAAACGAGCTTCGTATGATGGTTTCCGGAGAACGTTCCTTCTTTCAGGTGGTATTTGAATCCTGTGAATCTTGCAGAAAAACTCTTTTAGAAGGGAAGCCAACATTAGAAATTACTGCATATGGCTATGGAGCACCGGAGGTTCCGGAAATTGAGGACGCTTCACCCGTAAATTCCGAAAATACCCCAGTGCTGGAATCTGCGCCTGATTATGACGCGCAATCCGTATCAGCAGACAGTGCAGAACTAGCTCCCGAACCGTCCCGCGTAATTGCGGTACGTTCTGAAATTCAATCATTCCAGGACATAAACGGACGCGTTTACACTCTTTCGCCAGGAGATATCGTGTCCCTGCCACAACCTATGGCAGATATCCTGTGTAATACCAACAAAGCATTAAGTATCCGTATCCGCAAATAAATACAGGTATTTACTGCAGTCTCAGTTAGAGGCTATCCTACTATAGAGGGAATCATCATGAAGAAACCAGTAAAATTCAATACCTACTGCCCATACTGCCGCAAGCACACTGAGCACGAGGTTGAAAAAGTAAAGAAGGGAAAGACCACCGGTCTTCACTGGATTGACCGTCAGAAAGCACGCAGAAGCAACATCGGAAACCGTGGTAAATTCGGCAAGGTTCCGGGAGGAGATAAGCCGACCAAGAAGATTAACGTACGCTGCCGGTGCAAGGAGTGCGGAAAGGCACACCTTAGAGAAGGATACCGTGCAGGCAAATTCGAACTTACGGAGTGATTGAAAAATGGTAAAAGCAACCCGCGAAAACCGGAGCAAGTTCTTAAAGGTTAAGTGCCCGGACTGTGAAAATGAGCAGCTTATCTTCGAGAAGGCAACCTCTGTTGTCCAGTGCACTGTCTGCGGTCGTATCTTAGCTGAACCGACCGGCGGAAAAGCAAACCTCAAGGGCGACGTTGTCGCAACCTTTGAATAAATAAGGAAAATCTAATCAATGAGTGAAAGAGACTGG
>JAZRYC010000168.1:0-18042 GCA_045600525.1 Bacteroidales bacterium
ACATCGGCATGATTGAGTTGATCAGCTATTGGAAATGCACCTGTAGTCCGATCATCCACATCAAACCCTATAAATTGAACGACGACCAGCAGCTTTGGTGGGCAAAACTATATTGGAAGGGATTAGGAGAGTTCTGTTATAAAAACAACATCCATTGTGCATTTCAAGACTTCATAGAGTTCACTTTCAATGTGGAAGCTCCCTATATGGATAGTGCAACATTCCCCCATGTCGCAGGAGACAACCGTGTAATCGTGCCCGTAGGCGGCGGTAAGGACTCCGTCGTCACATTGGAAGAATTGCGCGGGCAGCGTGACGTCGTTCCCTTCATCATCAATCCGCGTGGGGCAACCATAGACTGTGCACGCATTGCCGGATTTGAAGACCTTTCCAAAATCATCATTTTAAAGCGGGAAATCGCGCCACAACTATTGGAACTTAACCGTAACGGATTCTTAAACGGGCACACACCGTTTTCTGCCATGTTGGCCTTCTACTCCACCCTGCTCAGCGCTGTAACCGGCATTCGCGACATTGCCCTGTCCAACGAGTCATCGGCCAACGAGCCCACCATTCCGGGGACCTATATCAATCACCAATATTCCAAATCTTTAGAATTTGAAGAGGATTTCAGGGCCTACGTCCATGACCACATGGGCGATTGCAACCATTACTACAGTCACCTGCGAGCGCTCACGGAGTTGCAAATTGCCGAGCGATTTGCGCAGCATCCGCAATATTTTCCCGTATTCAAGAGTTGCAACGCCGGCAGCAAGGAGAACAAATGGTGCTGTAATTGTCCCAAGTGCCTCTTTGCCTACATCATACTATCCCCCTTCATTGACGATCAAACCATGATTGAGATCTTCGGCGAGGACCTGCTGAATAAGCCTGAATTGGAGCAATACTTTGACGAACTCAGCGGCATATCCAAATACAAGCCTTTCGAGTGCGTGGGCACCATCCGTGAAGTAAATGAGGCCCTACGCCGGATTTGCAACAGCCGTCAGGACAAATACCTCATAAAGCACTATATTAACGAACAACTATCTCAAATTGAAGATTCTATGTACGATGAATATCTGAACATGGCGCCGTAGGAAGTTTCAGGTTTCAGGTTTCATCAAGCAATATCTTAACTCCTTTCTGTTTATATAACAACAAACACATTTAACATAATGAACCCCACACTATTAGTTTTAGCTGCCGGTATGGGCAGCCGCTACGGCGGATTAAAGCAATTGGACCAGATGGGTCCCCATGGTGAAACCATCATGGATTACTCTGTAAAATACGCTTTGGAAAGCGGATTCGGGAAAGTCGTCTTTGTCATCCGCCGCGTTATGGAGGCAGATTTTCGCCAGTATGTATTACCCCGTTATGCCGAAAAGATTGACGTACAATACGTTTTTCAGGAATTGGATATGCTGCCAGAAGGTTTCTCCGTGAATCCGGAAAGGCAGAAGCCCTATGGCACCGCGCACGCTATATTAGTGGCCAAAGACGCCGTGAAAGAACCTTTCACCGTCATCAATGCCGATGACTTCTATGGACGGGAGGCATTCCAAGTGATGGCAGACTTCCTCGTCAAGGAGCCCGTCACCACACCGCCGACGTATGCCATGGTGGGATACCGCTTGGATAAAACGCTGTCCAAGAACGGCACCGTTTCGCGTGGCGTATGCAGCACCGACGAACATGGCTATCTAAAGACCATCGTGGAAAATCACAAAATCGGTTACACCGACAAGGGTATAGAAAATATTGAGGACGGTTTGTACAACAAATTCAACGGGGACGAGCCTGTATCCATGAATTTCTGGGGATTCACACCGGAATTCTTCAACTGTCTCAACGATCTTTTCGTTGATTTTCTTCGGGAAAATCAAACCAATATCAAGGCAGAATACCCTATACCCAACGTTATAGCCCACCTCATGCAACATGATGCCGCCAAGATCAAAGTGCTGCACAGCAATGCCGAATGGTTTGGTGTGACCTACAAAGAAGATCGTCCCGAGGTAGTTGAGCGCCTACGCCATCTGTCCGACTAACTAATCTTTTAAACAGCGTACGGAATAGGCGGCCTCTTTGGGTGTGCAATTGATTTCCACTGTTGCATTGGCATAATAGAAATGATGTATCGGCGAAGTCACATCACTTCCATCAGAAGCCGTCCAGAAGCCCGCATCCACGCCAAAGCCGTCAAAGGTCATAAAGAAGTTTCCGGCTGGAAGCACGTTCATGCCGGAGGTGTTATTTTTATCCAATTGGTCTGCTATACTACAAAGTGGTACTTGCTCCGAAGCATCGATCTGCCATCCTTCGCGTGAGGCCATACTTTTGGCCACATTGTTCACATCTGTGCCGCAGCGATATTCATCCTTGTAACCCAAATAATCTTCCAACCCCATCCATTCGAAATTGGAAGGAAGATGCCAACCTGTTGGGCAGATTCCCTGCACTCCACTGGGCACCTCCTCCGTTGGTTTTGCTCCACGCAGAATGGTATTCCAACTATACAACAATCCATAGGTCTCCGCATTTTCAATTTTCCCATTGGGATAATAGTAGTATTTTTCCGTTTCGGAAGTAGCTGTTCCCAAAGACAACGGCGTGCCGTCGGCAAAATGGGTAGTGCGCAGATTTTCACTCATCCAGCATTGCGAGCCCAATTTCACCGTTTGATACACATGCCCGTCGAAATCCGTGACAGTCCCACAGTTTTCCTGCGCCGAAAGTCCCACACAGAAAACTACAAGTAAGTAAAGAGGTAATAGTTTTTTCATCATATTTAATTAAGAATGATTTCATCGCAGAAAATATAGGAAGGCTGACCCGCGGCCTGATGCCATTTCGGCAGTGTCCCTGCATTTTCAACCACCACGCGAACATAGCGCGTCTTCAGTTGCAGATCGTCGGCTTGCAAAGTATATATTCCTCCAGAATTCGAGCTATAGTCCACTCCCGGAATCTGAAGTGTTCTATACAGTGAATAATCCTTTCCATTGGAGGACGTGTAGAGTTTCACCGTGTTGGGCGACATAATCCAGTCGTAGATATCCTGATAGAAACGAATTTTAAGATGATTCAGTTCCATTTTCTTTTCAAGATCAAATTCCACATCTATATCGCTGCCCCAATATCCCTGCCAATTTCCATCAGCGTAATGGTTGCCTCCAAGAAGGCCATCGGCTAAAGCGCCACGTCCCGATGCGGCATACTGAGGCTTATAGTCTGCATAGTTGGAATTCAATTTCAGAATGTGACCAAGTCCCTTATGGAGCAGCACATATCGTTCGTTGATGACTTCCTCGCCAAGGGCGTTACGTGTCATAGCGCGCACGGTAGCCGACTGAGTGAGGGTCAGTGGAGATGTATAGCGGTTCTCCCCCACCTGAGGCTTCCTGCCATCCAACGTATAAAACACCTCTTGGTCATCGAATACGGTGCGCATGGAAACAACGGCTTGTCCATTGTTATTGAGTTCCGAAGAGAATAGCACATGGTTGGGAATATCCAGCAATTCCTGCGCCACCTTGTCGAAACGTGCCTCCACAATCTCACGACTATACTGACGACACTCATTATCCCACAGGGAAAGATAGGCCTGCTTTGTTTGATGAAGGAGATCTAATTGGGCTTTTATGTGGTGTTTCAAGGCTGCGGAGGTATAGCCATCCGTACCTTTAAGGTAATGGTACAACTCATATCGAAGCAGATTACGACGTAATACGGTTTCCTGACGGAGATATACATATTGGGCGAACTTTTGGAGAATATCGCAACGAGTCTCGTCATCTGCCTTCAAATTATCAAATAGGTCTTTTCGAGAGGAAAGAATTTTATCCAAAAAGGTATGGTTCTCGACATAAAAATCATCATTTATCTTCGATGGATAGAAGTCCCAAATACTTTCATACAGGGCATCTGTCTGGAAGAGGTTCTGTATATTCGCCTGTTCATACCGGCGCATCAGCTGGGTGATGCTCGTGGGAAATACGAAATCGCGTTCAAAAAGGGGATTAAAAGCATCCAAGCGTTGATTGCGTTCCCTATCGGCAAACGTCGGTTCGGTTTGTTCGATAGGCTTCCAGGCCATTTCGGCCGACCATGCCATGCCGTGCCAAGCGCTGTTAAAGAGAGATTCGCCAGAATCGTCCCAGGCCGTATTCATCATGCCAAGAGCGCCATTCTGATAACCATCGCGAACCAAATTGGCGATATTCTTCGTATAAGTGTCATAACTCGGAAACACCGTACTCCACATGCTCATACCGGGGGCCACCATAAACTCAAGACCTGCCTTCTTAAATGGAGCCATCATATCCACATAGCTATCAGCTGCCCCATAACTCCAAACAATCATGAGGATGTCACGGGGAAGTTGTTTCACAATGTCATAATCCTTAGCAGCAATATCGCCCCACATCATCACGCGCTTCTGGCGGGCTTTAAGGATGTTGTAAACACGGAGAATATGTTGGGCATACACCTGGGCTGCGCTTCCCACACTGTCCACGTATGTCTTGGCCAAACCATTTCCCAAAGCTTCCGTTTCATCGCAGTCAATATTGAAAAAAGGAGACTGGTAGGCATCGGCCGCTGTCTCCAACTGTTCCTTCAGGAAGTCATAGGTCCTTTCTGCGCCAGGATTGAAATTCTTCTTTGTGTCAGCCATATCTTGGTAGAACGGAATACGAAGCGTCTTCTCGGCATGGGCGAGACACTGCTGATTGCCGAAGAACTCAATATGGTATTGGGCCGCAAATGCCTCCAGTTCCTTGATCTGTGCAGCGGTGAGTCCGTCGGCCGGGGCTATGTCGGGATAATTGTCCAATTTAAGTACATGCTCCGTATAGAGATTGAAGAAGTTCATCTTATACTGGGCCATTGTGGCAATTTCCCGCTTGAGGAAGTCCATATTGGGAATGGGTCCCCTACTGATATCGTCCATCCAGCCTCTGTACTTTAACGCCGGATAATCGGTGATAGTCATGCAGGGAATGGCGTATCCCTCATCGGTTTGAAAATGACGCATCATCTGCTGGACACTTAGAGAAGCATAGTACGCGCCGATCTCCGTGGTGGCTCGCACAACGATCTTAGAGGGAGTGATTTCCAAGACATAGCCTTGGTCGGCATTTTTTGCGACAGGCAGGGTGTCCACCAAGATGTTTTCGACTACAGGTGCGGTTTTGAACACATAAGAACCCGTTCCCATAACAACCTGCTGGGGCGTTGGAAGGACACCTGTTTCCTGAGCAAAGGCACTCGTAGTCAGCGCCAAAAGAAAGCATAATAAAAATCGTATACGTTTATTCATAAGCTAAAAATCTGCGTGCAAAGATAGCACAAATATTCCTATCAACATTCGTCTTTTTGGCATCCGAGCAGCCTTCTTTTTTTGTACTTTTGCGGCCTTAAAGAAAAATATCATCCACATGACACTCATCAAATCTATTTCCGGAATCAGGGGCACTATCGGCGGCCATGCCGGTGACAACCTCACGCCTATCGACATCATTGAACTCACCTCTGCTTTTGCCGCCTTTCTGCAGGCTGGCGAGCCTGGCAAGAAACTGACCATCGTGGTCGGCCGCGACGCCCGCGTTTCCGGGGACATGGTCTGCCGACTGGTTTGTGGTACCCTGCAAGGTATGGGCATCGATGTTATTGATACCGGACTCTCTACCACGCCCACCACGGAAATGTCTGTAATGCACCATCATGCTGACGGCGGCGTCATCATCACGGCCAGTCACAATCCGATGCAATGGAATGCACTTAAATTGCTCAACAAAGAGGGTGAATTTCTTTCTGATGCGGATGGGAAAAAGTTGCAGGAAATCGCCAAAATCCATGATTTCCAATATGCGGAAATTAAGGATTTGGGGAAATACACCGCCTATGACAATGCCATCCAAGACCATATTGATGAGATATTAAAGCTAAAGCTGGTTGATAAAAAAGCCATCGAGGCCGCTGACTTCTCCATCATTATCGATGCTGTCAATTCGACAGGAGCGCTTGCCCTGCCTCCGTTGTTGGAACAGTTGGGGGTTCGCAAGGTTACGGTGCTGAACGGCGAGGCCAATGGCGTTTTCGCTCATAACCCAGAGCCCATACCCGAGCATCTGTACGGCATCTCGGAAGCCATGCGCAAAGGAAACTACGATATAGGATTCGTGGTTGATCCCGATGTGGATCGTTTGGCCTTTATCAAACCGGATGGTGAAATGTATGGGGAAGAATATACGTTGGTATCGGTAGCCGACTACATATTACAACACACTTTGGGGAACACGGTATCCAATCTATCCTCCACACGCGCCCTGCGCGATGTAAGTCGCCAATATGGTGTGGAATACAATGCCGCCGCCGTGGGCGAAGTAAACGTAGTGGAGAAGATGAAAGCCACCCAGGCCGTTATTGGCGGCGAAGGCAATGGCGGCGTCATCTATCCCGAGCTGCACTATGGGCGCGACGCCTTGGTGGGCATCGCCCTGTTCCTCTCCTATATGGCCACTTCCGGCAAAGACTGCGTGCAGATTCGCGCCCAATACCCAGACTATAAGATATCCAAAAATAAAATCCAACTCACCCCGTCCATCAACGTCCCCACCCTATTGTCCAAACTCGCCGACAAATACGCCGACTACGAAGTAAACTGTACAGATGGTGTGAAAATCGATTTCGATGACTGCTGGGTGCATGTTCGTAGTTCCAATACAGAGCCCATCCTACGCATTTATGCGGAGGCTCTTACCGAAAGCATGGCCGACAACATCGCCAAGAAAATCATGATGGATATAAGTGAGATGATTCATTAAAGCATTTAACAACAAAACCTATGAAAAAAGGATTTTTGTCTCTGGTACTGCTACTGCTGGCCTGTTCGGCACTATGTCAGGAAAACACTCATATGGAACAGGACCCACCTGCTTCCAAGTCGAAAAAGGTACAACTCGCACTCAACGATATGAACAACTACATCAATCGTTGTGAAGTCTATGAAACCGATTCTTTGATTTACTATTTCGACAATATCGCAAAACTCTGCAAAAACAAAAAAGAACGAAAGGAAATCTTTAATTTCTACTTTGGCTTCTTCGACCTTCATTATCCCGACACGGATCCCTTTCTATTATATATTTATGACCAATATGATCATAAATGGATAAAGGAAACGGATGTCCGACGCTTCCAACGTCGTGTGGACTATATTCGTCGCATCTCTCCGGGAGCGAAAATACCAGAACTCATATCCCATGACATCGCCGGTATGCCCCACTCCACCAACGAGATTCGCAACAAGTACACCATTTTGTGGTTCTGGGATCCCGATTGTGACCATTGTATTGAAATGACCCCCATACTCCATAAGATTTATCAAGAGAAACACATCCAGGGAGACTTTGAAGTCTTTGCCGTTGAAGTCAATGAGGACTACGAACGTTGGAAACCGTTCTCCGACAAGAACAACCTTTGGGACTGGCTCAACCTTAGCACCTCCCGTGGGCAGGCAAACGTTGATTTTATCGAATATTTTGACATTATGACGACTCCTGTGCTGTTTTTAATTGATAATTCGCAAGAGCACACAATAATCGCACGTCAAATGACGTTAGAAGAACTTGATCGTTTTTTTGAAAAATAAAATAATATTGTAGATATGAAAAAGAACTATCTCTTATTCATTTTGGTAACATTGTTTCTTTGCGGAAACCTTTCTGCACAAAAAGGGAAGACAGGTACCAGCAAAAGTGGGCACGAATTAACCTTCAACATCCAAGATGCCAAAGACAAAATCATCTATTTGGTCATCCACTACAATGAAAAACTCATCATTAAAGATTCTGTGCAACCCACTGCTCCCGGCAAATATGTCTTCAAAGGCAACAACAACTATGATGATGGCATGTACTCCTTAGTGTCTGAAAAAAAATCCCTTTATCTTAATTTTATTTTAGACCGGAATCAACGATTCACCTACAACCTTGACACAACGGGAAATGTTGATAATTTCACCGTTATTGGCTCTCCTGAAAATGAAGAAATGTTGAAATTCCAGCGCAAGACCAGTGCGGCACAAACGCAAGCGGCCGATTGGGCTAAGAAACGCAAGGAATTTGACGAGGCCGGCAATAAGGATAGTGCAGAGTTCTATATGCAGAAACTCACCAATATCAATGAGGAGATGCTTGCCTTCATTGACGAACTGATTGCCCGCCATCCCGACTACCTCTTCTCTAAAATGCAGAAATCCTACAAAAACATTGATGTCCCATCCATCAAGACTGCAGATGGAAACGACGACATCAATGCACAGGCCACTTATTATCGCGAACATTATTGGGACAACTTCGACCTTGCCGACCATAGGTTCATCTACATTCCATCCTTTGAGCCAAAACTAAAGGATTACTTCACGAAACTGCTCTATCATCAAGAATCAGATACAATTAATAAATATGTTGATATGTTCCTGGCAAAAACGGAAAAGGACACATTCATGTTCCATTACTGTGTTGACTGGCTTTCCTATCAGTACGAAGTCAGTAAAATCATCGGACATGATGCCGTTTTCTATCATATCGCCAAGAACAACCAACTGGCTGGTAAATGTTATTGGTTGGACGAAGATATCCTTTCCAAATACCAAAAACGGGTAAAGCGTTTGGAACCCACTCTCATCGGCCGCATTGCGCCTGAACTTATCATTCCCGACACAAACCTCTACGAAGATGCCCGTCTTTGGAAATCATCCTATGCTTCTTCCAAACCCTATACCATACTTTGGTTCTTCGATCCCAACTGCCCTACCTGCAAGAAGGAATCAAAAGCGCTGGCCCAAGTGTACGACTCATTAGAAGTCATTGGCAAGCGTAATTTTGATGTTTATGCCATTGGAAATGACGACACCATTGATGCATGGAAGAAATACGTTAAGGAGAACAATTATCCTTGGACGAATGTCGGCGGCAATAAAGGAAATATTGACTATCTTGACCATTTCGGCATATACGAGACTGGTAATCCGGCCATGTTCATCTTAAACTCAAAGCATGAAATCATCCTCAACAAGCGCATTGACATGCATAGTCTGCCGCAGTTCCTTGAGGAATATGAAAGAATTGAAAAAGCAAAAGCAGAAAGAAACAATCAGTAATTTAAACATTATATGTTCATTATGAAAGATATATTTGAGAGAATAAGACAATCCTCCGGTGGCCCAATCGGGCAATATCGAGA
The DNA here is from genome assembly GCA_045600525.1 of Bacteroidales bacterium. Taxonomy (GTDB): domain Bacteria; phylum Bacteroidota; class Bacteroidia; order Bacteroidales; family WCHB1-69; genus F23-D06. The sequence continues at coordinate 9,256 of JAZRYC010000168.1, forward strand.
GAAAATAGACGGATATTTTGCCTTCCCGAAATTAGAAGGAGAATTAGGACCGCACATGAGATTTAACGGAAAGGAAGTCCTCTGTTGGAGTTTAAATAACTATTTGGGGCTCGCCAACCATCCAGAGGTGCGCAAGACCGATGCGGAAGCAGCTGCCCGTTGGGGCATGGCCTACCCTATGGGCAGTAGGATGATGACGGGGCAAACTGCCCTTCACGAGAAGTTGGAGCGCGAATTGGCCGATTTCGAGCATAAGGAGGCTGCCTTTGAATTCAACTTCGGATATCAGGGTATTTTCTCCACCATTGACTCCCTCGTAAATCGACACGACGTCATCGTGTATGATGCGGAAGCCCATGCTTGCCTTTTGGACGGTATGCGTCTACATCTTGGTCGCAAATTAAAATTCCGTCACAACGACATTGAAGACTGTGAGCGAATTGTAGCACGCGCCTGCGCCATCGCAGAAGAACAAGGAGGCGGTGTGCTTTTAATCACAGAAGGCGTTTTCGGTATGACCGGTGCTCTGGGCATTTTAGATCAGATTGCCGCTCTGAAAAAGAAATATCCGTTCCGTATCCTCATTGATGACGCCCATGGTTTCGGCGTAATGGGACCACATGGCCGCGGCACCTCAGAACATTTCGGCGTTATGGACGACATTGACATCTACATCGGTGCCTATGCCAAATCCATGGCTACGATCGGTGGTTTTGTCGCATCCGACAAGGATATTGTAAACTACCTTCGTTACAACATGCGTTCCCAAATGTACGCCAAATCACTCCCCATGCCCATCGTGGAAGGTTGTCTGAAACGTCTGGAAATCATCCGTAGTGAGGAAGGCGATGCCTTACGCGCACACCTCTGGGAAATCACCCGCCGTCTGCAGAACGGATTCCGCGAACTTGGCTACGAAATCGGACCGGCTGAAGCCTGTGTGACGCCGGTACACCTCAGATGCGGAATCAACCAGGCCTCCAATATCGCTGTTGACCTACGCGAGAACTACAACATTTTCTGCTCTATTGTCACCTACCCTGTCATTCCTCCCGGAATGCTCATTTTCCGAATCATCCCAACCGCCGCACACAGCATGGAAGATGTGGATCGTACACTGGCCGCTTTCCGCGACATTAAGGAACGTTTGGCAAAGGGTGACTATGATAAAGACATACCCGATATGGCTCTTATCAAATAATCATTTTCAACAACATATTACAGGATGGCAAAAAAGCCATCCTGTTTTTTATTACAACAATCCCAACTCCTAGCCAACAACCCATCGTTAAAATGTGTATTTTTGCCCACTAAAATTTTCTACTTATGAATAATAAATACAAATTGGTTTGTACTCAATGTGGGAAAGTCATTGAAGACTTCGCCACGTGGTTTGACATGAATCAGCAGTGCGAATGCGGCTGCAAGCGCGCAGATATTATTTATAGCGCCGACTATCACATTATCAACGAACTAACAAAACCAGAACACCATCCCGATAACTTCTACCACTATTTTGATTTCCTTCCCCTGATGAAACGAGAGAACATTGTTTCTTTTGGTGAAGGAGCCATACCTATTGAGGAATGGGATTGCTTGGAAAAATATGCTCAAGGACAATACGGCATCACCTGCAAAGTGATGGTTTACCGTAACGACTTAAACGGCGGCACCAACACTTTCAAGGATATTGCCGCCTCACTGGCAGCCTCCATCTTCAAAGAAAACGGCATCCGGGAATTCTGCGTTGCTTCAACGGGAAATACAGCCACGGCATATAGTAGATACTTGGCCAAAGCCGGTATCAAATTCACCGTCTTCGTACCCAATGACGTATGCCCAGACACGGTTGCCGCCATTCGTTCTTATGGACAGGAAGTGGTCATAAGTGAGGGTAATTATGGCGCCGCAAAAAAGGAGGCCAACGACTTCCACGAGCGCAACCACGTACTCATTTCTGCCGGCAACATTGACCCCATTCGTGTGGAAGCCAAGAAAACCATGGTGTTTGAATATCTCCGCCAATTAGGCGCCATGCCTGATGTGTACATACAGGCAGTTGCCGGAGGCACCGGGCCCATTGCTTTGGACAAAGGTGTTCGCGACATGCAGGCCACCTTCCCTGACACAAAACTTCCACGTATGCTGCTCGTTCAACAAGACACCTGTGATCCCATGGTACAAGGTTGGGAAAAGGCTGTAGCCAATGGATTCCCAGAAGGATATGAAAAAGATTATCCGGTCATTGCCAATCCCCAAACCATGGTTTCCATTCTTACCACGGGAAATCCGGGTATGTTTCCCATTGTCGCCCCCATCGTGCGTAAAAGCGGTGGCACCTTCCTTCGCGTTCGTGAAGACGAGTTGGTAAGCTACGGCAAATATGTCAAGGCAAATCGCGGCATCTACCTCGGTCCGGCCTCCATTGTATGTCTGGCTGGCTTCTATGAGGCATTGAAACAGGGACAGATTCGCAACGGAGAGACCGTTTTACTTAACACAGGCGAAGGGGCTGCACGCGCACAATTTTTCAAAGAACTCATTGACCAACAATAAAACTTTATGAAGAAATTCTCCAATAAAGTGGTTTGGATTACGGGAGCATCCTCCGGCATTGGAAGAGCAACCGCCCTGCGTTTTGCCCAAGAGGGCGCCACTCTGCTGCTGACTGCTTTAGAACCCGACATATTGTTGGATGTTCGCACTGAATGCCTCGCACTTGGCTCTCCGTCAGTAACCACCCTCCCCTTTGACCTTTCCCAAACAGACGAACTGGACACGTTGGCCGACAATGCCTGGAACACTTTCGGACACATTGATGTATTCTACAACAATGCCGGCATCAGTCAGCGAGGTACGACTGTGGAAACAGACATGGCCGTCATCCGCAAAGTAATGGACATTGATTATTTCGCCCCCGTCATCCTAACCAAATCTATCCTCCCCAAAATGATTGCCAATGGCGGAGGACAATTAGCGGTCACCACCAGCATAAACGGCATGTTTGGATTTCCGTTGCGGTGCGCTTACTCCTCAGCCAAACACGCCTTATACGGCTTCTTTGAAACCATTGCGGCTGAGAACTATGATGACAACATTCGTGTCACCATAGTCACTCCGGGACGTGTGCAGACCAACATTTCCCTGAATGCATTGGAAAAAGACGGCAGCAAACATGGTAAAATGGATGCCGGACAGGCAAAAGGAATCACGCCGGCCAAAGCTGCCGATAAAATCGTGAACGCCATTTACCATCGGAAACGGGAAGTACTTGTGGGCAGTGGCGAATTGGCCATGGTATATGTCAAGCGATTCTTCCCCGGCCTGTGCGCCAAAATAGCGCGCAGCATTGACGCCATGTAGTATTATACAGCGAATTTTATGACTGCGAATTCACTCGAAAAAGATCAACAAACAAAATGAAAAAATCTTTACTTATCAAAAAAACTTTATTGTCATTTTGGGTCATCTTATTGGCATTGACGGGAAAAGCACAAAACACCTTTACAGCAGGTAACTTAAATTATCAGATCAACGACGATAATGTCTCCGTCACTGTCACCGGGCATATTGATGGTTACGAAGCCACGGGAGCATTGAATATTCCGGAATCGGTGAATTATGAAGGGAATGATTATACCGTGACGACCATTGGTTCCGGCGCCTTCATGTATTGCTTTTATCTGACGGATCTGATGCTTCCAAACTCAATAACCACCATTGAGGACGGTGCTTTTTCCTATTGCCAAAATTTCACTGGCGATTTGGTGATTCCTAATTCTGTCACCACCATTGACTATAATGCATTTCAGTATTGTTTCGGCATTACCGGTTTGGTCTTAGGAGATTCTGTTACTACGATTGGGGATTATGCCTTTAATTCCTGTGACCAATTGACGGGCACATTATACATTCCAAGTTCCGTAACATCGCTTGGAGGAAACTCTTTCGGCTATTGCGCATTTGACAGCATTGTCGTTGATCCGGCCAATAGTTACTATGATTCCCGAAACAACTGTAATGCCATCATTGAAACAAGTACAAACGAACTGATGACTGGCTGTAAGAACTCCTTCATTCCCAACACAGTCACTTCAATTGGCTATTGCGCATTTAGGGGTATTAATGGATTAGTATCAATTGATATTCCGGAATCTGTGATTTCCATTGGAGAGAATGCCTTTGCTTTTTGCTACGACCTGACTGGAGACCTTACCATCCCCAATTCCGTAACGACCATAGGACCCAGTGCGTTTTTTGATTGTCAAGGACTTGACGGAAAATTGACCATAGGCGAATCTGTCACTTTCATTGGAGACTGGGCATTCCGAAATTGCTGGGCATTCACCTCGGCAGTCTCTTTGGCCCCGACTGCTCCCACGCTTGACGACGAATTAGGAGGTTTGGTATTCGACAATTTTGGCACTTCCACCCTTATTGTTCCCTGTGGACATGCCTCTGATTATCAAAACACCAATTGGTATGACCCTTACGCCATGAATGGTTTCACAACATTTATTGAGGATTGCAGTGCGATTTCGGAGGTCAGCAATGATATCTTAACGGTTTACCCGAATCCAACGAAAGGTGTTGTTCATATCGAAGGCATCGACGATGTTGGATCACTGACCGTGAGCGATATGAGCGGACGGACTATGGTTTACTCAAGTACGGTTGGGCCAGATGGTATGGTGAGCTTATCGCTTTCGCCAGGACTATATCTGATGACGCTAACCACGCGCGACGGCAAGCAATACCATAAGCCAATCATCATAAAGTGAGTGGTTTGCCATTCTTTCTCTGATTATATTTCAATTGTTTTATCTCAATCCTGCGTGCCTATTGGCCCAGCGTTCGGTGTAGAAATCGTAGTAAGACTTACCTACAGGGCGTTTGCGATTGAACCAAATAAGGTGAAGTACGGAGGGCAAGCCGATGACAAGCAGATATAGCGGTCCGAAGATGAGGGAATCGACAGTATGGCCGTCGGCCTCGTGACGAATGGTATGTTCATCGTGAGCGAGTTGCGGGCACACGAAGGCAAAGTTGCCGAGTGACACGCCGCCCGCGCCCTTAGGCATGTTTGCAGTCAACACGAAGCATCCGTGCCGGAAGTCAATCTTGCGGACATTCTTCGAGCACAGCAGCACCGCAATGGCCACCAGGTTCTGGGGCAGTTGCCAGAGGAAAGTGAAGGGGAAAAGGATATAATGCATCGTGAGAGATTCTTCTTTTATTCTTTCTTATCTTCTGTCGGCAATAGACAATCGCTCACCTTTGAGGAAGAAATGACGGATTTACCTGTTGTGCTTTCCAATTCCGGATCCTGCATCTGGTCGAGACGTTGCGAGGCCACCTGTGCCATCCAGATTTTGAACGGTTCCGCTTTTGGAGACGGAATGGACTGGATGAGGCGGAAAAGTTGTTCTTGATCAGCGACATCTGTAAGACGCATTTTACCATCTGGTGCTTGCATTTTCAAACCGTGACAATTTGTCACGGTTTCGTTCCCTTCTTGTTTCAGACGCTGCTTTAATTTTCTACAATATACCTGTGGATCAATGCTATCGGTTATAACGGCAACAATATCCACAATTGAAAAATACCATTTTTCCTGCTCAGAATCCCAAACGGTGCGGACTTTTTTCTCTTCAAAAAATTGGATTTCTTGTTTTTTCGTCATGGCTGATAATTTATAAGTTTCTTAATTTTAAGTAAAAAGTATATCTTAAAACAAAATTTTCAAGGCCGCAAATTTACTCAAAAAAAGCAATAAATTGCTTTCTGACCAAACAAAAAAAGACCGCTCCGCACTTTGACTTTAGAGACTTTAGGCGTTATGAAGTTACCTCACTTGAAACCTGAAACCTGAAACTTAAAACTTAAAACTTGTCCATCCTCTCACTTCTCGAGTCCCGCGTTCCTATTGGCTCAGCGTTCGGTGTAGCAGTCGTTACAGGACATTATCGCATTTTGGGCAGCGGCCTTTAGCGTCGGCATCGAAGGAGCCGCCGCATTCGCAGTCGGGCAGCGGTTCCCAGCCCAGGCTTAAATCGACATAGCGGGCTTTGCCGCAGCAATTGCAGTAGAGGGTGGTCTGCCCCACGACATTCACGCCGTAGGTTCTTTCAAACGTGTGTCCGCAGTGCGGGCAAGTGAGGGTTAGGGTGTTGGACATAAATCTTCTATTATTCTAAAAAGTGTTTGGTTACGTTTTCAAACTTCCTATCTTGGTCAAGCCGGTTTCAAATATCGTTGCCCATAATCCTTTTATTAATATTCCATAATGGCATAGTCGATACTCTGTTCCGAGTCCTATATCTAGTCAAGGCGTTGCGAGACTACTCGTGTCATCCAGATTTTGAATGATTCCGCCCTAGGTGATGGAATGGACTGGATGAGACGGAACACTATTGCATTCCCTTGAACAATTCATTGAAGGAGAACTGATTTTTTATATTTCCTCCAAACCTATCGATTTCAAATACTCATACGTTGCATCATAAAATCTTGGTTGACGTGTGTGATCTTTAATATCACCTTTAGGCACACAAATCACCATTCCTTGCCGTGCACGTGTAAGTAAAACACGATAAGCATTGAGCTGATATGCTTGATTGATCTCTTGGCGGTTGTGTGACCAATTATTTGTCCTGAAATTGTAGAAATCCCAACCTTGTGGCGTATATCGCAAATCTCCATCCCAGGCCACACAGGTCCAATCGAGTTCTAAACCTTGCACATCAAATTCTGTGGCAACATCTTCCAAAAACATGGAGGAGCCTAAATCTTTTTTATCGTCCAAGAACCAACGTACAACATCGCATTTCCGTTTTACATCGATGGCTAATGGACGCAAACGTTCAGCTTTTGAAGAAACAACAATACCATAGCGTTCTGAACCACGGGATTTTTTTCGCAGCCATTCTTTTGCTATTTCTGTATCACGAGTCAAAACAATGGGATAATTTGCTTTGTTTTCATTATATACTTCTTTTGCAGTATTTGTATTCAGTTCCAATAAATGATGAACAAACAATGACAATTTCTCCGCACGGAAAGAACGCATAGAGACGCCTAAATGAAGATTTGTTGCATATCTAACATTATTATTTTCAGAAAGTAATGATTTGACGTTACCTTCCGCATACTCTTTATCGGTTAAATGGTCGGAAATGTAAACTTTCCAATCTTTAAACAAAACATTGCAGGCCTTTATCCATTCTGCGATACCAGCTTCGCCACTGTGAATTTCCTGCCCGCCACCTACCAAACAAACAATTACAGCCCAATCTTTCCTCAAATTCATTGACCAAATTAAAAATTCAGCTTCTGACATAGGAAAATTGGGAACTTTCTTTTTGTTGCCGTAACTGCCACCTCGTTTTAGCCAGTCCGCCAACTTTTCATGGTTCCAAGAACGTTGAGCTTCATCGAAAATGGCGATATGCTCAATTTCTGCATGTCCTGCATTTTTATCAGCCCTTGAAATACTTTCGTCGATTTCCAATTTACCGTCTTCTATAGGCGTTTTAATCTTATTGAGCATCTGCTCTCGATAGTTGTATATTTCTTGGATAAAACGACTCACTTCACGGCGGGCATCTGTAATATTGCCACCATTACGTTTCTTTTTATCACGAGCCAAAGCTTCTGTCAATACTTTAACTAAAGGACCGTTCCCTGAAAGATACACAGCCAAATCATTGTGTGCATCTTCCGTATCCGACTGTTCAATAGCTACATTTAAACCCACCAAAGTTTTTCCAGCTCCAGGTACTCCTGTTACAAAACAAATGCTTTTTTCATTTTTTTCACGACTTTGCTTGATAACGTTTAAAATGTAATCCGTAGTTTTGCGCAAACTCTTCCCAGACGCTTCTGAACGAGTGATATTTTCTACAGAATGAGAATCGTACAATGCCTTTGCCGCTTCAATAATTGTCGGTGTCGGTTCATAACGACTGATACACCAGTCAGATATATTCAGTTGTCTCTCAGTAGAAGTTGATTGTTCTCGAATAATGACGTTTTTAATTGCAGAATTAAGTCCTTTACTGTTTACTAATAATGGGTTATAAATTTGATCATTATAAACAGAAGTACGTAAAACATCAGACTCTGCATTTGCTTCAGTAGCCACAAGAATTGGAACAATTGGAAAGGCATGACTTTCTTTATGAAAGTTTTTCAAATCGAGGGCATAATCCATTACTTGTTCCATATCTTGTTGAAGATATGTACTTTGTCCGACTTTAAATTCTATGCAAAAAATAATATTTTTCAACAAAAGTACAATATCAACACGTTTATTTAAACGTGGAATAGTGTATTCGAAAATTACTTCTGCAGCTTCGTTTTCCCATTCCTTCAAAATAGTTTTTAATAGATCTATTTCCGTTTCCCATGCGCTGACTTGATTTGGATCATTACCTCCAGCAAGAGTTAATTTACCAAGAATATTTTGGTGATTGTCAGACAAAAAAGAATCTATTTGATTTTGATAGTAACAGTTCATTGGTACGTTTTTGCTATCTAATTCAATTACTTAAAAATCACTTTTATTACCGCACCCTGCGAACAAATCGATGAATGTGTATTTTTTCTGCGCCATTCCTTTTCTAATTTTACCATCCGCCTATTCCCGTGACGTCAGAAGATGAAATTTACCAGATTTAAATTGTTGAAAATAAAAGGAGTAGGTCTATGTTAGTATATTATTTTTTTATCTTTTCCCCCAAAAAATTAAGGCAGCAAATTTATACAAAAAAGTTTAAAATCCAGAGG
>JAZRYC010000169.1:0-6467 GCA_045600525.1 Bacteroidales bacterium
TATTCCTATGAAAGACCTCCTTTTAAAAAGATTTTCAAAGTACATTTCCTACGCAACTACTTCCGATGAAAACTCTACCTCCTACCCAAGTACCCAGGCTCTGTTGGATTTCGGAGACGTAATGGTAGAAGAACTAAAGTCCATCGGTATGACCGAAGTGGAAAAAGATCAATACGGCTATGTTACAGCATTACTTCCGAGTAATACAGACCAAACGCTGCCCACCATCGGTTTCATCGCCCATTTTGATACCGCTCCCGATATGCCCGGTATCTCATCTCCCCGTATCATTGAAAACTACGATGGTCAAGATATTCTGTTGGATGCCGAAACAAACACCGCACTCACTCTGGCAGACTTTCCTGAATTGGCTGACTACAAAGGACAAACACTACTTACAACCGATGGAAAAACCTTGTTGGGTGCCGATGATAAAGCCGGTGTGGCCGAAATCGTCTGTGCTATGGAATACCTCATCCAACACCCTGAAATCAAACATGGCCCTATTAAAGTCGGGTTCACACCCGATGAGGAAATCGGGCAGGGCGTTAAATACTTCAACGTTGAAAAATTCGGCTGTGATTTCGGATATACGATGGACGGAGGCGCTATTGGAGAACTTGAATATGAAAACTTCAATGCCGCTTCGGCCGTCATCAAAATCCAAGGAAGAAACATCCATCCGGGATATGCCAAGAACAAAATGGTCAATTCCCAATTGATCGCCATGGAACTCAACAGTATGCTTCCTGAATTCGAGCGTCCGCAGTACACACAAGATTATGAAGGATTCTTCCTTCTCATCCATATGGAAGGCAGCGTTGAACAAAGTCAGCTCAACTATATCATTCGCGATCACGACAGAGTTAAATTTGAAGCGAAGAAACAACAACTCCAAGACATTGTTCAATTCCTCAACAAAAAATACGACCATCGTCTTTCCTGTGAAATCAAAGACCAATACTACAATATGCGCGAACAGGTAGAACCTGTCTTCTATGTTGTTGAACGGGCTACGAAGGCCATGGAAAAAGCCGGCATCACGCCCAAAGTGCAACCTATCCGTGGCGGCACCGATGGGGCCAATCTTTCCTTCAGAGGTCTTCCCTGCCCGAACATTTTTGCCGGAGGCCATAACTTTCACGGCAAATATGAATACGTTCCGCTTGAATCCATGGTTAAGGCCACTGAAGTGGTCATCAATATTGCCATGGCATAATAACAGAAAAGAGGCGAATTTTTTCGCCTCTTTTTTATTTTATTGCTAATGCCTCTTCATAGGTTTCTCCTGTGCAAACCACCAAATCTGCCCGCCGACATTTTTCCTCCTGAGGCAGCTGTCTTGACATTCTTTGCAAAATGTCCTCACGCGAAAGCTGGGGATTTCTAATCAAAATCCTCTTGATTCGCAGTTCCAATGGAGCATCAACCACAATGATCTTATCAAAATAAGAATCCAACTGGTTTTCATAAACAATGGCCGACTCCATCATTACCGTGTCGCCTGACTGTTTTTCTGCCCATTCCGCAAACAAACGCATAACGGCAGGATGCACCAACTGGTTTAATTGTTGTAGCTTCTCGGCATCGGAAAAGACCATTTTCGACAATTGCGGGAAGTCTATTTCTCCCTTATCATCAAAAACATCCTTCCCAAACAAAGACAATAGTTTTTCCTTGAAAAGAGAATCCCTATATAGTTTTTTGGCTTCGTCATCGGCATAAAACACCGGAATACCCATTTGTATAAAATGCTTAGACAAATAAGTCTTTCCAGTACCTATTCCTCCGGTTAATGCAACTTTATACATTATTTCAAATAAAAGGTGATCACTTCGGGTGATTCCACAGCCACCAATTCCGAGCCATAGTTGTTATGAGAAAGGAAATCCCGCATCTCTTTATTCGTGAACGTATACACAGAAACCTTATGTTTAGGCTTAATCAAATCCGCCACAGAAATATACACCACCCTTTCATTATCATTAAATGGAGCCGCAAGATATTTCAACCCCTTCTGATTAAAAGTGAGCGCAATCGTTGAATCTGATATGGTTACCGACTTTTTACCATCGGGAAGATTGTAGCCTTGGATTTTAAAATTATAGGTAACCCTGTAATCTTTTGAAAAGGTCACAACGAACCAGGCGGCAGCTGCGATGAAAAGACATACCAGAAAGGCAATGGACGGTAATTTGAGTTTTTCCTTTGTCATAAGAAAAAAAACTAATTTTCTTTTTTCTGTGCATTTTTCAGTTGAGCCTCATCTACTGCCACGGCAGATTTCTCAATTTCAATGCGAACATCGTTGGCAATTTCCACCACAAAAGTGTTTTCCTTAACTTCTGCTATTTTTCCGTGAATACCACCAATAGTCGTTATTTTATCACCCTTTTGAAGGCTTTTCTTAAATTCTTCCATTTGTTTCTGGCGTTTCTGCTGAGGACGTATCATGAAAAAATAGAAAATAAGAATAATAGCGAGGATAAATATCAAAGTCATACTTCCACCGCCGGCATTTCCCGCAGCAGGTGCGTCTAACATAGTAAAGAAACGATTCATTGTGTGTAAATTTTAATGATTAATAATGATTGTCTTAATAAAATAATCTTTTGGCGGCAAAAATAACAAATCCATTGATATCAACCGCCATTTGTGCTACTATTTTGAATGAGACTTCACAGATACCCCCATCCGTTCTTTCTCTATTTCAATCCCAGTTCTACGAAATAAGTGCCTTCAGCATCAGCCGAAATAAAGGGCTTTGATTTTCTACCATTGATCCGGCAGTTTTTTATTTTATTCCCCTTCCCTACTATTGTAATATTTAGAACGGCATTGCGATAAGGAATGTCTTTCAGTTCGACTTTTCCTGTTGAAGAACCTAGCGGCCGAAAATATAAGCCTTCGGGCTGAGGTTTCATTCCTGCGATATAGTACAAATAATTGCGCAGAAAACCAGTTGCACACCATGTTTGGTGGTTGAGCGGCGGCCACAACGAACCACACTGCCATCCGCCAGAAGGAACACCGTCGGGCGTATAGATTTCGTGAAAGTTCACTTCTCCTTTAGGATCACACTGCGTGGCTAAACGAGCTAAATTGGACACTTCGAAATAAAAGGAGTCATATTTTCCGACTTCGGCACAAGCAGACGCATAGAACATATTTACATGCGGCCACACCATCACGTTATGCCGCCCCGGCTTTTCCTCACTACACCGCTTCAAACAAGGCCACACGCTGGGAATTCCAGAAGATGTGGAATACACGTTATCAATAATGCCGCACGCCTCTTCGGGTGTTACCAGTCCAAACAAGATAGCATATGCCACACCCATTCCTTCTTGAAATTCGTGCTTTTTCCCCTGATGATCAATCAGAAAATAAAACCGATGGTTGGGCGCGTCATAAAGATGTTTGCGGAATTGCTCACGTAATAACCGAGCCTTCTCTTCGTAGGTTTGCACTGCTGTGGGTTCGCGTAAGCGCGCCATCTCCGCCAAACATCTATATGACTGATAATAAAGCGCATTTGTAGATAAGCATTTGATGTTTCGGGAATTTTTGTGCGCCAACACATTACCGTTGAATTTGAGCATCGTGTCAAAGATCGGTTCCTCGTATGCGGTGATGCCGTCTTGGAAAACGGCTGGGCCCATAAAAAGACCATAGGCCACATCATAGCAGGAGTCTTCCAATTCTTGCATCGTTCGCTTGCAACACAAATAGGCCTGTGTAAGAAAATCCTCCCGCCCTGTAACCAAGTAATGGTTCCACGCACCAAGCGTCCAAATGATCTTGTCCCAATACTGATGACCAATGGTTTGGCGGTCACTGGTAACGCTCCAAAGGGAGTATTCTGCTACATCAGGACGAAGAATGGAAACGGCATTCCAGGCATTCATAGAGATGTCGCGCGTCCATTCGCCACCGTAGTCGGCACCAGCCTTCAACAATTGTCCTTCCGTATTGTGGTCAATCGTCCAAATGGCGGTTGCCAACGCCTTGTCCTGCTGTTCATCACCTGTGATGATGGTTTGCGCCTGCACCGCGATAAAAATAATGGATAAAACGGCAATCAAATAGAGATTTCTCATCTTTTCATTCAATTTAGCAAAAAAAGGATTGCAGTCTATACCACAATCCTCTCTCCTTTAGTGACCCTGGCGGGATTCAAACCCACGACTTTCAGAACCGGAATCTGACGTTCTATTCAGCTGAACTACAGGGCCAATAAAAGTGATCAGTGAGTAGTGAACAGTGATTTGGAAAATCAGATCACTGCTCACTCTTCACCGTTCACTCATATACTATTTATTGACTTGGAATTTCTTGTTACCAGTCTTGAAGAAATCAGCGATTTGGTTAGCGGCGGCGATACCGGCGTTAACGTTGGCTTCTTCCGTTTGCGCACCCATTTTCTTGGGGGTAGCAAAGTAACGGCCTTCAAATGCCTTGAATTCAGCATCAGCATCCGGCATAATGTCGGAGATGTATTTGAGGTCGGTGCGTTCGCCCATCAGCTTGATCAAACCAGCTTCGTCGATGACTTCCTTACGAGCGGTATTGATGAGGATACCGCCTTTCTTCATCTTACCTACTACATCGTAGTTAATGCTTTGCTTAGTTTCTGCGGTTGCAGGAATATGCAAAGAAACGATATCGCAAGTTTCAAACAAAGCGTCGCGGCTTGCCACTGCGTGCACACCAGCTTCTTCAATAACATTTGCAGGGCAGAAGGCATCAAATGCGTAAACATCCATGCCGAAACCTTTAGCGATACGAGCCACGTTGCGGCCTACGTTACCGAATGCGAGCAAACCTAATTTTTTGCCCATCAATTCAGAACCGGACTTGCCATTGTAGAAATTACGAACACCATAAACCAACAAACCCATTACCAATTCGGCAACAGCGTTAGAGTTTTGGCCAGGAGTATTCATAGCCACGATGTTGTTAGCCGTACAAGCTTCGAGGTCAAGGTTGTCGAAACCAGCGCCTGCGCGAACCACGATTTTGAGGTTCTTAGCGTGGTCGATAACTTCTTTCGTAACCTTGTCGGAACGAACGATTAAAGCGTCAACGTCAGCAACGGCTGCGTAAAATTCGTTAACGTCTGTATATTTTTCCAAAAGGGCCAATTCATAGCCGTTTTTTTCAACTACTTCGCGAATGCCGTCAACAGCAACTTTTGCGAAAGGTTTTTCTGTTGCAACTAAAACTTTCATCTTACCTATTATTAAATTATTAAGATATTAAGATATTAAATTATTGATTCGGGTCAATATTTGATTTTGCTGTTTTAAGACTTTTGGTAAGCAAATTAATAATATAAGTCAAATCTTTAACCAAACTATCAAATTTTTCATTTTCAATCAAATGGCTATCTTTCAGTAACCTTAACCAATAGTGAGATTCTTTTGCTTCTTTTAATGCTATATGTAATTTGGCAATGAAATCTTTTGTTGATTAAGCACCACCTGCTTCTTCAATATTAGCACCTATTGATGTTCCAGATCTTGCAAGTTGTTTTGAAATAATGTATTCTTTTGAATCAAATTGCAGCTTTCTACATAACTTAAAAATTTCAAGCGCAAATTGATAAGATACTTCCTTCAAAACATCTTTCTTCATTCAATAATTTAATAGTTTAATAATTTAATATCTTAATAATCAATTGTTTTATTTATTAGCTTTTTCAAAATCCTGCATACAAGCCACGAGAGCTTCAACGTCTTCAACCGTACAAGCGTTGTACAGGGAAGCGCGGAAACCGCCAACGGAACGGTGACCCTTGATACCGATCATACCGCGTTCTTTAGCGAATGCCATGAAAGCGTCTTGTTTATCTTCGTAACCAGGAGCCATAACCCAGCAGTGGTTCATGATGGAACGGTCAGCTTTGTCAGCAACTGTACCAACGAACATACTATTGCGGTCGATTTCTTCATAAAGAAGATTTGATTTCTTGGTGTTGATCTTGTTCATTTCTTCAACGCCACCGATAGTGTTCTTCAACCAAGTGAGGGTTTCGTGCATAACGAAGATCGGAAGTACCGGAGGAGTGTTGAACATAGAGATGTTCTTAGCTTCTTCAGCAGCGTGTGTGCGGTAGTCCAACATCGTAGGAATAGGATTCATATAAGCACGGTCACCGATTTGGCCGAGAATGTCTTTGCGCACGATAACGAAAGTAACGCCAGCAGGACCCACATTCTTTTGTGCACCACCGTAAATCAAACCATATTTCTTAACGTCAACAGGACGGCTCATGATATCAGAAGACATATCAGCTACGAGCATAACGTTATTGATTTCTTCAGCAGCGAAGTCCTTGCGGATTTCAGTACCGTAGATGGTGTTGTTGGTTGTGATGTGGAAATAGTCAGCATCAGCAGGGACTGTCCAGCCCTTAGGAATGTAGTTGAAAGTCTTGTCTTCAGAAGAAGCAACGATTTCAACTT
>JAZRYC010000170.1:0-6713 GCA_045600525.1 Bacteroidales bacterium
AAGAACCGACAAATAAAATGACGAACAACAACAAGAGCGGGATGCGGAAACGTACGTTGAAATGGGCGAGTTTGTCGGTTGGTATGCGGAGAACTTTTTTTTGTGACTTTTCAATACCTTTTTCAAAAATCAAGATGAGGGAAGGCAGTACGGTGAAGTTGCAAATCAAACTACAGAGAACACCTTTGGAAAGAACAATGCCTAAGTCGGCACCGATTTTGAGTTTCATGAAAACGAGCATAATGAGGCCGACGATAGTGGTCAGTGCGCTACTGAGAATGGAGGATGCTGCCAGTTTGACGGCATTTTGCATGGCGTCCACACTAATGCCGTTGTGTGTCTTTTCCTGTCGAAACCTATTGATGAGGATGATGGAATAGTCCATGGAAAGTACTAACTGCAGAACCGCTACGATGGAATTGGTCGTGGCGGATACGCTGGGCAATAGGGCATTAGTGCCAACATTCAACAAAACGGCGATGCCGGTGGAGGTGAGAAACAGTACTGGCTCGAGCCACGACTGGCACATGGCAAAGAGGATGATTAGAAGTAGGGCCACTGCGCCCATCAGCATAGGAGCTTCGGCGGTGGCTCCATCTTGGTTTGTCTCAACAACTTTGACTTTGGGAAACTGCTCTGCAATTTGTTCACCCATAGTAACTTGATCAACAGTTCCAGCAACGCCTAATTCGTATAGGGTGCGTTTCCCGTTTTCTTCTTCCCTAACGCTGTTTACATGGTCCATTTTGCGCAGATGAACCATCATATCCACTTTTTCTTCATCGGAAAGTCCTTTGCACATGACGCGAACATCGGATCCTCCCATTTTGGCGAGATTCCCGAATTCGTTGTTCATGATTTCCAAACCCGCACGCATATTGGAGTCGTCAGGCAGGTATTTGGTCATATCAGTGTTGATATTGACGTGGAATGTCAGCACCAAACAAACAGCAGCAAGAATAAATGTAAGGCAGAGCAGCCAGTGTCTATATCGTATTAAAAATTTAGCCATATAAGGGGGACTTCTATTTGGAACAAATTATGCCGATTCCTTAAATTTCGTGAAATCCCTTAGCCAAAATTTAAAAAAAACAGCGGTGCAAAAATACAAATTATTCCATTTTAAAAAAATATCCCATTTGCTTCCTTGATTTTGGCTTTAACAAACACTTTCTGCCCCCTTTTTAAGGAAGTCTATTCACGATGTCAGCTTCATAAAGTACTATTAATGGAATTATAACATCACATTTTTTTGATTTTGGTGAGCTGTGAGCAGTAAACTAAAGAAAAGAAATTAAAGGAGTTTTGTCGGGGCTTCCATTGACCAAACTTGTGATATTCTGTTGAAATCGATTGCAACTTGCTCGTAGCTGAAGATGCTGGTATTCGCTAAACTCTCTTCATTATGTTTATTGTAGGCATTTGAGGAAATCTTCCCCATATGGAAATGCCGTCTGTCCATCCATCATACATATTCTTACCCGTTTGGGTGTAGGCGTGGTCGTCTTGGCCTATTGGTCAGCTGGCAGGCAGGATGGCAGCAAAACTGTTGTGATATATGTGATATAGGAAATTTGTTTTTTCGTTGTTTTCAAATTTTAAAAATCATAACTAACACCGCCGGAAATAAATCCTTTGTAACCGCAGCCGAGTTCTAGGTTGCCAAACCAGTGGTTGCCGCCGGCTTTGACACCGAAGGCGGTTAGTTGATAGGCAAGAGAACTGGTCAGCGATATCGGTTGATATTTTCCATCTTGTCGGGAATCATACCCTTTGAACATAAATCCCATGCCTAATCCGGAGTAGAGGGTGACGTGTTTACGATTGAGATAGGAAAAGCGCACGTCGAAAATGGTGGAGATGGCGTATTCGTTGAGGCGTGCTTCGGTGATGCCTTCTGGATTTACAATGTTTTGGCGGATATCCGAGAAAGTGTTGGCGACACCAATCCAAAGCCATTTGCGCAACCGGAAATGATAACTGAAAGAGAAGAGTGGCATCACATTGGTCCGGCATTTGTATGAAGGGAACCTCCAACTATGTGAATTGTCCAATCTATCGGGATTTTCCTGTAAGTTGGGGAATAATTGCTCCGTAATGTCGAAACCAGAGATTGCACGGGTGCTGACTGCCATATAGGGGTCTCCGATGTTCAGCTGAAATTCGTGCCGTGGCAATGAGCTGTCCCACGCAGGAACAGGCATCATTTTCTTGATTTTTCTATGGAAAGTATGGATATAAGCTAATTGAAAACTCAAATAACCATTATTTGTATGGATGTCGCCAATTGGGGTGGGTGCAGTATGGTTATCCAAATAGTATAGACTATAATGGCCAAAGATACCTTGTCCAAAGGGTACGTTCAGCCCCACTTGGGCGCGGAAGAGTCCGGCTCTTGGAATCTGATAGTAGAAGCCCAATCCCAACTGCAAATCGGCACGACAAAGTTGATAATCGTTTATGAGAAAGTTATATCCAATTCCCTGTCTATCAGTGTAAGAATAGAAGTATTGGACATCACTTCTTGTTAGAGTGATGTTCGTTCCTACGTTGGAAGTAATCCAAAAGTCTTTTTTGATAGGCACATGCAGCTCGAATTTCACAGGGATGGAGGCGTTGTACAAACGCAGGTGAATACGATCACTGGGGATTTTGAATTGCACTGCCGTGGTAGTGCCGTACTCCAATCCCACAGAAAAGCCACAGTATTTTGCAAAATGGTAGGAGGTCTCCAAACCGGCGGCAAAGCCGATGCCCGGCAGTGAAGTCGGATCCCAATAGTCGTTAAAAAATATTTTATCTGTCATCGCGGGCTGTACCAATTCCGTTTGCAGGGTGTAGCCGAGATGGAATCCCTTAAACGGTTCATACGATCGACTGGTTTCTACGATCTCTTCTTTGGAGGATTCCTGCTCTTGGGCAAAGAGGGCGTAAATGCTTAGGATGCCTGCTAAGAAACAGAGAATAAGTCTTTTGTTCATAAATATTTAAAAAATATGCATTATGAATAACGATGCCATGCACTAATTATTGTGTCGAATAGGCTAACTATTTCAATGTGAACGCAAATGTCCCCATTGCGTCTTTGCCCTCCGCCCATACATACACTCTCTGTCCTTTTTTCAAAGGAAGACCTTTGATTGTATCATTCTCGTGATGCACTTCGAGCGGTATAATTACGTTGCCTTTTTTGTCGGTAACCGTGAAATCCACGTTGCCTTTTACAATATGTTGCTCAACAATCAAGGTCGGCTCGTCCGACTTAACCTTGAAATGCCCATGTATCTTACCGTTGAAAAGCATAAAATTACATTTCCAACGGTTGTTGAAATTGTTTTCCACCATCTTCCTCGACCGGTTCATATCAACAGGACCGCAAGAGACCATCAAGAAAGACAATATTGCGACAAATGCAAAGAATTTGATTTTCATAAAGATAATGTGAAATGTGGTAATTACTTTAAACCTTAAACTTTGAACCTTAAACCTGAAAGGTTACCGGACGCAATGAATTGCGTCCCTACATGCCTGAACCCTGAACCCTATACCCTAAACCCTAAATCTACCGTTTCGTGACCACGGAGAACTCGCTGCTGCTTTTCTGGAGCAGTTGCGGCGTACCCTTGTAGGTCACGGCGCTGGCCTCAGAGGTTTGGATGCGCAGTTCGCGGGCGGTGCCCATCGCCACGTGAGATGCCTCTTCGGCACGGATGGTGGCCACATCGGCAGTAACGTCCTCCAAATCAGCCTGTGCGGCCTCTTCGGCACGTACATTCAACGTGTCAATCTTGCCCGCAAGTTTCACGCGGGAAGCTTCTTCCACTTGCATTTCCAGTTTTGGGAAGTTAACATCGCCCTCGCACTCAAAGTTGCACGCCTCCGACATTTTGATTTTGTCCAATTGCGGAGCCGTGACATAAACGAGGATGCGCTGGTTGCCTTTCATATTGGGGTTCTCGTTGCGGATGTAGAGCACGCCGTTGCGGATGTCGGTACGGATATTGGCGATTTTGCTCTGCGGGGCCTTGACTTCCACGGAGGTGCTGTCGCCCTGCGTGAACTTGACCGTTATGGCCTCTTCCGCGTCAATGGCGTGAAACTCCCCGCTGTTGCGGTCCTCGTTAGAATAATACTGCTCGTCGTAATCCTCATCGTCATCATCCCAATATTTCAAAAGGGAATTTTGAATCTCCTCGCTGTCCCATTTTTCGCGATGGTTGTAGGCATTGACACCGCAGACGGCCATACCCACGATGCTGGCCAACCAGAGACCAAGCAATACCCAGGCAACGCTTTTGTGGTGCGGTTTGCGGTTGTTGACCAAATAGATGCAGAACATAACGATGGCGATGGCGGGAATTATCAAAAATACTCCGATGCTTGTCAGCAAGATAATTTCGTTGATGCTGACGGCAATGGGCAACAGATGGAACACCAACATTATGGTGGCTATCAGGACACCCATCACAGAGGCAAACAGGCCGATTCCAATAAGACTCAATACGACGATGGCTATGACTTTGAGTATTTTGGCTAACGGACTCGGCGTGCTTGCCACGGGTGATTCGTTGGCAGCGGTGTAGCTGCCGATATTTTCTGCGGTAGGCTCCACGCCCTGCATCTCTAAGCGCTGGGCTACGGAGTTGGCCTCCGGAATGAAAATCCACATCAGGATGTAGATGAAGACGGTCCAACCAAGACTGAACAGCATAATCAGCAGGAAGAGGATGCGCACCAGCGTCGGGTCCCAGTCCAGATAGGCGGCCACGCCGGCAGCCACACCGCCGATACGTTTGTTGGCCGTGTCGCGATAGAGTTTGCGCATTTTGCGGCGCTCGCCTGCCGTAAAGGGCTGCTGCGGTTCCGCCGACTGTGCTTCAGACTGCGCGCCGCTCTCGTCCTCAAACTGGCTGGGCTGGCCCAATTGCTCAATAACTTCCTTCACGTCACGCATCTCTACGACGTTGCGGTTCACTAATTTTTCAGAGAATAGCTCCGCCACGCGGGCTTCGATGTCCTTGAGGATCTCCTCTTTCTCATCTGCCGCAAAGTGCCGACCGAGTTCTTCCAGGTATTGGTTCAAGGTTTGATAGGCGTCTTCATCGATATTGAAGACAAGGCCGTTCAGGTTGATGGTAAGGGTTCTTTTCATTGTATTGTAAAATTAAATATTCGACTTATAGGGTTTAAAGTTTAAAGTTTAAGGTTTAAGAGGAATGGCTCTTTATTTGTATTTAGGGCCGGTTAGCTCACTTTTCTTTAGTTTTTGTATAAAATAAGCTATTGATTTACTTAATGATATACAAGATTCGTAGATCTTCTTTGCTGTCATGTTGTCTATGAATCCCACATCGGATGCTCGGATAATTTGACTGCGCACTTCTCCGCAAGAACCTTTAGCTATATATAGGAAATTAATAAATTCCTTGTTGCCATTACGTTCAAAACCCTCTGCTATATTATCCATAATAGAACCCACTGCGGCATGCATTTGTTGAACAAAGCGAACATCGTATTTAAAATCTCCTTCCTTTGTAATGTTGTAAATTTCTTTGCAGAGTTCACGTGCGCTTTGAAATATCTCTAAATCTTCAAATTTCTCAATCTTTTTCATATCTTCATTTTTAAACTTTGAACTTTAAACCTTAAACTTCTTTATGGCCGTGACCGTTTGGTTCACTTCGTTCCAGGCGCCGTCAAGTTCGGCAAGGAAGGAGCGGCCATCGTCGGTGAGTTCGTAGTATTTGCGCGGGGGGCCCTGCACCGATTCCTGCCACTGGTAGGCAAGCAGTCCGCCGTTTTTCAATCGCGACAGCAGCGGATAAAGCGTGCCTTCCACCACGATGAGGTGTGCGTTCTTCAGTTCCGTGATGATGTCGGAAACGTAGGATGGCTTTTTGCTGATGATGAGCAGAATGCAGTATTCCAGAATTCCTTTGCGCATCTGCGATTTGACGTTGTCGGTATTTGTAGGCATAAGCGGGGTGTTAAGTTTCAAGTTTCAGGATTCAGGTTTCAAGTATAATTACTCGGTTAATAAAGGGGCGTACTTGTATGTAGTGGTTTAAAGTTTCAAAAATGTAGGGACGCAATAAATTGCGCCCGTTGACAATTTTTTGACGCGGCAAAAATACAAAAATTTTAGTACCTTGCAATACAAAGTACTATTTTTTTAAAAATATTTTTTGAGAGAGGTAGATTAGTAGATGAAACCGAACATCCAAAGCGGGATGATGCATACTCAATATCGTCTTTCGCTCCTTTAAACCTTAAACCTAAAAAAGACTATCTTTGCCGCTCATTTATAAGCATTATGAAAAAAGGACCTTCCTCTCGAATGCCAGCTACAGCCTTTGCTATTACAATGAAAAAAATGGTATGCTTGTTTTGCCTTTTGGCTTCTTTATCGTTGGAAAAACTGCTTGCCCAGCCAGCACAGGAGCCACCTGAAATCAGGCGGATTATGAAACAGCAGGCCAACTTTGAAGCCCGTTTAGACCGTCAGGAAGAAAGATGGGAGAAACGACAGATGAAGCAGGGGAGCCTTATCATTGACTACTTTACCGAAGAGGATGACTAGTCCTAAATAACCGTTACAGTTTTTTTACTGTGCAAAAATACAACTTAAACGCTGTCGGAAGCTTCCGACAGCGTTTTTTTGTCTGCTTTCTTATAAGTTTTTATTTTTAATGTGCATTGTTTGTGCATAAACT
>JAZRYC010000171.1:0-9827 GCA_045600525.1 Bacteroidales bacterium
CTGTGATTAGTGAACGGTGAACTGAAGAGGGAAATTAAAAAACGAAGTCGGTAATGTTAAACCTGAAACTTGGAACCTGAAACTTGAAACTTGAAACTTGAAACTTTGAATGGTTGTCGGACGCAATAAATTGCGTCCCTACACTTTTGAAACCTACTTGGAAAGTTCCTGGTTCTCCTTCTTCAGCACTACGACTTCGAAAATGGAATACAGGAAGTAGATAACGAGGAAGGCGATGGCGAAGCGCAGGGAGTCGTTTTTATTCAGCAACAGATAGAGTACGAGGAAGATGAGGCAGGAAAAAATCTTGATGATGCGTGACAGCATATAGCTGGACACAAACTTCCGGCCATCGGTTCCTGTGGTGTTGCGAAGTACGATATAGATGGTTGTCAGTGTGATGACAAAGAAGAACAGCACGATGAAAGGCAGTGCGGGTGTGGCATACGCGGGGCACAGCCATTGGAATATCACCGTCAGGGCGGCGATGACAGCGGAGAACACAATGATTCTAAATGAAAACTTCTTAATGGGTATCTTTTGACTCATTTTGACCTGACTTAGTTTTTGGAGAAAGTGTCTTCAGCATAATATACATAGCCATAGCCACACCGCCCAAAGAGAGTAAAATAGTAAACAGTGGCGACATTTGCAGCCATTTATCCAATTTCACTCCGCCAAAGACGCCAGCAGCTATAATCACTCCCATCTCAATTCCCATATTGGAATAGATGGCGTAATTATTCAAAGCACTATTTTTCTTGGGATAGGAATGCATTCTCTATGTGTACACTATTTTTCAGGCTGCACAGGCGCAGACGGCATCACCTTCTGGTTATGCATCTTACAATTGCCCGAGAATTCGGCGCCAGGTTCGATGGCAATCTTTCCCGTGGCTATGTTGCCCATCATATTGGCCGTAGCCTTCAAAGATACCAGATCGCTAACATTTAAAGATTCTGCCTTCACCTTGCCTTCAATGTCAATATTTGCACAAGTAATATTGCCTTCCACGCGACCGCTTTGACCAATGATAATCTTTGCTTTGGAAATGACATTTCCCTTTACGATACCGTCGATTCGGCAATCTCCATTCGTAATAATATTACCTTCCAACTGTGTGCCATTGGCAATAATATTCACTGCTCCAAATTCTCTTTGTTCGTTTTCTTTCATAATTATGATTGTTTTTCGTTTTTATTCTTTTTTCTTCAAATAATTCTCTTCAAAAAATTGCACATATTTAGTCCTTTCATCCTGCATATTGTAAAACGTCGTATAGTTCGTTGAAGAAATGGGATAAGGTTCAATATTCTTATTTGCCACATCACCGGAAAACATTTCATTCTTAACCAAAATATTATAGAAATCCAACGCCGTTTCGGCATTCGTAAATTTAGCAATTGTAACCATTTGCTGAGAATTGCTAATATAGAAACTGGTGACGTTGAAATGCTGAAGGCTGAAATAAGTCTTATTAAAATTGGACAAATTCTGCTTTACGGTCTGCACAGACACATTAGACGTTTTCACCAAGAGGATGATATAATGCATTTCATCGGGGTTGAACACAAACGGAGATTTCTGTTGGGCCACTGGTGCGGACGTCGTTTGGGTTTTCTGTTCGCCTTCCACGGTTGAAGTAGGTTGTGCTGCCGCCACCTGTTGAGGTTCAAAGGTAGACAAGTAAATCCGAGCCAATTCAGCTACCGGTTCCGAAGAAAATTCCTTCTCAACATATTGCAGCCTTCTAATCAATGTATCTTGATTATAAACCTGGCCTGAGGCTACCGCGTTCAGATAGGCATATTTGGCCTTCAACGAGATATTTGTGCATTGCGGCATAGCGGCATCCGACGCTTGAACTACGGCTTTCCAGCGTTTGTTGGTATAATCATCATAAACCTGCTCATACTGGTTCTCCAGTTGCTTGGCGGCTGCGGCTAATTTTTCGTAATAGTGAGGATCATTAATGAGTTTGGCATAGTCCGTATCGGCATATTTCGTTAACAGAATCTGCTTATAATTGTCCGCCTTAGGATTATTTTGCTGAGAATACAACACATAAAGGAGATACGTACAGGGCAGGGCAAATTCGCCTTGAGGAAAACGTTTCAGCAACGATTCGAAAGACTCACATGCGCGAGGGTAATCATGCAGCAAATCCTGATAGATATACCCCACCTCGTAAAGGTCTGTTTCAATAATCTTATTTGATGTATCGATAGCACCCGGTGTGAGTGGCAGATCCTGAAGATAATAAGCCTCCTTTTTGGGGTCGGTTTCGCGCTTTGGAATAGGGTTGCCGTCTTCGTCATATTCCACCGAATCGGCAGCATTGTTCGGATTGTTCATCAATGCCAAGTCATCGAAGGAGATTTGCTGTTTATTACTGATAAACCAATTATCTTCCAGTTTCCGATTTCCCCATCTCCGGTAGAAATCCTGCTGACCAGCGGTAACCAGCGATTGGTTGTAAAAATACCATTTCCCGTTTGAAGAGGTGGTATTGATATTGGTATATGAAGACGCGTTCTGCAAAGCCAACATTCTTTCTGCCTCTTCGGCAGCGGCTTTACGTTCAGCTTCCGTATATTCCGCAATCATCTTCTGCACCCAGGCCTTACGTTGTCCCTCCGGTAGTTTTGCAATTCGCTGCAGACTATCCTGCAAGTCAATTTCATCCAATTTCAGCACCAAATCCTTCAGAACAGAAGCCTTTTGAATGATACCTTCATAATTGGGATAGTTTTTCGGAATCGACATAGTTGCCGTATCATAATAGTTTTGTGCTTGCCGATATTCATTTTCAGCAAAATAAAGATCAGCCAAGGTAAGGCTGGAAAAAGTCCGTTGGTAGTTATTGTTCGTATAGGCAGCCACCGACTTGGCGAGGTAATTCTTTCTAAGCGTATCATCCTCGTCAATTCGTGCGATTTCGGAGCAGGCGTAATATATTTGATCCTTGAAGTCCTCGTTTTTCTTTTCTTCAAGCATTTTCTTAAACTGTTTCATAATGGCATTGCGAGATGCGTCAGAACCGTCATAATTGGCGGCAAGGTGCATTTGCGCGCAGAAGACCATTTCGTAGGTGGAGGATTTCTTAATAACCTTTTGGAAGTTTGTCTGGGCATCCTGTTGCTGTCCCATTTCCTCATACAACTCACCCAAGATCAACTGAAGTCGGCATTTAAACTCCCTTTCGGGTTTGGCAGCAATGGCGTAATTAAGATACTCCATTGCTTCTTGTTTGTCGCCATCGGGGGCCGTGAGATGGTATTCCGCCTTAGCGGCATTGAAAAGCACGTTAAACTTCTTGTTCTTTTTATTCGTGGCTAAATAATGAAGATTTTCCAGCTGTTCATCCGCACTGGCAAAATAGCCTTGTCTCATAGAGTTTCTTGCCAGCAAGACAGCCGCCTCATTGTAGGTGTTTGCCTTAGGAAAATTATGCGTGATATAGCTCAGCACCCGTTGAGCCTGTATATAATCCTGCTTATGAAAATAAGATTTACCCATCAGCAGATAGGCATCGTCAATAGTTTTCACATATTCTTTTCCCCGAATCAACATAGAATGTTTATAAATAGCCTTTGAGGCTTTTTCTATGGTGCGGTCCAAATGCGGAAGGGCGCCTCCGATGTCCGATTTGTCGGGATAATTATAAACGGGGAGCATCGCCGTATAGTTATCCTTCGCGAGTTTTGCCATTTCCGTTTCTGCAGACTTCATCGACTGTTGTCCGTTCCAATACACGTTGTAATGGCAAGTCACATTGTGATACGCGCGGTTGGGGAAAGTATTCTTGGAAGTTGAACAACCTGAAAACCCGACCAGTAGAGCACCAGTCAGAATCGCCATAACCATCTTCAGGGAAGTTCTTTTCAAATTCAACATTCTTCTTAATTATGATTTCGTAAAGTAAGATAAACGTTGATTATTGCATTTTATTTTTCTGTTCCGAAAAATATTCGTCTAACAGTCTCTGTACATATTTACCAAAGACGTCAAACTCAATATTGACCACCGTTCCAGGTTTAAAATTGTGAAAATTCGTCACTTTATGGGTATAAGGAATGATAGCCACAGAGAAACGGCCCTTCTCAGAATCAACAACAGTTAGGCTCACACCATTGACAGAGATAGAGCCTTTCGGCACCGTAAAGTTGTTCTTCTCAGGATCGTATGTAAAATAATAGCGCCAGCTTCCATCCTCATCCACCACTTTTTCACAAACAGCGGTCTGATCTACATGACCTTGAACAATGTGTCCGTCAAATCTACCGTCCATTCGCATACTCCGCTCGAGATTCACCTCATCTCCGATCTTC
Organism: Bacteroidales bacterium; assembly: GCA_045600525.1. Classification (GTDB taxonomy): domain Bacteria; phylum Bacteroidota; class Bacteroidia; order Bacteroidales; family WCHB1-69; genus F23-D06. Next base: position 4,332 of record JAZRYC010000171.1, read on the forward strand.
CAAGTACCGAGATTCGTTTTCAGCATGGTTTCCTCCATAGCCGTTACCACATACTGTTTCTTTTCCTTATCCAATTCAACTACCGTCAGACAGCAGCCATCATGGGCCATACTTTGGTCTATGGCCAGTTCGTCCGCAAAATCCACTTCCAGGGTAAAATGGTAGTTGGTTCTATCTTTCTCAATACGGACAATACGTCCTGTTTTTTCTATAATTCCAGTAAACATAAGTTATTTTAATCTTATTTAAAAAGCGTGCAAAAGTACAAAAAAGTTAGGAGATCAGTAAGTTTCCACCTCAATTCCGATTTTACGAACCTGTTCTGCTATAGAATCAAGCCTTTCCTTATCGAATTTGTGCAATTGGGAAGCTGGTGTTTCTCTGTCCAAAGAATAAATCATCACCTTTTTAGGATGGATGAGGGCCACGCGGTCCAGCCATGCGGAAAAATCCGGCTCCAAGCTATTATCAAATGGTATTCCGTCCTTAACTCCGCTAAAAAACATAGTTTGCACAATAAGTTCACCATTAAACGAGCACATTTGCGACACCACCTCATCCAAATTTACGGGCACAACTGGCTCATTGACTATATTCAGCATTTCCTGTGTGCCGGCGTCCAGTTTCAGAATCGGATTCTCAATACGTTTCAATGCGGCACAAACCTCTGGACGCATCAACTGGGTAGCATTGGACAAACATGAAATAACCGCTTCTGGATAATAGCGATCTCGCAAAGGAATCAATCCATCAATAATTTGATCAAAGCAGGGATGCAATGTGGGTTCTCCGTTGCCGGAGAAGGTAATGCTATCGACCAGTGTGTCGGTATCGCGACAAGTTTTCAATTTATGTTCAATGGCCTGCAGCACCGTCTCCACAGGATAGAACTCACGAGCCGTGAGACGTTTTTCCAACGTCCATCCGCACTCGCAGTACAGACAGTTAAAAGAACATATTTTTAAATCAGTGGGCAGCAGATTCACGCCCAGGGAATGGCCCAGTCTACGGCTATGGATAGGGCCGAAGGCAATGGATTCCCAAAGAAAGGTTGACATATCGGCTTTTTATTAAACGATCATATTCAATTTTCTCATGCAGTTTTGAGGAACTATTGGTTTTTATATTTCACCACCTCATCGGAAAAGAATTCAAGTTTCACGCCGGCCTTGGCAAACATTTCCTCCGACTCGGCACCGGCATGGTATTTATTGGCACATACCACTCGGGTAATACCGCAGTTTATGATCAACATGGCACAAACCCGACAAGGAGTCATGCGGCAATACAGTGTGGCACCATTTAGGGAGATTCCAAGTTTTGCAGCCTGGCAGATGGCATTCTGTTCTGCGTGAACCGTACGAACACAATGCTGAGTGATGGTACCATCCTCATGAACCGTCTGTTTGAGTTGGTGTCCAACCTCATCGCAATGGGGCAGTCCTTTGGGAGAACCCACATATCCGGTCACCAAGATCTGGCGATCACGAACCACGACGCAGCCGCTTCGACCGCGATCGCAAGTTGCTCTCTTACTGACCGTATCGGCAATTTCCATAAAGTACTCGTCCCAAGATGGACGTATGTGTTTTGTCTCTTCCATATTCAAATTTTTTAGGGCGCAAATGTACACTTAATTCCCTAATTATGCAAAGGATCGGATGTCTTTTCCCAAAACATTCCTCTTCTGCATTTTTCCTTTGAGATAGTAGTTTTCGTCCTTCAAAGTTTTTGTTTCACCATGGTAGATATCAAAATTATTATGTACTTTTGCGCTCGTATTTGGAAAATTTTGCAGAAACCTTTAGCAGAAATATTACGTCCGAGGAGTCTGGACTCCTATGTCGGTCAGGAGCATCTGATGGGCAAGGGGGCCGTTTTACGCAATGCCATAGAGGAAGACAATATCCAGTCTATGATTTTCTGGGGTCCTCCAGGCGTCGGAAAGACCACCCTAGCGCTGCTCATTGCGGAGCTCACTGGTGCTGAATTTTTCATGTTAAGCGCCATCAGCAGCGGAGTAAAGGATATACGCGAAGTTATTGACCGCGCCAAGCAGTCGCCAAACCGCTGCCTGCTTTTCATTGACGAAATCCATCGTTTTTCCAAAGCCCAGCAGGATTCCCTATTGGGAGCCGTTGAACAAGGCATTGTCACCCTCATCGGTGCCACCACGGAAAATCCCTCCTTTGAGGTCATCTCCCCTCTCCTATCCCGCTGCCAGGTATATGTGTTAAAGAATCTCTCGCGTGAAAATCTTGAGACCATTTTGCAAACAGCCACACAGTATTTGGAGAAACACCTGCAATGCAAAATCCAACTGGAGGACACGGAAGCCCTCTTACGCATTTCCGGAGGAGACGCTCGCAAATTAATTAACGCCGTGGAATTAGTCACCTGGATGACCAAGCCCACAGACGGAGTTATCACCATCACACGGCAACAAGTAGTAAACGTAATACAGCAGAACTTAGCTATTTACGACAAAAAGGGAGAACAACACTACGACATCATCTCCGCATTCATCAAATCGATGCGGGGCAGCGATCCCAATGCCGCCGTATATTGGATGGCACGTATGCTGGTGGCGGGCGAAGATCCTCTGTTCATTGCACGGCGAATGGTCATATTAGCATCTGAAGATATCGGCAACGCCAACCCGAATGCCCTTCTATTGGCCAACAATTGTTTCCAAGCCGTAAACGTAATCGGCATGCCGGAAGCGCGCATTCCGCTTACACAGACTGCCATCTATCTTGCTTGTTCGCCAAAGAGCAACGCCGCCATTATAGCTATTGATACCGCATACGCCATTATCAAACAAACGGGCGACCTGCCGGTTCCTTTGCACATCCGCAACGCACCCACAAAACTCATGGAAGAACTGGGATATCACAAGGGATACCAATATGCGCATGACTTCAAAAACAACTTCGTACAGCAGGAATTCCTTCCTGAGACGCTGAGCGGAGCCAAGATTTATGAGCCGCAGGACAATCCACGCGAGAACGAACTTCGAAAATATCTCCGAAACTGCTGGAAAGAGAAATACAAATACATCCTTCTGTTCATTGTCGCCCTGACACATTTTTTTTTTGTAGCTAACGCTCAAAACCACCACTATTCGCAATTCTACACCGCCCCCATCAGCACCAACCCCGCTTTAAGCGGAGCATTCGATGGTGTTTTCCGCATCAACGGCAACCAAAAGACACAATGGCTGTCTGTGACGGAACCTTTTTTGACTTTCGGACTCAGTGCTGACGGTGCCATCCTCAAGGACAACAGACGACAGCAATTGATTGGCATTGGCGGAGCCTTCACTGCCCAAAAAGCCGGCACCGTGGGATACACTTCCATGCAGGCTCTGGTTTCCTGCTCTTTTCTCAAATACGTTGGCAGACACAATCGCCACAAAATCGGCATCGGCGTATATGCCGGCATGCTCAACAACTATTTCGATTTCAATGCAGCCACCTGGGATGATCAATTCCATCATCATAGCTATGACCCCTCCATACCCACCTCCGAGACATTTGATCGCACCCAGCAATTCTTTTTCGACTGCGGAGCAGGCCTAGTCTGGAGTTATACCCCAAATAAGACCAACACCTTTCAAGTAGGGGCCAGTGCCACCCACCTCAATCGGCCCAAAGAATCTTTTGGAAACACAAACGAACGGCTTCCCATACGCTACAGCACTCACTTTTTTTCCCGAATCGGGCTTTCCCGCGACCTTGCCTTGGAACCAATGGCATACGCCAGCTGGCAGAGGGCCTTCAGCGAATACACGTTTGGGACAAATATAGAATATTTCAAAAGAAAGAACAGTTACACTACACTTTTTTCCTTCGGCGCTGGCGTTTTCTATAGATGGAACGACGCCGTCATTGCCGACGTATTCTTTGACTGGCAAAACCTACGCATCGGGGTTAGTTATGATGTAAACACTTCTCCTTTTCGCATAGCCACCCATTTGCGCGGCGGATTGGAAGTATCCATCTCCTATATTTTCCGAAAAAAAACTATCACCCGTTTGGGCAAAGAACCCTGCCCCTACGACCTCATGTAACTTTAATTTTTTCATCCCCACATGCGCGCTGTCCTTTCACTCTTCCTCATTTTCCTGTATGCCACGATTTCCGTGTCGGCACAAGGCATTCATCTAACAGAGGAACAGCGCAATGAGCAACGAAAATTCATCAAAAAAGACACCCTCCCAGTGACGATCAAGGCGCTGCCCGAGAACATAAATTCCCATTTTTCAGAGTATGCGGGACAACTCCTCCCTGATTCCTCCTTCCTATTCACATCCATGCGTGCAGACATAGAAGAGGACTACGACAACATTTTCGAGACCAGTTGGTACTGCAACATATATCGTTCCAAGCTTCTCCCCGACGGCCGCTATTCAATGCCCGAAAACTTTTCCGACATTCTTAATGGAAGAAACACCTTCAATAGCAATTATTGCCTATACGACCAAGGGCGAAAAATCATCTATTCCCGTTGCAAGCGTATAGGCCATGGAGAATTGCAATGCGACTTATGGTCATCTGAATTGTCTGACAAGAAATGGACGAAACCTCAAAAACTACCAAGTCCTATCAATACTACGGGCACCTCCAGCATGCATCCCTGCCTTGTAGAAGATTCTGCCTACGACGTACTATATTTCGTTTCCAATCGTCCCAACGGCATAGGTGGTTTAGACATTTGGTATTCCATTGTGAAAAATGGAGTTTTTAATCCACCCACCAATGTCGGAAACATTATCAACACTGAGGGTAACGAGGTAACCCCCTTTTATGATTCCAACACCCAAATTCTATATTTCAGTTCCGATGAACATCTCGGCATTGGCGACTACGACATCTTCTATAGCGAAGGCTCCCTAGGACAATGGGGAGAGGTATCCAATATGGGTGTTCCCTATAATTCCGAATACAATGACTACTATTTTTGCATTCATTCCGACAACGCCACCGGCTATTTTTCTTCCAACAGACCCCATGATGGATATTCCATAGACGACACTTGCTGTAACGATTTGTTTCATTTTCAAAAACAACATATATCCTCCAAAGACACAAATTCTTCGCCTCCATCAGATGTTCATGATAAAATCGCCCAAATACTACCCATCACCTTATATTTTCAAAACGACCAGCCCAATCCCCATTCTCTTTCCGACACCACCTCGCTAACCTACGAAGAACTTTATCGGCAATATTTACGAGAAGAAGAACTCTATATTCAAGAATCACAACGCGGACTGACAGGGAGCACCCTCTCTGATGTCCAGCAATCCATGGCAGACTTCATGCGAGACTCCGTAGCCACTGGTTATGACCGGCTTCTTGCATTAACGCAGTACCTTCACAAAGCCTTAGACCAAGGCGATTCCGTCACCATCACCATCCGTGGGTACGCCTCTCCCCTGCATAACAGCGACTACAACCGGCATCTTTCCGCTCGAAGAATCGTGAGTCTTCT
>JAZRYC010000172.1:0-2634 GCA_045600525.1 Bacteroidales bacterium
AGCCATACAGGAACCGACTGGGACATCTCGGTCAGCCAGCCGGGCGACTACCGTTTGGAACTGACCATCACCTACGGCAACAACTGCACCAGTTCCTGCACTAAGGACTTCTCCGTTGTCGCCCCAAAACATTAAAACGCCCTATGCGAAAAGGATGACATTCAAAGTTATATTCCATTAATAATTATTCATTCATCTAAACACTTTTAACCTTAAATTAAACAAACTGCCATGAAACCACTATATTATAAAGTCGTTTGTCTTTTGTTCTATTTGGCCTGTTTGATATCCAATGCCTTTGCGCAGGACGCGGAATTCCGTTGGGAAAAGCATTACCACGGTGCTCGGTATAATAATATCGACTTGAACCACATCTTCAAGACGCTTTTCGACAGTGCAGGCAATGTATATGTTTTTGGCGAAGCGGGATGGGGCGCGCAGATTGACGGCGAGGACATCGGGCCAGAAGGCATGGCAGGAAGTTGCCTATTTGTGGCGAAGTTCGACACCTTGGGCAACAAGGTGTGGCTCAAGTCAGCGGCACAAAACGGACATGGTTGCGGATTCGTTGCCTACAATATGTACCTCCGTAACGGCAAAATCATTGTCGGATTCCTGACGAACCCAAGCCACGGCAACCAATTCGATTCCATTGTGCTGTTCGACACTACCTTCTATGCGCCCAATCCATATAGAATCATTTTCCCATTTGAACAGAGGATAACGTTTTTCGTCTCGTTCGATTTGAATGGGAATATGATAGACTATCATTTCTTGAAGTTAGTGGCAAATCAAGACGAATTGCGTAGCACACCCATTTCCGAATTTTCTAGAAGTAACCGTACCGAAACAATTGCACCTGCCCATTTTGTATTTGATTCTCAAGGGAACATCTGTCTTTTCGGCTCCTGTCAAGCGGCTTATTGGGACTCAATAGACCATCCCTATTTCATCATTGACGATGACTCCACCACTTGCTATCCCTTGGATTTCTCCCCCTATAGCGACAGACTGCACCAGATTTCTGCTTCGTTCTTCCTGAAAATCGACACCAACTGGCACATCGTAAAGCAGAAGTTTCTGGTTGACAGTGCCGAAAGCTGGCCAGAAATACAATATCAGCGTGGGAATTTCACAATACCAATGCTTTGCTCATTGATACCCTCTTGGTTGTCCATTGACGAACAGGACAATATCTTTTTTAGCGGCAATTTATCTTTCTTGGATAACACCGATACGCATACTATTGCCTACCCCTATTATGTCTATCTGGACTCCTTGCACCGATTCAAGATTGATGGATTTGGTGACGCCCAAAAGCTCCACATTCTTATGAAATTCGACAATGAAGGCAACGTAAAATGGTGCAACCAAACCTACAACGGAGAGGACTTTATGGAGAGAATCAACTTTAGCACCATAGGCCCATGCTCTTTTGACAGTTCTCGTGTATATGTAAACATCACTTCTAACCAAACTGTCTATTTTGACGAAGAACGCCAACATGGGCATCACTACAATCGAACATCTTGCCATTTTGTAATCTACGACAAAGAAAGTGGGAGCTACCTCAACCATATCAGATTCGATTCCGCGGAAGTCGAAAGTAGGGGTAGCCGCAACATCATTCCCAAAGGAGAGGAACTGATCCACTCTTACCTTTTATTAGACCCAAACTATATTCTCGGTCCGGAGTATAAAACACAATGGATGGTGAAAATAAACCCGAACACACTTGAGGTAACTAAAAACACACCGATATACGCAAGTACAGGCGGCTGGGGACCTGACATCCATCCTCAAGGCTATCTGTTGCGCACGGCTTACGATGACGATATCCATGGCAACGACTTCGACATGAACAACACCACAAAGGAGATGGCGTTGCTCTTCTTCTACGACTCCACATTGGACGAAAGGCGCGAAAGGGCCTGTCCTGCCACCTTGTCGTTTGAGGCCTCGCTCCAGCAAGGCAACAGCGTGCTGTGCAGCTGGGACGCAGAGGACACTTCTGCCACTTGGGAACTTGCCTACACCTCCGACAGCGCCAATTGGGCTTCCGCAACAATGCTGCTTGTCAACGGCTCCGACACCACCATTTTGCTTGACGGGTCGGGCTGCTACCATTTCCGCGTAAGGCGGGTATGCGACTGGGGCAAACGTGGCGCTTGGTCTGCCACCACCACGATCTGCGCCACCGAAGGCATCGACAGTCCTGGCAGGCAATCCCGTTTCTGTCTCTCGCCCAACCCCGCAAGCGGCGTGGTACATGTGGTTGATAGCCACGGCGACGCCTGCGCAATGGCCTCCGTTACTCTTTTCTCGATGCAAGGCAAGGAGGTACTTGCTGTGGAATCCACCGACCGCTTCGATGCCTCGTCCCTGCCCTCGGGCAGCTACATCGCCAAACTCCGCACCGCCCAAGGCGAGATATTTTATTTAAAATTGATTGTTATACAATAATATATCACTTCTACTCATTGCTACTGCAATCATACTTACAATTTAATACAAGATAGAAGAGGATGCTTAAATAAGCACCCTCTTTTCTTTCATACAACAGCTTCTTGATATCCCAAAACCCGCAGAATTTCATCATTTCAATATACTATGTTTCAATATATATTATTTTTT
>JAZRYC010000173.1:0-16139 GCA_045600525.1 Bacteroidales bacterium
AATTCGTAGTCATTTCCAACCAGGGAGGGATCATAGAAAACGAACTTCACATTGGATTGGTCATCCAGATAATAATAGTGCCAAACCTCATATGGCAGCGTCACGGGATCAGAAGGCACCTCCTTAATCTCGTTAGGCTGACCGTATTGGAGATACACGCGACCGCGATCGGTAAGATAACCTTTAACCTGTTTACTTCCGAAACGTTCCTGCACAAAAGAAACCATCTTTTGGTATTTCGTCCAAGCCTCTTCAGGATTATTGGGGTTACGCGACAACCAGAAGGAATAGAAGAACCGTTGCAATTGTTCAGTAGGCGTATTCTTCATCCTATTCTCATAAAATTCCTTTTCCACCATCGTACTAATCGGGAACAAGCATTTCACATTATCTTCAAGTGTTTTTCTATCCGTCATGGAAGCCACAAAGGACTGATCAATGACCACGTCATCATAAGAAGCCACATCCAACTTCACAGAGGGGTTACTCCTTTGGAAGAAAAGTTTATCCACCAGCAACAGACTATCTCGTTCATCGTACAATTCAACCACCAGATGGTAATTTCCGGAAGGGAGCTTGAACACATTAAACTGATCAAGAATGAGCACCACGTCGTCGGTAGTGAGATTCTTTGTGATGATATTATTGGGCATGGCCACCATCTTGTTTTCGGCAAATTCAACAAAGCATTTAGCCTTCAAAGGCTTATTGGCGCCCATGAGTTTCTTTGTATTATAAACTTCCAAAGCAAACGGCAGGGTATACTGCTTTTCAGGAATAAAATTGTAATAAGACGGAGGCAGATAGAAACCATACTTGATATACATACCCGGCGCTATAGGTGCGCTCATATCCTCAAAGAGAGAAATACGGGAAGAGGAGATCTTGTCTTCCGGAAAATTAACGACGATACGGTCAATATACTTCAAGTCATTGGAATCCGCATTTCGATCATGCAAATAGAAATTCAAAAAGAACTCCCCATTGGGGACTGGCAGGTTTTGAATAACGGCAAAATCGGGTTTTGTGGCACGCACTGTGTCATCAAAAATATCGCTTTGCAGATAATAATGGAGCGTTTTCACGATGGAGTCGCCAGCTTCCACGTCCACGCGGATTTCGACCTCAGCCTCACATTTACCTTCATTGGACACATATTGCACCGTATTACCCCCTATAATAAAGGTAAATTCAATATAGGGCTGCATTTTGTCCGTACAATAAGCCTTGTGGCTGACAAAGGCCTTCATATTCTGGGCATAGGTAGCGACAGACAGCAGCGTTACAATGACAAGCAGGAATAACTTTTTCATATTGATGATTTATATAAACGCAGAGACGCACGGTGGTGCGTCTCTGCAAAGAATGAACTATCTGAGTTTCTTTGAGATTTCATCCACCAACGAATCAATCGGAAGGCGGTACTGCTGCATCGTATCGCGTTCGCGAACCGTGACGGTACGATCTTCCTTGGTTTGATTGTCAATGGTGATACAGAAAGGCGTTCCGATGGCATCCTGGCGGCGGTATCGACGGCCAATGGCATCCTTGTCCTCATACTGGACCATAAACTCTTTCTTCAATGTATTGAATATTTCCTGACCAATTTCAGGAAGACCGTCCTTCTTCACCAGCGGAAGAATGGCTGCCTTATATGGGGAAAGTTTGGCAGGAAGTTTCAAAACCACGCGGGTTGATCCATCCTCAAGGGTTTCTTCCTTATAGGCATTGCTAAATACGGCAAGGAACATACGATCCACTCCGATGGAAGTTTCAATAACATAGGGAACATAGTTTTCATTTTGTTCAGGATCGAAATAGCGCAGCTTCTTACCGGAGAATTTTTCATGTTGTGACAAATCGAAATTCGTGCGGGAGTGAATACCTTCAAGTTCTTTGAATCCAAAGGGGAACTTGAATTCAATATCCGTAGCGGCATTGGCATAGTGGGCCAGTTTTTCATGATCGTGGAAGCGATAGTTTTCCGGAGCAATGCCCAGATCGGTATGCCACTGCAAACGGGTTTGCTTCCAATAGTCAAACCATTTGAGTTCCTCGCCTGGCTTAACGAAGAACTGCATTTCCATCTGTTCAAATTCACGCATACGGAAAATAAACTGGCGGGCAACGATTTCGTTACGGAAGGCCTTTCCTATTTGTGCGATACCGAACGGCAGTTTCATACGTCCTGTCTTATAGATATTCAGGAAATTCACAAAGATACCCTGTGCTGTTTCGGGACGAAGATAGATGGTGTCGGCGCCTTCAGACACAGAGCCCAACTTCGTGGCAAACATCAGGTTAAACTGGCGGACATCAGTCCAGTTGCGCGTGCCGGAAATAGGGCATACGATACCCAATTCCTCAATCAGCGCTTTCAGGCCGGCCAAGTCATTGGCATTCATCAATGTGGCAAAGCGTTCGGTAATCTCATCAATCTGCTTTTGATATTGCAAAACACGGCCATTGGTTTCGCGGAACATCTTCTCATCAAAGTTTTCAAAACGCTTTTTGGCCTTTTCAACCTCCTTATTGATTTTATCTTCAATCTTCTGAATATGGTCCTCAATGAGCACATCAGCGCGATAGCGTTTCTTGGAATCCTTATTGTCGATCAAGGGATCATTGAACGCATCCACATGGCCGGAAGCCTTCCAAATCGTAGGATGCATAAAAATACAGCTGTCCAAACCCACAATATTCTCGTGGTACTGCACCATGGATTTCCACCAGTACTGTTTAATGTTGTTCTTCAGTTCCACGCCGTTTTGGCCATAGTCATATACGGCGCTAAGGCCGTCATATATTTCACTGGACGGGAAAATGAAGCCATATTCCTTAGCATGTGCGATAATCTGTTTGAAAAGTTCTTCGTTATTTGCCATAATATTATTCAAAGGTTAAAGATAATTGTAGAATCTTGGATTTAAGGGAGTTCACGCTTCCCACATATTTGCCTTCCTGCTGAAGTTGGTCAATCAGGCCGAAGGACATCTTCAGTTCGGTAGCTAATTTGAAATAGGTGCAATAGAAATCAAAACCCACACCGACCTGAGCCTGCACATCCTGCTTATTAACCAGAAGAGTTTCATTGGCTGTGGGGAGTTTGTCGATTTTGGTCTGAATCAGGTTATAGCTATATTGTGCGCCAGCCAAGACATAGGCGCGCACATTGTTCATCATACGTTCGGACTTGAATTTCACCAACAGGGGAAGATCCACAAAGACCATACCGGCAGAAGAGCCGTTGGCATAACTCACATCAGGGATCGTGGAATTGGCGCAATAGTAATTCAATCGGCAAGACGGGAACGAAAGGCTTGGGATGAAGCGTAAGTCAAAATGTTTTCCCATACGAATATCAGACACAATACCCAGACAGAAAGACGGGCCCGACGTAGTATTCACCGCGCGAAGCGAATCGCAACCCGGAATGGTCGTCAAGTCGGGTTTTGTGGAGATGATATAGTTATACTGGCTATAACCAAGTAAAAAGCCGAAATGGGCAACCTTCTTATCGTACTTCAACAGATTCGGCACGCCGCGATTTCGCTGAGCGCATGCACAATTCCAAGACAGGACAAGCAGGAGGATCGGCAAAAAGCGTTTCAGATATTTCATGTTTTCAAAATAAATCCTTTTGCAAACGTAGGAATCGTCTAAATATTATCCAAGGATTGAAGATTGATTTTTCAAGTATTCGTTTTTCAGCTGAGCGCTATTGATCGGCACAACGCCCACGTATTCACATACGATACCGCCAGCCAAATTAGAGGCCAGGCAAGTAGACTCTATGGTTTCGCCCTTCAGCAGGAACAGGGTGGCCACAGAAATCACGGTATCACCAGCGCCGGAAGGGTCGCTCACGCGGCGGGTAAATGCATTCTGATAGTAGAATTTATCCTTCTGGCTGTCATAAAAGGCAATACCCTTATCTGACATGGTAATCATAACCATCTCAATACGTTTTTCCATAGCGAACTTCTTGGCCAGTCCATGAACATCTTCCACACTTAACGACACATTTTCTTCCAAATTCAAGCCAGATGTAAGTTCCTTTAAATTAGGTTTGAAAAGGTTTACATTCTCATAACTATTGAAATTACGCTTCTTCGGGTCTACAGCGATGAAGATATTCTTCTTATGGGCAAAACGGATGATTTCCTCAATCAATTCCTTAGAGAAAAGTCCTTTGTCGTAGTCTTCAAAGATAATGGCGTCAATGGGGTTGTGTTCAATTACTTGTTCTACCGTTGTAAGGAACTGGCGTCTTTCACGCTCTTTAAGTTGTTCATCGCGTTCATCATCCACACGCACAATGTGTGCATTATTGCCGATAATACGGTATTTCACTGTCGTTCTTCGGCCGTAAACAGGCACCAAGCCCAGGGAATCCAACTCACATTCTTCCATCAAGTCATACAGAACCTTGGATTTATTATCGCTGCCAATCACAGAGCACAAAATGGGATTGGCGCCCATTGACTTTAAATTGAGGGCCACATTGGCGGCGCCGCCCAAACGATAGTTTCTGCTTTGGGCATTGACAATCGGAACTGGAGCTTCCGGACTGATGCGCGTGACCTTTCCACTAATATAACAGTCGATCATCACATCTCCGATTACCAGTACATTGGCATTATTGAATTGAGAGAAAGTCTCATTGATTTTATCCATATCCATAGCATAAAAATTTAGCGCGCAAAAGTACAAAAAATAGATGAGATATCATATTTCGGAAGAGGCAATAAGCTTCAGTGATCTATCATAAAATGCATCAAAGTCGTCCACGCGTAGGAGCATTTTCACATCTTCCTCATTCACAAATAAAAAGCATTTATAATAATGCCATAGTTCCTTCAAATTATGCAGGGTGCCGCGTTCCTTGCGCAAGGGGAGCAGTTCTGCCACCCAGAGTTGGTAATAGCGTAGGAAACGAGCCTTTCTGTCAGCTGTATCCATACCACGAATTTCCTCCGCCAGAAATGGATTACGAAGCAATCCACGACCCAGCATCCAATCCTGAATCATCGGATATCGCTGTTGCAAACGACGATAGTCCTCTACAGAAAACACGTCTCCGCTATAGACAATGCGATGATGGGTATGTCGGCAGAACTCATCAAAAGCATCCCAATCAGGAACACCTTCATAAAGTTGATCTCCCAATCGAGGGTGTATGACAATGAAATCTAGTGGGTACATTTCCATACGGTCCAAAATCCTCAACCCTTCCTGTGGGTCATGCAATCCCAGACGCATTTTAATGGAGAAACGGAAATCTGTTTGTTCCGTCACCATGCGCACGACTTCCTCCACCCTATCGGTATCGGGCATCACCCCACAGCCACGATGACGACGCACCACCTGTGCGACAGGACAACCGACATTCCAGTTATACGAAGTATAGCCATAAGTTTCCTGCAGTAGGTTCATCGTATCCACAAAATGCGAAGGTTGGTTTCCCATCAACTGAGGAATGGTAGGGCGAAGCACATTATTCTTGGGCCAGATGTCGCGCCAATTAGCCACATTCAGTTTAGGCCTTTCCTGCACGGGCAAAAAGGGCGTCATAAAAAAGTCTATGCCGCCAAAATGACGGCACAGGCTGTTTCTAAAAATATAATTCGTTATTCCGTCTAACGGAGCAAGCCAAATATTCATAGCATGGGGTTTGGGATCAGCTATCTAACCAGAACCTTCATCGAGCAGGTTTGTCCTTGCTGGCAAACATTCAGCAGATAGAGTCCGGGAGCAAGGCCATAAGTGCTGACACGGGTCAAGCCTTGGGCTTGTGCGGAAGCAAGGACCACACGTCCCTGCATATCCAGCAATTCATATTGGTAGGCGCCATCAAACGTCGGCTGAATGCAGACAAAGTCTTCGGCGGGGTTGGGATAGCATGAGAAGGCACTAACGGCATATTCATTTACGGCATCATCGTCCAATTCGTAATCCACAGAGATATCATCAATAAGAAGTTCGGTGGAATCATTAGTGCTGATGCCTCCGGAAACGATAATGACCGCCAGCGTGTCACAGGGTTCCAACGCATTTTCAAAGGGGATGCGCAGCAGCGTATACTCGTCAAAGGCGTCTGCGCTGGAATATTCCGCAAACCCTACAGGGATGCCGTTGAGTTTGGAATAGGCAATCACATTCAACATATCATTGCCATAGGGATGAAATTTCACCCACATATTCAAATGAGCAGGAGTCTGCGCCACCGGAGCTCCGGGAGCCAGTGCCTGCAAAAGCGGGGTCAGCGACTCCAGATCCAAGTCGTCAAAGTCAATGCCCGACGTATCACCCTGGCTAAGGCTGCTGATTATGTCCACTACGGACAGAATTGTAGACAAGGGGATTTCAAATCCTGCGGCACGGCCCAGCTGGGCAATTCCCGGAAATTTGTAACTATAGCTCGTATAGGGAATACCCACTGTTGCGGCATGTAAATTCAAAGCATACGAACCAGAATGGGCATCCGTGCTCTTTTCACCGAAATAGGCATTTACGGGAACCGGCAGGTCAATACCATACAATTGTACAAGAACATTTCCAAGCAGTCCGGTCGTCCAATCATCCGGTTGTTCTTGTGAAAGCGTTCCACCTCCACTCCAATTTTCAAAGCCCTCATTAGGCAGCGTATTTTGAGCCGCCAAGACATTTACAAACGCCAGCGTCGTTAAAATAAAAAACAATTTTTTCATCACATCAAATTCTAATTACTTAACATATTCAAAAAACAGATTCTCGTCTGAATTTCCATTTTTAAGGATTGTCGCAGATACAGGATATTTGTTTTTTCCATAGGTATAATTGATAAAATATTCATCCACCACGGAATAATTCAGTTGCTGGATTGTCGTAGATGACACATGCTTTATCGCATTGTTTTCGGAATATGCCGCAGTCCCTGCAATAGCATACGGAAGTCCGAAGAATGGACTTGGGTGTTTGTCATAACTATAGGAATTCACCCTAACCACTGTACTCCCTCCGGATTGTGTGGATGAAGACACCGTCTTCACATTGTTACCACTATAGGTCCAATATTCTGTTTGTTCCAAAGGCAGATCACCCTTATCTGGGTCTTGTAGCACTTCCTTTATTGATTCCACGTCAAAGAGGCGGATTAGCAATGGATGGGCAGACACGCACTTCCATAACACCGGGGCAGATACACCATACGTAGATACGGTTGCGATTTTCCCATCATAATCATACTTAAATGTTCGATAGAAATAAAGATTGCCGTCCTGATAGAAGTCGATTCTGGAAATCTTGCGATTATCATACGTCAAGATCATTTGAACATTATCGTTCAAGGACGTCATTTCACTGATTTGATTATCGGAATTATAGCGAACCGTCCATTCGTCATCACCATCTTCGATGGTGGAAATAAACTTGCCCTCATAGATAATATGCAGGCCATCCCCAGACGCATTGACGGCGGAGGCGAGTTTCATTTTGGGAAAATAGTAGTCTTCCTCCACCTTATTACAGGCGGAGAACAGCACCACGCACAATAAGGTGCAAGTGGCAAACGTCAAATACTTTTTCATATCAATAATCATTTGTTTTTCAGATGAACAAATTCAAACAGGCTGTTTTCCTACCAAACCGACGACCAGTCTTCGGCATCGCGTACCGAGGCATCGCGTCTATATTCCAGCAGTTTGGCATATTTCATAAAACTATTATGGGCAATGGATTTGGAAAGCACATAGCCATCCAGGCCGCCGAATATTCCTCCTCGGAAGAAGTAATTCACCACAAAGGCACTGAAGCCATGAAGAAACGGTGTCAGCGCATTTGCTTTCCTACCTTTTAGAAACAGGATTTTAGCACCGCGGGTACTATAGTTTCGTTCCGGTTTTGCAAACAGCTGTCCCAAATTCTTATAACGGTAATGGATCAAATCCGCCTTCAACTTACAAGTATTGGTAGTAGGCACGTAGGCATGTTGTTTAAGTTCGGCGAACTGCAGTTTATCTTTCCGAAAGAGACGCACCAAATAATCAGGGTACCATCCGCAGCATTTCACCCAGCGCTGGCCGATGAAGTTACGACGACGAAGAGCAAAGCCATCATAAGTGGTTTTGTCAAAATCAATGCCTTTAATAACTGTCACCAACTCATCAGAAAGTCGTTCATCGGCATCAATACTGAGGACCCAATCATTTGAGGCATACGGAAGGGCGAGGTTTTTCTGGAGGCCATCACCGATATATTCATGAAGATAGACTTTGGCACCGGCTTCCTGAGCCAACTTCACCGTATCATCCTTGCTACGAGAATCCGTTACGATCACCTCGTCACACACCTGTTGTAAAGAGCGGATGCAATCCACAATATTATGGGCTTCATTCAGAGTGGTGACAATTCCGGTGATTTTCATAATCGGCAATGTATAAATATTCGCGTTTTATTTTGCGGACGCAATGAATTGTGTCCCTACTTTCGGCGTTCAATCACGGCGCCAAGAGCATTCAGTCGTTCAACAATATCCTGGTAGCCGCGGTCGATTTGTTCCACATTCTGAATTGTGCTAGTACCTTTTGCCGAGAGGGCGGCAATCAACAGAGAAACGCCTGCGCGGATATCCGGTGAGGACATTGTTGTTGCCTTCAACTGCTTGCGACGTTCCAGCCCAATAACAATGGCACGGTGGGGATCACACAGCGTGATTTGTGCGCCCATGGACTGCAATTTATCCACAAAGAACAACCGGCTTTCAAACATCTTCTGATGGATGAGCACGCTGCCGCGTGCTTGTATTGCCGTAACCAAGGCAATACTGATAAGGTCGGGGGTAAATCCGGGCCAGGGAGCATCGGCAATCGTAAGAATAGAGCCATCCATATTGGTTTCCACTTCGTAGCAGTCTTGTTCATGAATCACAATATCGTCATTCACGATATCAAAGTCAATACCCAGCTTTTTAAAAGTATAGGGAATGATGCCGAGATGTTCGCAGGCGCAGTTTTTAATCGTCAGGGCCGATTGATTAAGGGCGGCCATACCGATAAAGCTGCCGATTTCAATCATGTCGGGAAGAATGCGGTGTTCACAACCATGTAGTTTTTCAACACCATCAATGGTAAGCAGGTTGGAGCCTATGCCGGAGATCTTCGCGCCCATGTTATTGAGCATCGTGCAGAGTTGATACAGATACGGTTCGCAGGCCGCATTGAAGATCGTCGTCTTGCCTTCCGCAAGAACGGCGGCCATCACAATATTGGCTGTTCCCGTCACAGAGGCTTCGTTCAGCAGCATATAGGCACCTTTGAGGGCCTCGGTCCTGAGTTCGAAGAAATTTCCGTCATCAGAGATACCGATCTTCGCGCCTAACTTTTCAAAGCCCTCAAAATGAGTAGTCAGGGGGCGGCGACCGATTTGGTCACCACCGGGGCGGGCGGCATAAGCCTCGTGAAAACGCCCCAACAGCGGTCCCAGCACCATGATGGAGGCACGGATGGACGCCGACAGTTTGCTGAATTCCGGCGTTGTCAGCTTGTCCAAATCCACATTGTCGGCCTGAAAAGTGTAGGTATCCTTATTCAGTTTCGTGATCTTCACACCGATATGTGACAAAATATCTTTATACCGCTGAGTGTCTCGGATATCCGGGAGATTGGAAATAGTCACCGGCTGGTCCGTAAGCAAGACCGCGGAAAGAATCTGCAGAGCCTCATTTTTGGCACCCTGCGGGGTAATTTCGCCACTTAGTTTGTGGCCACCTTCGATAATAAATTCGGACATAAACTATAACGTTGGTTTCTGGTTTCAAGTTTCAAGTTTCAGGTTTCAGGTTTCAGGTTTCAGGTTTCAGGTTTCAAGAGATGATCTTGTAACATCTTACCTCTATAACATCCCTAATCCCTATTCCCTAATTCCTAATCCCTATTCCTGATCCCTATTCCGGGATAACGATCGGGAACTGCTGGTCAAATTCCATACGATAAGGAGCACCGATGATATTGGTCAGCCAATCCACATATTGTTCCGTAAACTGGAACTTATTGGCATCGTAGTAGGCTGCGGGAAGCGGGAAATTACCGATATTGCCCATTTCAATAGCATCAGCATGGAACTCTTCCAATTCGGAATAAGGAACGATATCGCGCATAACCGGCATCTTTCCGTAATCTTCGCGAAGAAGCAGGTCCACAACCTTGTCGGCCAGCGTAGAGGTCAGGCGACGGTCATATTCATAGCACTTACCAGAGCGGGGAATATATCCAGAAATCTGTCCACGAGCCTCGATACCGAGTTTTCGATTGATTTCAGAGGCAATCGTACCGCTGATACCGCCGAAACGAGGATGGCCATATTCATCCAGATCGGAAGATGCGTAAACCATACCTAGTTCTTGTTTTTCATCATCCCACCAGCGGACACCTTCAGAAACGGCAATCACCAGACTGCGTTTGGGGGAGCGCATATACATTTCCTTGACAGATTCGAAGAAGAACTCCTTGCGTTCCTTGGTCATCTCCACCTCAGGAACGAGTGCCATCTGCGCGCCGCCGAAGGTAGCCGTACCCGTCAACCAACCAGCATCACGACCCATCACCTCCAACACCATAATGCGTTGATGTGATTCGTTCGTCGTATGCAGTTTGCTCGTCAGCTTCTTAATAGCCATAGCGCCGGAAGGGAAGCCAGGGCAAAGCACCGTTTCGTGCTGTTGGCCTTGATAATGGTGCATAGTTCTTGTACGAAGGTCGTTATCGATTGTTTTTGGGAAACCAATCACGGGAATACCGTAAGTTTCATACATCTTCTTAGCCGCGCCGTTGGTATCATCACCACCAATGGTCACTAGAACATCAATCTTGTAGCGCTCGATATTGCGCAGAATCTGCTGGGAACGATCTTCGGGATTCTTCTTGCTGGGGAAAGGATTGGTACGAGAAGAAAGCAGTGCCGTACCGCCGTAAATTCCGTTATAGGGGATATTCGTCAGATCAACGATATCGCCATCACCGAGAAGGCCCTTCCAACCGCGAAGCACGCCATACACCTTGAAGCCTAACATGGAGGCACGGTTGCGAACGCATTCTATACTCGAATTGATTGCCGGGGTATCGCCACCACCGGAAAGAATGGCCAATGTCTTGCCATTAAAAAGTTTGTCTGATCTCATATTATATACTTTTAAAATATTCAACAAAATCGGGGCGGCTATCGGCCCAGCAACGCGTCATCATCTCCACGATGGGTGGAATCCGTACGGATATTGTATTCTTCCAAACGCATTTCTTCCAGCAGGCCACTCATCATTTTATCAATGATATAGCTCTGCACATCCACCGTAATGGGTTTGTGGGTACGTTCATAATAGGCGGAGACCACGTCTTCCCAAGCCTCATTAACATGGAATATGCCCATACGAATGGAGACCGGGCTTTGAAGGGCGGCCTTGAGTTCACGGGACTTCTCCCGTTCAAAATAATCCGTGATAGCACTTTCATCACCTTGTATCAGGGCATCCAGATTATCTATTTCCAAACTATTGATTGACTCATTAAAGGCACTCCTCACCGCAGTACCAGAACCTTCAGCCAAAAGATGCACCCTATTTATCAGGGTATCCTTCAGATATCCCATCTGCATGTTATTCAGTGTATCAAACACCGGATTAAGATTTTCAAAATCAATGCGGTAAATGCCATTGGCATAATTTGAAAAACCATGTAGGACACAGAGATGCTTTGTTGCCGTATCCAAAGAAGACTGCAGGCACGTAATCACCGCCTTCCGCTTTTGGCTGTTCGTATATAGTTGATCCACATAGTTTCCAGTATTATCCTCGCAGGAGGCCATAAGCAGCACCGATATCAAGGCGAGGCAAACGAATTTAATTTTATTCATCATTTTACAAAATTTGTGCGCAAAGATACTTATTTTTGCGGAATGAAAAACCCGCTCCTGCAATTTATAGACAACACGCAATCAACCAATGAATTACTTACAAATTTAGTAATTCATGGACTTCCTTCAGGGGAAGTTGTTCCTGCATTTTACGCCATCTGTGCGGATTTTCAGTCCAATGGCCATGGGATGGGAACTAACAAGTGGTTCAGCGAGCCTAAGAAGAACATTCTTGCCAGCATTTACTTTCAGCCCTTGGTGGCAGCGTCACAGCAGTTTGCCTTCAACCAGTACTTCGCCCTATCGACGTTGGACTTTGTTCGGAAGTACCTTCCCGATGCCTGCATTAAGTGGCCAAACGACCTCTACGTACACGGGCGGAAATTAGCCGGCGACCTCACCCAGCACACGATACGTGGGAACCATATCCAACATACCATCGCAGGGATCGGCATCAATATCAACCAAGACTGGTTTCCCAGCGAGATTCCCCACCCCACTTCGTTTCACCTTGAGACGGGGAAAAACTATAATGTGCACGCCCTATTTGAAGAATATCATGCACACTTATTGCAGGAATATGCTCATTTAAGCACTGCACAGCCTCCTTTTTCGGAACTGCATGATGCCTATGTTGGGCAGTTGTACCGACTCAACGAATGCGGTGAATACCTCATCCATGGAGTACCAACAGAAGCCTATATTCGCGATGTGGATGAGTACGGCCGTCTCATCCTGGTAGACCGAAAAGGTCAAACGCACACCTGCGGATTCAAAGAAGTGGTATTCCTATAAACATTCAAAGCCATGATAACAAAAGATGCCTTTCAAAAACGTCTGCAAGAGCACTTTGGCTTTCCTCCCACCGACAGCCAACGGGAAGCCATATCTTCATTATCGGACTTCATTTTCGAAAAAGGGGATCAGTTTCTCTTTATCCTTCAGGGGTATGCAGGCACGGGAAAGACCAGCCTGGTCAGTGCTTTGGTCAACACCTTGGACGATATTCACGTGCGCACGGTACTGCTGGCGCCGACGGGGCGCGCGGCAAAAGTCATTTCGCAATACGCCGGACGTAAAGCATACACCATCCACAAATGGATTTACCGCGTGGCTGTGCGCGCCGGCATCCGGCAGTTCGTCCGCAAAGAGAACAAATACAGTCATACCCTATTCATCGTGGATGAGGCCTCTATGATTTCCGCCGAATCAGGATTAGGTGAATTTCCCGGTATGGGCAGCCTATTGGACGACCTTATGGAGTATGTCTTCTCCAGTCCGCACAACCGTCTTTTATTTATTGGCGACGACGCGCAGCTTCCTCCGGTGCACGCCGAGGAGAGTCCCGCCCTATCCGCCGAATACATGCGGAACGCCTATTCTGTAAACGTACGCAGCTGCAGACTAACCGATGTCGTGCGACAATCCCTCGATTCAGGCATTCTCTACAACGCCACAAGGCTTCGCAACAAGATTAACGAGGAGGACATCTCCTTTCCCTTTTTCAGCAAGAAGGTGTTCGAAGATTTTTCCCGCGTGCCGGGAGGTGAATTGGAGGACTTGCTCAACAACCTATACAATCAATGCGACTGTGATGAAATCGTTGCCATCACCCGTTCCAACAAAAGAGCCTACCTCTTCAACAATGAAATCCGCAGCCGCATCCTCTTTCGCGAAAACCGCATTACCACCGGCGACTACCTCATGGCCGTCAAGAACAACTACTATTGGATAGAGGAAACTTCCGAGATTGGTTTCCTGGCGAATGGCGACATTATGGAAATCATGTCCATACACAAGCAACAGGAACTTTATGGCTTCAGTTTTGCCGACGTTACGGTACGACTTTGCGACTACCCCAACCATCCCGACATCGACCTTAAAATCATTTTAGAGAGCTTGGAGACCGACGGGGCCTCTCTATCGTACGAAGACAACCATCGGCTTTACGAAGCGGTGGCGGAAGACTACGCCGACATTGCCAACAAAAGGCTACGCTTTTTAAAAATCAAAAACGACCCCTACCTCAATGCTGTTCAAGTCAAATTCGCCTACTCACTGACCTGTCACAAAACACAGGGCGGACAATGGAAACATGTGCTGGTGGATCAGGGGTATCTCACCGAGGAGAACTTAGACAAGGAATATCTCCGCTGGCTATACACCGCCGTAACGCGTAGCACTGAGAAAGTCTATCTCATCAATTTCGAGGACAAGATCTTTTCGGATGAGGCCTAAGAAAAATGGGATCGCTTTCGGCGACCCCATTTTCAAACAAACAATCTACATCCAATAATGATTTTAATGGATATCTTTCACACAACGGATACTATATCTATTGTTTACATTACTGTCTCGATAAACAAGATATTCCCAGCAGCCGCACTGAGCCACCACATGGGTAACCAACGTGGAAGTTGAGCCATTGTCGGCCGTATAGAAATACGTTTGACCGCCCAAGTTCTCGCAGCGCTCGGCAGAAGCATTGTACAAACCAGCTGGACGCATATCAAAGCCAGAGACATTGGTACCGGCATCAGAAAGCCAATAATCAACAGAACGAAGGTCGGTCATAGGATGATTCTGCATCAACTGATTAAATTCCGCACTTGTAGGCATACGCCAACCGGCAGGACAAACACCTTGCACGGGTGTACCCTCAACAACTTCGGAGACATTGCGTGTGGCGCCGGCCCAATCATACAGCAAACCGTATGTTTCTGCATTTTCTTCCTCATTGCGGTGCGTTGCTCCCGTATAAGGAACAGCATTGGGTACTGGCTCACCATCTTGATATCGCGTAACACGCAGGTTGGAGGTCATCCAACAGAGGCCGTCGAATTCCTTCGTTCCATATTCGTTCATATCCACATCCTTCACACTGTTAATTCCACATACAAAATCGCACTCTTCAACAGTGAGGTGGAGAATCACGGTACTGTCGCAACCGGCAGCTGTTGTAAGATCCAATTGATAATCTCCTGTCGTATTCTCTCTAAATCCATTCATGATATAATAGGTACCTCTACAGATCGTATCAAAAATCACCGTGGTGTCGGAATAGTTCACGGTCAATTGCAGTGTCACCACACTGTCGCAGCCATTGGCGGCAGAAAGCGTACGCACGTAAGTGCCCGTCGTATCAAACGTCTCTCCATTCCAAGAATAAGAGTCACAAGCAACCTCTGAGAATTCACTTTGGCGACTTTCATTCAGGATGAGATGCAGCGTAACGATGCTGTCGCAGCCATTTGCCGTCTGTCTGTGGAACACATAGTCGCCCGTTTCCGTTCCTACGAGGAAGGTAGTGTCGCGCCAAGTATAAGGAAGAATACTGGAACAGATATCCTCCGTCTCTTCTTGGTTGAAGGATTCGTACACCGTAAGACTCAAGGTAACCACACTATCGCAGCCACGAGCCGTCAGTCTGTTGAACACAAACGTACCGGATGTCGTACCCGCTTGGAATATAGTATCACGCCATTCATAAGGAAGTTCGTTCTGACAAATAGTGAGATCCTCATTCTGGTTATAAGTCGGAAGGACAGTCAGGACCAATTTCTTTATGCTGTCGCAACCATAAGCGGTTGCAAGGGTGTCTGTATACGTGCCAGAGATTTCCAGACTTCTCTCGCGCCAGGAATACGGTGTTTCATTGTCGCAAATGGTAACCATTTCGGTTTGCAGATACGTCGGTCTGACATTAAAGTTCACCTTGTAAACGCTGTCGCATCCATTCGCTGTTTTCAGGCTGTCATAATAAACACCCGTTTCGCTGAGAGCTTGTTCATGCCAGTTATATGGAAGATCATTGTCACAGACATCCAACGTCTCTTCAATTTCATAAATCGGATAAACGGTCAGTTCCAAATGAACGATGCTGTCGCAGCCGGCAGCTGTAGTTCTATGGAAGGTGAAGGAATGAGCACCTGCCGTCAGACTGCTGGCAGCAAACGTGGTATCGCGCCATTCGAGTTCTTCGTTTTGACACATAGAGGCCACTTCATTCTGATCGTACGTCGGAAGGACAATCAAGACCAGTTTCTTTATGCTGTCGCAACCATAAGCAGTTGCAAGGGTGTCTGTATACGTGCCAGAGATTTCCAGACTTCTCTCGCGCCAGGAATACGGTGTTTCATTGTCGCAAATGGTAACCGTTTCGGTTTGCAGATACGTCGGTCTGACATTAAAGTTCACCTTGTAAACGCTGTCGCATCCATTCGCTGTTTTCAGGCTGTCATAATAAACACCCGTTT
>JAZRYC010000174.1:0-2616 GCA_045600525.1 Bacteroidales bacterium
TGGGTGTTTCGCAAGAAGGATGGCACGATTGGTATCTTTGATACAAAGGGTGGACAGACAGCATCATCTACAGAGACAAAGAATAAGGCAGAGGCTTTGCAAAAGCGCCTGAAAGAACTCAATGGAGGGAATCGTGAGACAATCCGTTATGTTGGTGGTATCGTTATAAAAGCCAATGGCACATGGTATTATAATGATAACGCAGCCTATTCATACCAACAGGGCAGTACCGATTGGTGGAAAAGGTTGTCTGATTTGATCTAAAACGGGCACATGAAAAATTACGTTTTGGATGAGGGAGATTCAGTTCATCATACAATGGTAGCTGGACCATAAGAGTACTCGCCATCAGTTCCTGCGGATGTTGTCGTTGTTTCGGATTTGCTTTAATTTTGCAAACTGAATTAAAGCAAATCCGATGCAACAGAATTAAATTAGACCAGCCTGGAAGGCTGTACTTTGAGTAACCGGGTACGCAGTGCCCGGAATGTCATAGATATAAACTTCTGCCTGGAAGGCAGCACCTTACGCAAAGGAACGATGCTTTGGCTCAAAGTGGTGACTTCCAGTCACGATTGTATCCAATTGTCTCATACCCCGCACTTCGTACGGGGTTACTAAGAGTGTTGGCTTCCAGCCAAATTGCTACAAATTTCCCTTGCTTATCAATTCCGCCAACGAGTTTAGTTATTCTAATTGTAGAGACAGGACCAACTATAGGTTTTCATTTCATTAATAAGGCAATGGAAAGTAGGAAAATTTGTAAAATAAGGCAATGGGGAGTGGGTAATGTGTTGGTAATTAGTTAGTTCTTTTTTGAGGGGATTTTTTGTCGCAATAATTGTTGTTTTTTGCCGTTAATTGAACAATTATGAAGACGGTAATTTGCATTTTCAACCCGGAGCATGACCTGTGTTTGGCCAATGGTAGCAGCAACTATATGCCGCCGGGGTCGGCGCTGCGGTTTGCGCGTGAGTCGGCTGGGCTGATGCGGATTCTCTATCCCGAGGCTTCGCTGTGTCTGCCGTCGCCTTTAGCCTCAAATCAACAGTTCAACAAATCAACAAATCAACGCATCCTCCCCTGGGGTTGGAACACGGCGTTGCGCAACCACTTGCTGAAGCTGGGGTTGGAGGAGTCGTGCTTACCCACAACGGAGGAGCTGAGTGCCATCCGTAGGCTCCAGCACCGGTCAACGGTGCTTCCGTTGCAGCCCCAGTCCATTGCCGCCACCACATTGGATGAGGTGGAAGACATGATAGCCCGCCACCATGCCATAGTGCTCAAAGCCCCGTGGTCGGGGTCTGGCAGAGGGCTGCGGTGGGTGACAGAGACGATGGGTGCCCACGATATAAGCTGGATGCAGACGGTGGTGAAGAATCAAGGCTGCGTGATTGTGGAGCCGCGATACCAGGTGCAGGCGGAGTTTGCGCTAGAATACCGCGTTGGCAAGTCGGGCATCGGCTTCATGGGCTTCTCCTATTTCACTTCCAGCAACGGAGTGTATCATGGCAACCTGCTGCTCTCGGACGAAGCCATCCGCCAGCGAGTCGGCTACACGACTGACGAGCAGGCCGCTTTGGAACACTGGCTCACCGACCATGTGGTAGGCCAATACGAAGGCCCTCTCGGCATAGACTATCTCCATACACAAGATAGCCAGCACATCCTCAGCGAGATGAATTTCCGCCACACCATGGGCATGGTGGCCCATGAGTACCTACGCCAACACCCCGAGTGCGAAGGCAAGGAATGGACCCTGCATCAGGGCGGCCATAAGTAAACCCACTGTCGGCGTCGGTGAGAATGTGGGGCAATCTGTTGCTCAATGACCATATTTTTCTCAACAATTAATTATTTTCGAAAAAAGTTGTATCTTTGCAAACTGAAAATATGAGGGAGTAATTGGCGGCATAGGCCGTGAATGATGTCAACAGATCACTGGTCAGCAATGACTTGGCACATTCGTAAGCAATGAGACTCGTATGCGGGGCCACGGCTCTTCATACGAGATTTTTATTATAATACAACGAATAAAACAACAAAATAAAAACATAATCGAGGCCCTTGCCTCAAATCAACATTTATATAAATCGACAACAAATGACCTCAAGATTTATCTTCTTCGCCATATTCATGGCATTCATCATCTTCATGCTGGCACTCGACCTGGGCGTGTTCCACAAGAAAGACCATGAAATCAAAATCAAAGAAGCCGCAACCTGGACCGGCATCTGGGTGCTGTTGGCCATGCTTTTTGGCCTTCTGCTGCGTTTTCGTGCCGAGTGGGTGCATGGTATCGGCTCGCTCTCCGATCTGCTCGCCTACGCCCAAGGAACCAGCATTGCCACGGCTATCGAGGGGCTAGACTTTGCCCAGGCATTGGAAGTGTACCGTAAAGAGATTTTCTCGCAGTATCTGACGGGCTATTTTCTTGAAGAGTCGCTCTCTATCGACAACATCTTTGTGATGATCATGATATTCGTATCCTTTGGTATCGACAAGCGCTACTACCACCGCATCCTCTTCTGGGGCATTCTCGGAGCCATCGTCATGCGCTTCCTGTTCATCTTTGCCCTTGGTGCCGTTGTGGAAAAATTCTCCTGGGTGCTGGCC
>JAZRYC010000175.1:0-22165 GCA_045600525.1 Bacteroidales bacterium
GGTAGGCTTCACGCCCAGGGGGACGACGAAGCAACAAAGAAACTTCACGATAGGCGACGGCCTGTTTGGAAAGGTCATCATAGATGATTAAGGCACTGCGTCCGGTATCGCGGAAATACTCGCCAATGGCAGCGCCGGCAAATGGAGCGTAGAACTGCATGGCGGCCGCATCGGACGCGGTAGCTGTAACGACGATGGTGTAGGGCATGGCACCTCTTTCCGTAAGGGTTTTAACCAAAGCGGCTACAGAGGAACCCTTTTGACCTACGGCAACGTATATACAATATACGGGATTGCCTTTTTCGTAAAATTCCTTTTGATTGATGATGGTATCAATGGCGATAGCGGTCTTGCCTGTTTGGCGGTCGCCAATGATCAATTCACGTTGTCCGCGGCCGATGGGAATCATGGCATCTACGGCCTTGAGTCCGGTCTGCAACGGCTCTTTCACCGGCTGGCGATAGATGACGCCGGGAGCTTTTCGTTCGATGGGCATCTCATATAAGTCACCTTCAATTTGGCCTTTGCCGTCAATGGGTTCGCCGAGGGTGTTGATGACACGTCCGAGAAGGCCTTCACCAACACGGATGGAGGCGATTCTGCCAGTGCGTTTGCAGATGTCGCCTTCGTTGAGTTCCTTGGAATCTCCGAGGAGCACGACACCTACGTTGTCTTCTTCCAAGTTGAGGGCGATGCCGGTTACGGTGTCTCCACCACTGGCTGGTTCAAAAGTGACCAGCTCACCGGAACGTACGTTCTGCAGGCCGTAAACACGAGCAATGCCGTCGCCGACCAGCAGCACGGTACCAGTTTCCGTCATCTCGGTCTTGAGATCGAGGTTCTGTAACTGCTGACGCAGAATGGAAGTTACTTCTGAGGGTTTGATTTCTGACATATCGAGTTACTTTAGTTGTTAAAAATTCACTTGGTAAATGTTGTGGGCGAATTCCTGTTTGAGTTTGTTTATCTTGGATTGGATACTGGCATCCAGGAATTGATCTCCGATTTTAATCTGAATGCCTCCGATGAGGCTTGGCCGCACAATCTGCTCTATTTCTACAGTGTAATTGGTGTGCTCCGCAAGAAGATTCTTGATCTTACCGACAAGTTCGGAACTCATGGGCTGGGCAGATATGAGTGTGGCTGTTTTAATATGGTGATATTCATTGTAGAATGCGCGAAATTCGTCGCAAATAGTGACGAGCGCGGGTTCTCTCTTCTTCTTGATGATGATGTCAATGAAGGCAAAAGTCGTTTCACTTATTTTTCCTTTGAATACATTTGAGAAAAGAGTGTGCTTTTTTGCTGGCTCAATGACGGGACTGTTTAAAAGAGCCTGCAAATCATGACTTTCCTTAAGTGCATTGCTGAGAATGATCATATCTTGACTGACCATTTCAATCTGATTTTTCTCACTGGCAAAATCAAAGAGGGCCTTAGCGTATCGATTGGATAATTTTGGATTTTTCATCTATTTAGTATAATGAGGGCGCAAAGATAAAAAAATGTTCCACTCGCTGATTCGATAAGGAGGGGATTTTAGAATTTTCTGCTGCCAGGTTTGATGAATGGAAGACCTTGTTTGCAGAGCGGACAATTTTCAGGCTCCCAGCTTTGGATGTCTAACTTTGTTGCGCTGTAGATGGGGTAGGGGAAACCTCCCGCACTGCGGTCTGCCAAACAGGCCACGCCGATGACTTCTGCGCCGAAGGATTTCAATACCTCTATCGTTTCTAAAGAGGATTTGCCCGTAGTCACCACGTCTTCGGTGATGAGTAGTTTTTGTCCCGGTTTGACCTCAAATCCGCGTCTGAGGGTCATGACGTTATCTACGCGTTCGGTGAATATGGCAGGAACACCCAGCTGGCGCCCCAATTCGTAAGCCACGATAATGCCGCCCATGGCTGGTCCAACCACCATGTCTATAGGGAGGTCTTTTACCTGTTCGGTAATAACGGAGATGACCTTTTCGGCACGATCAGGATATTGTAATAATTTGGCACATTGACAATAACGGTCGCTATGACGACCCGATGAAAGAAGGAAGTGACCTTCTAATAAAGCTTCTGATTGTTTGAGTTCTTCTATGACCATAATGATTTTTTCTAAAATGCGTGCAAAGATAAAAAAAAACATTATTTTTGCACTCTAATTTAAAAAAGAAAACAATATGAAGTTTATTGTATCCCGTGATGTTCTGTATCATAATCTGAGCGCCATCAGTGGTGTGATGAGTGCCAACAACTCCATGGCAATTTTGGATAATGTCTTAATGACGATTACAGGCAATCAGTTGAAATTGACTGCTTCCGACTCTGAATCCACGATGACTGCCGTTATCGAATTGAACGATGTCGAGGGCGAAGGCTCTGTGGCCGTTCCCGCGAAAATATTAATCGAAACGCTGAAGCTTATACCAGAAACCCCTATTAACTTCTTTATTAATGAGGAAACAAAGACTGTTAATTTTAAGGCGGCCAATGGCGATTATGATGCTCCCTGCCACGATGGTGCGGAATATCCGCAAATCAACGAGATTCAGAATGCCAGCTCTTTTGATATCGCAGCACCCATCCTTCAACGTGCCATCAGTAAGACTATGTTCGCGGCAGGAACAGATGAACTGAGGCCTACCATGATGGGCGTTCTTTGCGAATTGTCCGATGAGTGCATTACATTTGTTGCCACGGATGCCCATAAACTGGTCCGCTATCGCAATTCTAAGGTAAAAGTGGATGATTTTACATCCTTTATTCTTCCTAAAAAACCGATTTCCCATTTGAAGAATATCCTTTCCAATATCAATAGCGACGTCCATGTTGAATATTCCAAGGAAACGAACCATATTAGATTCTCATTTGATAATTTCGTACTCTATTCCCTACTTAAAGAAGGTAAGTACCCTAATTGCGATGCCGTTATCCCAAAGGATAATAATAAATCTCTTGTGGTGGCCCGTGACGAGTTCTTGAAATCTATTCGCCGTGTGGGAATCTATTCCAATCAATCCACATATCAAGTACGTATCTCCCTCTCCGAAAATATGACCAATATTACGGCTGAAGATATGGATTATTCCAACAAGGCTGCCGAAAACATCGTTGGTGAATATTCTGGTGAGGCAATGGAGATTGGATTCAATTCGAAGTTCCTCCGCGAAATGCTTGAAAATATGGATGCTGAACAAATCCGTTTGGAAATGTCACAGCCCAATCGTGCGGCTCTGATTCTTCCGACAGAGGAATTTGATGAGAATGAGAACCTGCTCATGCTTATCATGCCTGTAATGTTGAATTATTAATTTAATCCTATAGGAAAAACCGAGTTGTCGCTGCCATCTTGATGGGAGAGGAAAGTCCGGGCAACATAGAGCACCATACTTCCTAACGGGAAGGCATCTTCGGATGACAGAAAGTGCCGCAGAAAATATACCGCCCGCAAGGGTAAGGGTGAAAACGCGAGGTAAGAGCTCACGCCGCCGTCAGTGATGCCGGTGGGGGTAAACCTTATGGGTTGAAAGACCAAATAAACCGAGGCTTGAGGGCTGCTCGTCCGACTCGGAGGGTAGGTTGATTGAGACCTGCGGTGACGTAGGCCCTAGATAAATGACAACATAGTACAGAACCCGGCTTATAGGTTTTTCCTGCTATACCGGATGCTTTTAGGCATCCGGTTTTTTTATTCTCCTACCATTGCGGCTTGAACGCCCCTTCAAGATGCTTTATCTGATTTCCAACTTCATCTTTGATTACGGATATAATGTCAAACCGGACTTCTTTCGTATCGCCTGTGCATTTCAAATATATGCCCGCAGCACGAATGAGGTTCCGCTGCTTCTGGTAACCTACAAAATCCTCTGGCTCACCAAAGGCGTTGCTTTTCCGTGTCTTTACTTCTACAAAGATCAATAGATCCCCTATGGTTGCAATAAGGTCCACTTCCAAATGCCCCCTTCGCCAATTTTGCTCCAATATACGATATCCTTTTGCCAAAAGATACTCAGCAGCCAATTGTTCGCCCTGCTGCCCTTGAACTTGTTTTTCTGTTTGCATGATTGAGTCCTATTTTTACAATTAATTGTTAATTTTATTGTGATTTAATCTTGAATGATTTTGTGATATTATATAATAATACATTGTTTGTTAGTTTGTTGTATAATAACGGAAATAAAAAATAATTATTGCTTTATGTGTTGAAATTAAAAAATATTTTATTTTTGCAGCAGAAAACAAACGCGCCTATGAAAACAAAGCTTAATTTATGCTACTTGTATTTTGTTCGTTCCTCAACCGTTTCTCCCATGTTTGTTAATAAATAATTTTTGGGTGGTATGACGGAAGATTTTTTGCACTTTTTGTGGCGGAACAAGCTTTTCCGCTTCCTTGAATTGCGTACGGTGGATGACGAACCAGTTCATATTATTTTTCCTGGATACCATAATGCCAATGCCGGTCCTGACTTCTTGCAGGCTGTTGTGCAGATTGGATCTGTAAAGTGGGCCGGCGACGTGGAAATCCATGTTCGAAGTTCTGATTGGTATAGGCATAAACATCATCTGGATGATCGCTATAAGTCCGTGATTCTTCATGTGGTTTATTCTTACGACTCTCCTGTATGCCGCATGGATGAGGAAGTTTTTCCAACGTTGGAAATGAAGAACTATATTCCGGATGATATGTTTCAAAGATATGAGGGACTGCGGTTTTCTGCAGAGGATGTATCATGTCGTTCTTATTTGTCGGAACTAAATACGCTTCTGCTGAATGATGTGGTATCATCCCTTTCTATGGAACGAATGCTTAGAAAACAATCTGCTGTTATTGATGTGCTGGAACAATGCCATTACGATTGGAATGAGGCATTATACAGGCAACTTGCTATAAGTTTTGGATTTAAAACTAATGCCAGTGCTTTTGAACTCTTGTCGAAAAGTCTGCCATATAAAATTTTGCAGAAACATGCTGATTCCGAATTACAAGTCGGCGCCTTGGTGTTTGGTCAGGCAGGTTTGTTGGAAAACAATGCCGATGATGATTATTATGAATCGTTGAAATATGAATATGATTATTTGCGATATAAATACCAATTGGTTCCCATACAGCCATTTCATTGGAATTTACTTCGAATGCGTCCCCAGAATTTTCCCTGTGTTCGTTTGGCTCAATTTTCAAGATTGATATATACTTTGCCAGACTTATTGAATACGATTTTGCGACAAAAACAACTTCCTGCTTTGTTGAATTTTTTTATGGTTGAGGCTAATCCGTATTGGCGTACCCATTATCATTTCGGAAAGAAGACTCATCAACATTCTGTTACAATGGGAAAAACAACTGCTTCACTCTTGCTAATCAATACGGTGCTGCCGATATTGTTCGCCTATTATCGATTCTTCGGACAGGATGAATGCTTGGAAAGTGTCTTCTTGATGCTGGAACAACTCGATTATGAGGATAATAAGATAACGCGAAGATTTGATGATACTCCTTTCCCTAAGCAAAACGCCATGGATTCGCAGGCTTTGATTGAGTTATATACGTTCTATTGTAAAGATAAAAAATGCTTGGATTGTGCTATTGGAGAATATGTTGTGAAAAAGATCTACCAATAGTCTACCTTTTAATGACGGTCTTGGAGAGAGTCCCTTCTCGCGTTTGAATCTGTATTAGATATGCCCCTGTTGGATACTCTTGAAGGTCAATTTCTTGAATTTTAGAAGCTGGTAGAGATATGTTTTTCAGAAGTTTTCCATCATTGTGGTAGATGGAAATAGCTGTTATATCAGTGCGACTACTCTCAATATACAACTTGGCTGAGGTTGGATTTGGATAGACGTTTATACTTTCAATAGGAAGGGAATGTATCCCGACTCCTTGAATGAAAATGGTGAAATGAACTATGCTGTCGCACCCATGTTCGTTCGCTAATGTTACAACGATATGGTGGATGTGCTGTGCATTATATTCGAGGAGGGTGTCGGCTAATGCAAAATAATAAGGTAATTCGTTATATTGGAGAAATAAGGTGTCGTATCTCTCTGATGTATTTGAAATCAACAGTTTGAGCGTGTCGGTGCTGGGACAACCGTCCTCGTTGGTGTAGTCGAAGGTGAAGGTTCCGGACCGGTTGTAGGTCACGTCGTGCCAGGTGTACTGTTCGCAGGCGGTGTCTTCAATAACGTTGTGCGTGCCGTGTCGCACGATGAGGTGGAGCGTGACGATGGAATCGCAACTATCTATTGTAAGAAAATTATATTGTAGATTAGAGGAAATCGTCCCTTTGGGGATAGTATGCCCATAATAGTTGAACGGAAGTTCGTTCTCACAGAGCGAAAGAGTGTCGTAAGTGTGTTGCTCAACGCATGGTTCTCGAATAATGAATTGTTTTGAAATAGATGCCTCACAATGGTTTTGCCAGTTGGCAGTCACCGAATATTCATAGTTGCCAGGTATGAGGTAATTGTCAAAAAAGTTTGTGTCTGTTGTGTGTGTCAAGATTGAATTATCTCGTTCAACAGAATAGTCTGTTAATTGATGAATAGAATCTTCGACAGTGGCTTTAAGTATGAAGTTACGATTCATGCCGAACGTCTTCCAAAAAACATAGTCGTCTGAAAGATAAAAGCCTTCTATGTCGCCTTTCCCACTTTTGTATTTGCTGGAAGCTCCCAGGGCAATGGCGGTGCAATTTTGATTGGCAGAGAATTTTATGCCGTACCAAAGTTCATTTTCGGCATTGATGGTGACGGGGTTGTTTAAGGTGATGGTGTTCCATCCCGAGGTGTTAATGGATGTGACGGGTTGATTGACGACCATAACCCCCGGATTGATGACATCGTTGTCGTAATTTCCGCCTGTATATACAATAATGCTGCAATCGTTAATACATTCATTCCCTAAAAAGGAAACCTGTGTTAATTTCTTTTGATGTGATTGAACTAGGTCGGTGTCGCATAAGCGATGGAATATGGATGTTGTGAAATCGGTGACATAGCTGGCATAAAGGAATTTTATGCTGTCCAATGAGATTTGTTCACGCTGAGGTATGTCTGAGGGTGGTGCCCAGTGAAGCTGTATACCTTCCGGCTTTTGCGAAATAGTTAAATCTTGAGGAGGATTGCAGGTATGGGAATAAGTGCATCCCTGTAAACGGATGGTGTCAAAAATGGAACCGGAAGAGAGGTGAATAGCGCCTCTTTCAACGATTCCGCCAGTTGGACCGGAATAGTATCTTACGTATATAGTACCTCCTAGCGGACCGAGCATGAGTTCGTTAGAGAAGATATTGTTGTCGGTGCTGATTCCAAAGTTTCCCGATGTCACCACATGAATGCTGTCACTTAGAGCATTCGTATGGATAAGGCTTGTTTTGGTTGTACTAGTTGTGCTATGCTCACAAAGAAAACTTAAAGTGTTTGGATTACAAGTCATGATGCTGCGACCGCCGTCAATATTGAAAATGGCAGTTTGTGAGGCGTTAAACTGGTATGGGCCGGGGTTAAGTCTGGTGATCATAAAATAGCCATCGTTTACGCCACTCCAACCCCAGTTGAAATGAAAGTACCCTGCGTCATCGTATCCGTCGCAGACGAAGGCGTGTGAACCATTGATGCCAGAGCCGCTGTAAATGATAGGATGTAAAAGGTTCAATTCGTCTCTCATCATTCGTGTCCAAGTAGTGTCATGATAGAGAATTCGATTGTCGTATGTGCAAGCGGGGTAGCCAAAGTAACTGTGCAAAGCATTGGCGGCCGTGCGGGTGTTGGCCCCACTGCCGTTAGGACCATATTGCATGTCTACACTTACTCCACAGTGATATAGTAATTTAGCTACTGCGTTGATTTGTGTGGAAGTGGATGCCGAAGTTAGTTTGTCGGGCATGTTGGCAAAATCGTAGTTGCCACTGCTGAAATATACACGTAAGGTCCCATAATCCCCATATCCCTGGGATGCGAAGTTGCAGTTGTAGTAATGCGAACCAATGCCACGTCTGGGATATTGCCAGTAACGAATAACCTGTCCCATGGCGGTGGCCACGCAGCCAGCATAGACATGTCCGTTCGGACCAGCTTCGTCGGCAGGACACATTTCATTGTAATAGGCGTTTTGATCCCATGTGCTGGATAATAATGGTCCGATTACAGGTGCCCCGAATTTATTTGATATGGTTGGGGGGGCTAGGATTTTTTGCCAGCGTACGGATAAAGATTGTTCGTTATCTGGAATGTCGCGCATGATGGCCTCAATTTCTTTGGAGTATTCTTCAAGGAAAAAGGGAAGCTCGGAGGAGTCTGAAGGCTTTTTGAAACACCCACTAGTAGAATAGCCTAAAATAGGTTCCACGCGGTCGTCCATGCTGACGATGACGAAGCCGTGTTCAAAATTATAGACAACGAATTGGGTGATGGAATCTCTATTGCCTAGGGCGGCTATTTTGTGCCGGTATGCAACTCTAGGATCAAAGGTTTTCTGCGTTAAAGAAGTACCACGTTTGCTGGACATAAAGTTTATGGCAGCGTGCTTGGCGGTTACACTGTCTATGGGATGAGCAGAAATGACGAGCGAAAAGGATAGTATACACCATATCCAGAAAAACCGGTTCAAAATGTTCCTAAACATTAAGTTATGCTTTATGAAAGATATGCTTAATCCAGTTGAATAATGCGATGATAAATCCCAATGCGGCAACGATAATGGATAAAAAGGCAAGATAATCACCATGTTTGGTGTAGAAGGTTTCTCCGGTTTGTGCGAAGACAGTAGCTTTGATAGCTGTACGTTGATTGTATTTGGTCTGTTGCTCAATGTTGCCTAAAGGATCAATAACTCCGGAAAAGCCGCCATTTGCAGCGCGAAGGATGTAGCGTCGGGTCTCTATGGCACGTAATCGCGCCATTTGAAAATGCTGAACATGCCCTGGTGTGTCTTCCCACCAGGAATCATTGGTGATGACGGTCATGAGGTTTGCCCCATGACGGACGAATTCGCCAAATACCGCTCCGTAGATGGACTCATAGCAGATGGCCGTTCCGACTAATAGGGGCTTTCCGTCAATATTCATTTGGAAAGGACTTTGGCAACTGTCCACGCCAAGGGACGTGTTGGCACCTCCTAGTTTTACAAAGGCATCGCCTAAAAAACCGAATACTTTTGGGAATGGCATTTTCTCTACGCCTGGTACCAACCTGCTTTTATTGTAATGCCCATTATATCCGTGACGGTTGTAGCAACAGGCTGTGTTGTATTGTTCGAGGAAATAGTCTGGCCCGAATTGCAACATGGTAGGCGTGATACGATGATCTGAAACCGTAAAGGTTGATAGACCCAGAATAAAGTTCAGTTTAGGATGAATATGGATAAAGGTATCTAAAAGATCAAATCCGCCGTAGAGCCGGGTACCTGAGTTGTATTGATGCTTTTTCAACACATCGGTGGAAATACCGTGGGGAATAGAAGATTCCGGACATACGACCAATACAGTGCTGCTGTCAATCATTGGAGAGGCAACATCTATCAGACGTTGGGCCTGTTCCTTGTTGGACAGGGCATATTCTTCCTCCCAGGGATCTGTGTTCTGTTGAACGACAACGGCCTCTATGGGCGTCGAATGATCAATGCTCTTTTCAATGCTCTTCTGCATGCAGGCAGAGATAAGAGCGGGGATGATGAGTACTAAGAAAAAGGCTGCGGCATATCCCCAAGCTCTTTGACGATATTTCATTTGATATCTCAGCAGGTAGAAAAAGAGGAAGTTGAGAGCGATAATCCAAAGGGCTCCGCCAAAAGTGCCGGTAATTGAATACCATTGTACCCAATGGGGACATACGGCAAAAACATTTCCTAAATTTAGCCATGGCCAGGTGAGATCCCAGTTGAGGTGGAGGTACTCAAAAGATATCCATAGTCCGGCAAACAAAATGGGATGAATCCATTCTTGCTTGATTTGCTTACGGCAGCAGTGCCAGAAACCGAATACGAAGGCCTGTAAGAAGGAATTGGCTACAATGGCGCCCAACGCTCCAGGTACTGTACAGAGGGCAATCCAATAGGTGGTAACGGCATTCCAAATTAAAAAACCGATCCAGGAGCAAATCAAACCCTTTAGCAGAGGCGTCTTGCTGGTGCTTGATAGGAGCCCGTCGCTGATGAAGAACAGGGGAATCCATGCGAAGAAAATCAGAAAGGGCAGTCCGTGTGGATACCAAGCAAAACTGAATAGTAATCCGCTGATAAGGTTGAGAAAAAGTATTTTTTTTCTAGACATATCGGTTTGCAATCGTATGGTTGTGTCTGTTCAATAGAAAAGACGTTGGGGATTGAAAAGGATGAACCTATTGATTCTTGAACTTGTCGATGCCGGCTCTCAAGAATTTGATGTAGTTGTCTTTATCACGCTCATAGTAGGTCGGTCCAGAAAGCACATTCCCATCAGGATCTACGATGAAGTAGCAAGGTTGGGAATTCTCATGATATTTGTTCTGTTCAATGTACCGATTCTTGGCTCCTAACATGGTGATAGGCTCTCCATCGGCGTCGGAAAGCTTCCCTTGCTCTTCGGCAGGAAGCGGTATGACTTTGTCGTCTGCGTACATGGTGCATACGATGACTTCTTCAGCGAAAATGCGGCGCACTTCAGGGTCAATCCAAACGGCATTTTCCACATTACGGCAGTTGGTACATCCGTGTCCGGTGAAATCCAAGAAAACGGGCTTGCCTTCTTTCTTGGCTACACGCAATGCCTGGTCGTAATCAAAATATCCTTTGATGCCGAAAGGAATTTCCAATTTGTCGGCGTACAATGGCTCCTCTGTCCATTGGAATGTGCTGGCGGTGGCATTGCCATTGCCGCTTTCGGTGCGTACGATGTTGGATATGTCGAAATCCTGCGTGGTCATCGGAGGCAACCAACCGGAGATGGCTTTCAGCGGAGCACCGAACATGCCTGGAATCATGTATACGACGAAGGCAAAAACCAAAACGGAAAGGGTGAATCGGAAGGCACTCTTTTGCACAGGATATTCATCGTCAAGCGGAAAGCGAATCTTGCCCATAAGATAGAGACCTAAGAGTGAGAATAAAACGATCCATAATGCCAAATAGACTTCGCGGTCAAGAATGCCCCAGTGATAGGTTTGATCAGGTACGTTGATGAATTTGAGTGCGAATGCCAATTCAATGAAGGCAAGCACTACTTTGAGGGTGTTCATCCAACTGCCGGACTTCGGAAGTTTGGAGATAACTCCCGGACAAAGGGCGAAGAATGTGAAAGGAACGGCAATACCCAATGAAAATCCGAGCATGCCTATGACGGGTTTTAAAAATGATCCGCCGGCCGCTCCCAAAGCAACCGCTCCTGCGATGGGTAACGTGCAGGAAAAGGAAACCAGAACGAGTGTCAATGCCATGAAGAAGATACCTATGAGCCCGCCCGAACGTTGGCGTTTTGCTGATCCGTTTACCCATGATGATGGAAGGGTGATTTCAAAATATCCCAACATGGAAAAGGCAAAAATTAAGAAAATGACCGCAAAGAGAAGATTCGGAATCCAATGCGTGCTGAGAACGTTTCCTAATGATGCTCCGAAAATCAAAGACAATACCAACCCGAAAACAACGAAAATTAGGATAATGAAGAATCCGTACAGCAAGGCGTTTTGCTTTCCTGCATGACCGTCTTTGGAAAAGAACGAAACGGTCATCGGTATCATGGGGAATACGCACGGCATCAACAAACCGGCCAAACCACCCAAAATAGCTATGAAGAAATATTTTATCAGGGAATCTTCCTCTTCGTCCGACTTGTCGGCTGACTGCTCTTCTGTCGGTATGACGGCTTTGATGTCTGTGGTAGGTTGGGCTTTTGCCATGGTGTCCTCCTCTTCGACTTCCTCCTCAGAAAGGCTGTTTTCGCTGACCTTGACTTTGTCGAATCCTTTGATTTCAAAGTTGAATTTGTCCTCAATGTGTGTACATTTTCCTTCAATACAAGCCTGTCCCTCAACTTTACCCTTAATGGTGAAGGGCTGGTTGTCCAAAACTTTTATACGTTGTTTGAAGGTTACGTTATTGTTGAAAAAGCGAGCCGTTCCGTATTCATCGGTTAGTTCTTGTGGGGTGGGTTCGCTGACCTTGCCCAGTTTCTTGTATTTTGTTGCGTCAGGGTTGAAGGTGAAAGATACCGGTTGCTCAATGCCCTTTGTGGACTGGGCATAAAGGTGATATCCTGGCTGAATGGTGGCGCGTAATTGTAATTCGGCCACGGAATCATTGACTTTCACTGTCTTGTAGGTCCATTTTACAGGACTTTCCTGTGCGGATAGAACGATGACGGTGAATAAAACCAAAATGGTTGTGAAAAGGTTTTTGAATAGTTTCATATTTTTAGTTGCTAAATTTTCAAAACGGGTGCAAAAATACACAAATATAATGAAGTATTATTTAAATAATGTATTTTATGTGATTTGTGTTTAAGATACATTGGCAAAATTTCTAGACTTTGAAAAAGAAATATGCCGCGTTTTTTTTTAAAGAAGGTGAATGAGGTGATTTTTTATGTAAGTTTGCCGCCTGATTTTTAAGTATGAAGAATTGTAAGTCCAAATATACGCTTGTAACCGCCAATATGAAGATGGCGGATGTTTTGATAAATCATAACAATCTGATAGCCCTTCTTCCACGAATAGGCATCTCTTTGGGATTTGGCGAAAAATCGGTAAAACAGGTCTGTAGCGATGATCGGGTCTCTCTTCCTATGTTTTTGCTGATCAGTAATGTATATACTCAAGATGATTATATTCCCGATTTGGATGAACTGCTTCAGTGCCCAATTGAAGAGGTGGTACAATATCTGACGCGCTCTCATGAAGATTATCTGCATTATATTTTTCCACATATCGAACAACATCTCGCAGAGGTTGTTATGGATTGGAATGCAAAATACAAAACGTTGATTACCAACTTTTTCTACGAATATAAGAAAGAAGTTGAACTGCACTTTAAATATGAGGAAGAGGTGGTCTTTCCCTATATTCGTACACTAGTGCGACATGAAGGATCCTCAAAGGCCACTTTGAAGAAGTCAATGTTTGACAAACAACATACGAATATTGAGGACAAACTGCGCGATTTTACAAATCTCATGGTGAAGTTTATTCCAGCTGAGGTGGCTCAAAGAGAACGGGTGGATATGCTTGCTGATATTTGTTCTCTTTCAGTTGATATTGAAAAACACGCACTTATAGAAGAAAAAGTTTTGATCCCTTACATCATAGCATTGCAAGAAGATGAAGATAAATAGGCTGGTGATAGCGGATCCTTCCGACATCGTTTTGAACGGGCTGTCGGTTATGTTGCGGGAGATTCCTGACTGCGAAGTGGTTATGAAATCTTCTGACATGCAGACACTACAGGCCAGAATCCCTGTACTTCATCCGGATATATTGATTATCAATCCTTTGATGATTGATACGTCTAAACGCCGCGTGGTGCGATCTCTATTCGAAGGACTTTCGGATATGAAAATCATTGCATTGGTTACTTCTTTTTGTGAAAGCCAGCTGTTGAGACAATTCCATGGTGTATTGGAAATCAATGACGACCTTCAGCGTATCAAATCTACATTACATCAAGTTGCCCAAAGCGGAACCGACTATGAAGGAGATGTCGCAGCTTTGTCTGATCGTGAAAAAGAAGTGTTGATTGGATTGGCAAAAGGATTGAAAAACAATGCTATAGCTGATCTCTTGAATATCTCTGTCCATACGGTGGTCTCGCATCGGAAGAATATCGTTCGCAAGACAGGCATAAAGTCTGTATCAGCATTGACGGTTTATGCCATGCTGAATAATTGGATTGATGAAAAGGACGTCATTTGATGGAAATGTTATCTTTGCATGGTTATTTTATGCTTATGAAACGAATATCTTTTTTGCTGGCATTTATACTGTTTTCAGTATGGATGCCGCATGCGCAAACAACTTTGGAATGCCTTCACGCAGTGGAGGATGCTCGTTATTCCGCCTATGATGTCGTGTTTGTCTTTGATAGCACGTCCGTGCGGATGGAGGAGAGTGGCCTGAGCCATCTATATGGACATAAGTTATACAAGGTGCTTTCACCGGCAGGCGGACGGGATTATAATACGGTAAAGATGGACTATGATCCTCTTTCCGCCTTTGCGGAAATTCAGAAGGTGATTGTCTATCGTAAGGATGGACAGGTGGATTCTCTCGATTTTACCGAACTCGACTATCCTGCTCCGGCACACATGATCTACTGGGGCGCCCGGCAGAAGATGGTGACGATTGGACGCCTTGAACCGGGTGACGCCGTCGAGACCTTTACATATAAGAAAGGATTTACCTATGCATTGCTCCAAGGAGATGATCCTGATGCGAAATATATTCCTCCGATGAAGGGGCATTTTTACGACATCGTTCCCTTTTGGAACGAACAACCCGTAATACGAAAAGTCTATGTGGTGGATGTGCTGACGGCCAAGAATCTCCGATATGCTGTCTATCATGGACAACTTAAGGTGGAAACAAAAACGGACGCGAATAGGACCCGGTACGCATTCTCCCAAAAAGATTATTTTCCTATACAGTCGCCTTCACACACGCTGGCGAATAATGATGTTCAAACAAAGCTGCTGCTTTCCACGGCCCCAAATTGGGAAGCCAAATCTACTTGGTTCTATGGCGTGAACGAGGATTATGGTAGTTTCATACCCACGGAGGAGGTGAAAAACAAGGTCTCTGAATTGGTGGCAAAAGCCAAAA
Organism: Bacteroidales bacterium; assembly: GCA_045600525.1. GTDB lineage: Bacteria > Bacteroidota > Bacteroidia > Bacteroidales > WCHB1-69 > F23-D06. The sequence continues at coordinate 14,780 of JAZRYC010000175.1, forward strand.
CTGAAGACGACACCATCTCCATACTGACTCATTGGGTTGCTGACAATATGCGCTATTCTGGAATCTCCATGGGAGAAGGCGAGGGCTTTACTCTTCACAAATGCGAGATGAACTACACAGATCGTTGCGGCGTGTGCAAGGATAAGGCAGGAATGCTGATCGCAATGTTGCGGACGGCTGGTTTTGAAGCTTATGCCGCAATGACTATGGCTGGAGAGCGGATTGACGATATTCCGGCTGACCAGTTCAATCACTGCGTCACGGTGGTGAAGCGTCACAATGGTCAATATCAGTTGCTGGATCCTACGTGGGTGCCCGGACTGCGCGAACTTTGGTCCAGCGCCGAGCAACAACAGCACTACCTGATGGGCGTGCCTGAAGGCGCTACTTTGCATCAAACTCCAATTTCCGCACCAGAAAACCACTATTTGAAAATGACGGCCAAAACCAAGGTGAATGCGAAGGGCGATCTGACCGGTAAGGTGATCATTACTGCCGAAGGTCAGTCCGACAAGACTGTGCGTGCGATTTTCCGCGATGCACCCTCCCGTTGGCTGGAAAATGCGGAATATCAACTGCTGTCACTTTATCCTAACGCAGTGCTGAAATCGGTCAAATATTCGGACGAGTTTTCCTATTTGGAACATCCTGTCAAAATCATCTATTCCTTCAAAATCCCAGGTTATGCCGTAGTGGGCGATCGGGAGATGATCGTTACCCCGTTCTTGGCCAAAGGCTTCTATAAGTTTGCTATGCCTGAATTGAACTATGACACCACTCCTGAAAAAAGAGAGTATCCCTTTAGTGATCGCTGCTCCCGTCTGGTGCAGATTTCTGAAACCATGACTGTTCCGCAGGGATATTCCTCTGCCGTGATGCCGAAGGAGAGAAAGTCCGGGTCGGGAAGTATCTCCTTTGACGGCGGATATGAAATTGAAAATGCAAAAGTGACTTTCCAAGAAACCATCCGATTGGGAAAGAGAGTCTATGAGGCTTCCGAATGGCCTGCCTACCGCAGTGCTGTGGTGAACCAGAAATTCTATATGAATACACCGCTCATTCTCAAAAAATAACTCATTATGAAACGAATCATACTATTCTTTTTTATACTTATGCCCTGTCTGATGTTTGCGCAGCAGGATAATGCTGTCTATCATTTGATTTCTAAGTCCTACTGTCTTAATGCTGATGGTAGTGTGGATTATCATTTCCGTAAGGAACTGCAATTGCTGACAAAATCGGCTTTTGATATCTATGGCGAAACATTTATTTTCTATAATACGGAATATCAGACCCTTAAAATAAATGAGGCATATACTATCCGAAAGGATGGCAGTGTGGTGCAAACTCCAGCTAATGCATTTAATCCCAGTCTGCCGTATTCATGCACTGATTGCGAACGCTTTAACTCCATTCGCGAAATGGTGGTTACCCATACGGCTCTGGAAGACGATGCTACGATTGTTCTTGATTATACGATACACACGCAGCAGCCTTTCGTGAAAACGATTGTTGAGAGAGTGGATTTCTGTGCCTCGGAACCCGTGGAACGCTATGAGGTCTCGTTGGTTGCGCCGAACTATTTAAGTGTGAATTTTGATGCTCATTTTAACCATTTCCCCATGACTGTGCGAAATTTGGAAACAGATAGTACGCGCGGCATTCGGTGGACAGCGCTCAATGTGCCAAAGCATGCCAAAGATGCCTATCTTCCAATGGATTATGAACCCTATTTGTCAATATTTACCCCAGGTGGACCAGAATATTTTGTGGATAATTTTATGCTGCAGAATGCAATATATAATACTCCCAGCGATTTGTTCCAGGAAACCTTGAAGATCATTCTCAAAGACGCGCAGACTTTGCAGGATACGGTGATTGCCGTTAGAAACTATGTGGCGGAAAACGTTCATACCAATGATGTTCCGTTGCGACTCATGAACTATATAATGGCCTCTCCCTATACGGTTTGGAAGACGAATTGCGGCACCAAGGTGGAAAAGGACCTTCTGTTGAATGCTATGCTTAAGGCAGCTGGTGTATATTGTGTGTTTGGACTACTGTATAATCATCTGACGACGGACCCTGAAAGTGTGGTGATTTATTATTTGCCAGATAATACGAAGTACTATGTTTCTACGGCTTATTTGAATGATGCGTCGTTAGAGGGATTGCTGGCACCGGATTATTATATTTCCATATTGTCTGATTTTACTTTGTTGGAAGTGAAACCGATGCGTATTCAGATGCTGGCAGATGTGTCTGTACGCAAAGAAGGAAACACGGTTCAAGCAGATGTGCAGACGAAAAGCTATGAGATGAAAAATGTTCCTAAAGCTAATACGTTGAGGCCGTTGCAAGCTAAAGCCCGTGCGGATATTCGGAAATTGAGCGATGGTTATCAGACATTGACGCTTTCTTCGGGCAGTTATGGATGTGATATCAGAGCCTCTTTGCTGAGTCGTCATCGGCATACGCCGGTGGAAGTGCATCCTACGGAGGAGTGCTATACTTATCGGATCAGTCTGCCTGAACGGACTCGTCTCATTACGAAACCCTATAAAGTGGAGAAGAACTATGACTTTGGCTCAATGACGATTTCCCTTTCTCAAGATGGAGATGCGCTTACGGTGATTCGTAAATTGTCACTTTCACAAAATCGTATTTCCACCGATCAGTATCGCGCTTTTAGGGAGATGATGTGCGAATGGGATGCCGAAAGGAATATTGTTTTCAAATGTGAATGATCTCGGATATGATTTCTCAACTAGAACTTGTAAAGATTGATCCTTATTTGAAACCCTATGCCCAGATGCTGCGGAAACGTCAGCAGCGTGCGCTACTGCGTGAATTGGATCTCACCGACGGCAAGTGCTCTTTAGATAATGTTGCCAATGGACATCTCTATTATGGACTTCATCGTACAGCATCGGGGTGGGTTTTCCGCGAAAAGGCTCCCAATGCCAAAGAACTATATCTATATGGCGATTTCTCCCACTGGCAGGTGAAACCGGAGTTTGCATTGCATCCCATAGGAAATGGGGACTGGGAAATCGAATTGCCCGATTTCTGCCTGCGGCACACTATGTTATACAAATTATGGATGGTTTGGCATTCTGGGGCGGATGAACGACTCCCATCCTATGCTACGCGAGTGGTCCAAGATGAGGTGACCAAGGTTTTCTGTGCCCAAGTCTGGCAGCCGGAGTCATCTTATGTCTGGCAGTATGAATCTCCTTTAAAACCTTCTCATCCACTGATATATGAGGCACATGTGGGAATGTCTTCTTCCGAAGAGAAAATCTCATCCTATTGGGAGTTTAAGGAAACTGTGATTCCCAGAATCAAGACACTGGGCTATAACGTTATTCAGCTGATGGCCGTGCAAGAACACCCTTATTATGGCTCTTTCGGCTACCAAGTGTCGAATTTCTTTGCCCCATCTTCTCGCTTCGGGACACCCGAAGAATTGAAAGAATTGGTGGATGCTGCACATCGTGAAGGTATCTCTGTGATTCTTGATGTCGTGCATTCACACGCGGTCTCCAATGCCAAGGAGGGTCTCTCGTTGTTTGATGGGTCAGACTGCCTTTATTTTCACAGAGGCGAGAAAGGTCATCATCGCGTTTGGGACTCCCGCTGCTTTGATTATGGCAAGCAGGAAACCCTTCTGTTCCTTTTCTCGAATTTGAAATATTGGTTGCAGGAGTTTCACTTCGACGGCTTCCGCTTTGACGGCGTAACCAGTATGTGCTATTGGAATCATGGCCTTGGAGTTGACTTCTTGCAATATGATCAATATTTTGACGACAATGTGGACGAAGATGCCGTGGCTTACCTGACGATGGCCAATAAACTGATTCGCTCTGTCTGTCCCGATGCTCTTACTTTGGCAGAAGACGTTAGCGGAATGCCCGGAATGGCCTTCCCCACCGAACAAGGCGGACTTGGCTTTGATTTTAGGATGTCCATGGGTATTGCAGATTATTGGATGAAAACGGTGAAAACCCTGCCCGACGAACAATGGGGTATGGGCGACATCTTTTTTAGAATGACAGATAAAAGACGCGAAGAACAGACGATTAGTTATGTGGAATGCCATGATCAGGCAATGGTTGGTGATAAGACACTGATATTTAGAATGCTGGATCGAAAGATGTATGAGGCAATGTCTATGTTGACGCCGGATTTTACGGTGGATCGCGGCATCGCCCTCCATAAAATGATTCGCCTGGTTACGCTGACGTTGGCCTCAGGCGGCTATTTGAATTTTATGGGTAATGAATTTGGACATCCAGAATGGATTGATTTCCCTCGGGCAGACAATGGCTGGTCCTATAAATATGCTCGCCGGCAGTGGAACCTGGCTGATGACGATTTGCTGAAATATGCTGGCCTCAACCGTTTTGACGCTGACATGGTTCACCTGGTCGGACAAAGTCGGATGTTGGACTTCTTGCCAGAAAAATGCTGGGATTCAAATCAAGATTTGGTCTTAGCCTATCAGCGAGGCCCATTCCTTATGATTTATAATTTTAATCCTACAGGTTCTTTTGAAGACTACAAGATTCCTTGTGCCTCAGGAGAATACTCCGTAGTGCTGAATACGGATAATCCAAAATATCATGGCTTTGGCAATATTGATGAACAAGTGACGTATTTCACTGAACGCAGCAATCATCAGGATGTTGTCCGTGTGTATCTGCCTCCTCGTATGGCCATTGTTTTGCAAAAGCAAGGTTGAACAGGTGAAGACGTAAACAAGGAATCTAAAAAACACTATCTTTGTGCGCAATTTTCAAAAGGCTTTTTCGTTAATAGCCTGTTAAATTTTATTTTCAATGAAGAAGATCTTACTAATATTGGCGTGCCTGCTTTCCATGACTGCCTTTGCTCAAACCGATAATATGAACAATACGGATGCAAAAGGCAGAAAACAAGGCCGTTGGCAGAAAACGGAACATGGCAAAATCGTTTATGAGGGGCAATTCAAAGATGATGTTCCCTATGGCGAGTTTACATATTATCATGAAGACGGAAAACTGAAAAGCAAAACCGAGTTTTTGGAAGGTGTCCATAAGGTGAAAACCACGATCTTTCACGAAAATGGCCATAAGGCTTCCGAAGGTGTTTTCATTGACCAGCAGAAGGATGGTGTTTGGAACTATTATGCGAATAACGATCATTTGATCAAAGTCGAACAATATGCCAAGGGAACGAGAACGGGACAATGGAAGGTCTTCTCTTCTGAAACAGGTGTTCTGTTGGAAGAAAAAAATTATGTGCAAGGGCATTTGGACGGCCTTCATAAGACATACTATGTGGATGGCGCTCCTAGTTTGGAAGATCATTATGTGAATGGAAAACTCAACGGACGCTCTACTTCTTATTTTCCTGGAGGAAAGATTTCTTCTACAGGTGATTATCATAACGGTTTGCGTATTGGACCATGGGATTCCTATGATACCAAGGGACTTATTCGCTCAACGATGGAATACAAGGATCAGCGGGTGCTGAAGACTTTTGTCTATCTCTATCAAAAGGGACAGGGTCAGAAAATTAACCAAGATATGATTGCCTATTTTCAAAAAGCAGGCGATAAGTCGGTGGCTATTCTGCGCAATGGCAACCGAATCCCCGTGGATGAGAGTTTGGATGATATTATGATATGGGCCGATTTTACTGTCTTCACTCGTATTGCTCCCAGTGTCATTGCTGCTACGGATGCCATTGTCGGGTATAAGGAAGTGGAAGGCGATGAAGATGCCATTATCGTGAAACTTCGCCCCGCCTTGGATGATGAAGTGTATGCCGAGGGCAATGAGGCAAAAATGGTAAAGGCTCTGTTCAATACAAGCAAACCTACGGAATAATGTTAATCAATAACTAATAATAATGACTAGACCGGATAATCAATACTTTCCCTTCCTAACGGGAAATGAGGCTATGGCAACCATGGCCCGCAATATTAGAACGATTGTTTCTCAATATCTTGATAACAGTAAATTACAGTCGCTGGTGCTCGGTATCTCCGGTGGCATCGACAGTGCCCTCTGTGCCGCACTGCTTAAACCGGTATGCGAGGATCATCATATTCCACTTATCGGACGTTCCATCACGATTGAAACCAATAAGGAGGACGAAATCGCCCGCTCGATAGCTGTGGGTAAGGCGTTCTGCCATGATTTTGAACATCTGGATCTTACGGAAACATTTTTGGAAAATAAAAAGAATTTAATCCATTATGATGATTCCAAGTTGTCCAAAATGCGCCAGGGCAACATGAAGGCACGTATGCGTATGATGATGCTCTATGATTTGGCACAACTATATCATGGAATGGTTATTACGACCGATAATTATACCGAATATCTAACTGGCTTTTGGACGCTGCATGGAGATGTGGGCGACTATGCGCCGATTCAACATCTTTGGAAAACGGAAGTGTACGAATTATCCAACTATTTGCTTCAGGAAGAAGATGAGTCTCAGCAGGCTGCCCTGCAGTCATGTATTGATGCCACTCCGGTGGATGGTTTAGGTATCAGCCAGTGCGATTGCGAACAGTTGGGTGTTCCCAATTATTTTGAGGCGGATAAGATATTCGCCCGTTTTTTCCAAGGAGAGGAAAGCCTGAAAGACCATGTCCTCATTCAACGTTACATGGGCTCTGAATATAAGAGACATAATCCGACAGGAATTCTACGTTCTGAATTAAAATAGGTACTATGAAGCTGAAACCGATACTATTAGTGGACGCCGGGGCAACAAAAACAGCCTTCACGGTTTTAATGGATCACCAAGTTACCTGCCAGCATATTGGAGCAGGTATTAATCCCAATTATAATACGGAAAACGAAATTGTTTCTGTGTTTGAAGGATTTGCCAAAGCGTGTGCAACGACAAAGGAAATGTCGGAGGTGTTTTTCTATGGGTCAGGTTGTGCCAATCCTAAGAATGATGCGCTAATAGGAGGAATTATTCAATCCTATATGCCTGATGCCGCCATTCATATTTATTCCGATCTGATGGCTGTATGCCATGCCCTTAGCAAAAACAAACGCTCAGTGGTGGTCATTCTGGGAACGGGCTCGGCCTCCTGCCTTTTTGATGGCCAGCATATTGTCAATTGTGCACCTTCTCTTGGATATCTGCTGGGAGATGAAGGCAGTGGCACGAATTTGGGAAAACGTCTGATGACCGATTATCTGAATGGAAAATTGCCAGCGCATCTGTCCGCTGAATTGGAGAAGGAGTTCCACTTTACCTTTGATGATCTTATTTATCAGATTTATAAAGCATCGGAACCAAACAAGATTATGTCTTCCCTGTCTCCCTTCGTGAATGCCCACCTTCAAGATGAGTATATCTATCGTCTGGCTTTTA
>JAZRYC010000176.1:0-5021 GCA_045600525.1 Bacteroidales bacterium
CGTTAGCATTTTGGAGTCACCCCTGAAACTTGAGACCTGAAACCTGGAACTTTGGGGCTATTCCTTATTTTTCTTAAGGTAAACAGCCGCCGAAATAATGGTTACCGGAATAAACAAGCCGAGTGTGAAAAATATCAGCAAGTTGCCTCCGGGCCAATGGAGAATCTTGAAAAGCAGAGATAAATCCAGAAGAATCAGGGATACAACGCCGAATGCTAAAACAAAATCTTTCATATGTATTTTTTTAATAGTGTCTATTTATTGTTGAATATTATGGTCGCCGAACTCAGCTGATTGTTCAAGCATCCGCAGCATTTCATATTCGGCGTTGCGCACGTCACCCACAATCTGGTCGAAGACCACTGACGCACTGATGAGCATCGCATAGTAAAACAGGTTATCGCCCCAAATACGGCCGTTTACGTGATCCATTTTAAGTCCGATTTGGTCACGCACAGCCGAAGAATCCTCATAGTTCTTGCATTCAACCAAGGACAAAATGTTTTCACGATACTCTTCTAATTCATTGGTGAGAATCGAAACATTCCTTTGGTTATACATATAGTTCATAGTAGCGGAGACTTCGTCTTTGCGCACAATCGAAGCTGCATACAAATAGTGATCCGGTCTGGCCAAACCCTCCTGCACCGCCTGTGATTCCTCACCGTCAACGCTACGCACCAGTTCCAGACGCATATTATAGACGAAGGCAACCATTTTATCCGCATACATCTTCAGGGAATCAATTTTCTCCCTCGTCTTCGGTGATATTCCAATGGTATCGCTTTCCAAAGAGGCCATTTTTTCATCTATCACCTTTTCCATTTGCAGATTCGCACTATGGACGGCATCACCACTCGTCACAAATCCATTCAGGACATCATAGGAATACGAGTTGATTGAAATGCCAGCCAATATGCCCAACATCAGGCAGGCAACGGCTATGGCCACAAAAATATAAATCGTACGTCTTTTCATAATGTTATGATTTAATTGTAAAGATCAGATTATTGCTACTCCAACTGCCAATCTGCGACCTTCATATCGTCATCTAACAAAATGGATAGGTAGTTCTGGTAGCGTGTTTCGCAAATCAGTCCCTCCTCCACGGCCTGTTGCACGGCGCAACCCGGCTCGTGGTGGTGAATGCAGTTGTCGAACTTACATTTATTATTATAGGCTCGAATTTCGGGAAAATAATCCTTGATTTCCTCTTTGGAATATTGGATGAGGCCGAACTCCTTGATGCCCGGCGTATCCATCATAAAGCCGCCTGCCATCGGGAACATCTCCGCGAAAGTGGTTGTGTGCTTGCCTTTGAGATGCTGCTTGGAAATCTCCCCCACCCTGATGTCCAACGACGGGTCAATGCTCTTTATCAGCGCAGACTTGCCCGTGCCGGAATGGCCGCTGAAAAGACAGACTCTGCCTTCCATCTTGGCTTTCATTTCCTCAATGCCCAAGCCCGTCACCGTAGAGGTGCGCACCACATCATAGCCTATGTTTTTATACAACGCGCCTAACAAATCGACCATCTCCAATTCCTGATCGTCATACAAGTCCATTTTGTTGAAAACCAAGCAGACAGGAATGCGGAAGCTCTCCGCGGAAACTAAGAATCGGTCAATAAAGCCCAGCGAGGTGCGGGGCTCCTTCAGTGTCACCACCAAGAAGGCCAAATCGATGTTGGCGGCAATGATGTGGGTGATTTTGGAAAGGTTCGTGCTCTTGCGCTCAATATAGTTACGGCGGGGGACAATCTTGGTAATCGTGCCCGTGCCGTCGTTTTCCATCTCAAAATCCACCCAGTCGCCGACCACCACGGGATTCGTGCTCTTGATGCCTTTGATGCGGAACTGGCCACGCAGACGACACTGCACGACCGTGCCGTCATCCTGACGGACGTCGTACCAGCTGCCGGTAGATTTGATTACGAGGGAGGACATTGCGATTGGATTTGGTAGATGGGTAGGTTAGATAATTTGAAAAGATCGTATGAGGTTATGGGAGTGATAGCTTAATTATCAATTCCCAAGCCTTACTTAGCGTTGTGTGCGGTGGCGAGGGTGGCGCGGGTTTCGCGATCGATGGCCAAGTATTCGTCCACACTTTGCGGCGCGCAGAAGGTGGCCTTGTCGAGGGCGTTGGCAATGAACTGCGGGATATCGACATAGCGGATTTTCTCCTGCAGGAAGAGTTTCACAGCGACCTCGTTGGCAGCGTTCATCACGCAGGGCATATTGCCACCCTGACGCGAAGCTCTGAACGCCAAGTCCAAACACGGGAAGACCTCGCGGTCAGGTTTTTCAAACGTAAGGTTCGGATAGTCCGCGAAATTCAAACGCGGAAAGTTGCTCTCCGTACGGAACGGATATGTGAGGGCGTACTGGATCGGCAGTTTCATCGTAGGCACGCCGAGTTGCGCCTTGATGGAGCCATCTGTAAACTGCACCATCGAATGCACAATAGACTGCGGATGCACAATCGGCTCGATTTTGTCGATAGGCATGTCAAACAGCCACTTGGCCTCTATCACCTCCAGGCCCTTGTTCATGAGTGTGGAGCTGTCAATCGTGACCTTGGGGCCCATGCTCCAGTTGGGGTGCTTGAGTGCCTGGGCAAGCGTCACCTTCTCCAGCTGTTCCTTGGTCCAGCCGCGGAACGGTCCGCCAGATGCAGTGATGAGGATTTTCTCAATCGTCTCGTGGCGTTCACCAACAATGCATTGGAAGATGGCGGAATGCTCGGAATCGACGGGCAGGATGCAGGTGTTCATCTCGCGTGCCGTCTTAGTCATCAGCTCGCCGGCCACCACAAGAGTTTCCTTGTTGGCTAATGCCAGGGGCTTGCCACATTCCAGCGCGTGATAGGCCGGGCGCAGACCGGCTACGCCCACAATGCAGGAGAGCACCATATCCACGCACTCCATCTCGCAGACGTCACACAGCGACTGCTCGCCGCAGAAGACCTTGACGTCCTCATCAGCAAGGGCAGCCTTCACCACGTTGTAGGCAGCTTCCTGAACCACCACCACGATATTCGGTTTGTATTGACGCGCCTGCTGTATCAGCAAGTCAGCACTGGAATTGGCCGCAATCACTTCCAATTGCAGCAAGTCGGGATGCTGCGCAATCACCTCCAGCGACTGCGTTCCCATGGAGCCTGTTGAGCCCAAAAGGGCAATGCGACGTTTGGGTTGTTCGGACATTTGAAACCTGAAACTTGAAACCTGAAACTTGAAACCTGAAACTTGAAACCATCTATCTTCCTTCGATGGCCTTGCAGATATCGGCAAAAACGTGCTCAATATCCTGCATGCCGTCAATGCGGATGACTTTGCCTTGTCTGTTGTAATATTCCTCCAGCGGCATGGTCTGTTCGAAGAAGTTAGCCACGCGTGACTTAACCGTTTCAGGAGTATCATCGGCGCGGTTTTCAATCTGAGCGCGTTTGAGAATACGTCTTTCAACTTCTTCCATCTCCACATAAAGATAGAGCACCATATCGATGTTCAGGTCTTTGAAAAGGTTCTTATCGTCCAACATCTCAGCCTGTTTGATGGTACGTGGCACGCCGTCGAAGATAAAGCCCTTGCTGTCGGCATGTTTTTGGATATGATTGTTGAGCATACCCAGCGTGATGTCGTCTGGACAGAGGTCGCCACGATTGATAATTTCCTGAGCCTTCAGGCCGAGGGGTGTTTTGTGAGAAATTTCATAACGAAACAGGTCGCCCGTAGAAACATGGTCGAATCCGAATTTTTCGGCAATCAATTTTGCTTGGGTGCCCTTGCCGCTGCCCGGGGCACCAAATAGTACGATATTTGTCATTGCTGTATATTTTTATGTAACTGTTATTGTAAACTTGTAAACTTGAAACCTGAAACTTGAAACTTGAAACTTGAAACACCCCTTATTCCGTCTTCAACTGATAGATATCCGGAAAATTCCTACCATAACCGTCATAATCAAAGCCATGGCCTATGACGAACTTATTGGGAATATTGATTCCGACATAGTGAATGGGAAGATCCAATTTATAGGCATCCGGTTTGTGTGCCAGTGTGGCGATACGCATATCGCGCATGCCACTGTTTTTTAGCATATTCGTAATATGCTGATAGGTACGCCCCGTATCGACGATATCCTCTATGACGAGAACGCGCTGATCGCGGAGATCTTCAGTCAAGCCAATGAGGTTCTGAACGGTGTTGGTGGATTGCGTACCGTTGTAGGAAGCCAGCTTGATACAGGAAACACGGCATTTGACATGCAGTTTTTTAAGTAACTCCACAGCAAAGAATATCGCGCCATTCAGTGTGATGAGAATGACCACATCGTCATCCTTATAGTCGCGATTAATCATATCCGCCACACGTTGTTCCGCGGCATCAATGTCGGCCTCCGTCAAATATTTCACAAAGGTTTTATCTAAAATTGTAACCGATTCATCCATGCTAACGATTTTGAAATACCAGGGTGCAAAAGTAATAAAATTACGCATAAGAAATCCGTCGGATTGTAATTATAATGCATCGACAAATGCGTCAAATCGCAAAATCCTTTCAGCATTTTTAGGATTGGAAATAATACTGTTTCCTGTGACAAAATGTCACCCGCCATGTTTGGCACAAAGTTTGCAGTATCACCGCGCTTCAGAACAGAACACCAAAGGTGGAATAAAAAACTTCCACTTCCATCAGTTCACAGATCACTAATCTCTAATCACAAAATAATACGACATGCAGACAGGTAAAATCAACGTTCAAACCGAGAACATTTTTCCAGTAATCAAGAAATTCCTATACTCTGATCAGGAGATCTTCCTCAGAGAACTCATTTCCAACGCGGTTGATGCCACCCAGAAAATCAAACGCCTTGTCAGTCTGGGCGAGGCCAATTGCGAATTAGGAGACCTCACCATCGAAGTCAAAGTAAACAAAGAGGATAAAACACTTCAAGTTATCGACCATGGTTTGGGAATGACGGCAGAAGAGGTGGACAAATACATCAACCAAATTG
>JAZRYC010000177.1:0-9336 GCA_045600525.1 Bacteroidales bacterium
AGCCCAAGCCTTCAACGGATGAACAGGTGAAGGCTATAACTTACCTGGACAGTGTTCGTGCTATTATTTTAAATGAGAAATTGGACATTGAAGAGGCGGCCAAACGTTTTTCCGAAGGACCTACCAAAGCTACTGGCGGTATGGTGGTGAACCCCTATACAAGTTCCTACAATTTTGACAAACAGTCTATGGACGACGCTACCTTTATGACAGTTAGCAAACTCATCCCTGGAGAGTATTCCGAGTGTGTCCCCTTTGTTAATGATGATGGCGTGATGGCCTATCGGTTGATCTGCCTGAAGGAGAAGATTGCCGAACATAGGGCCAATATTGTGGAAGATTACGACATGATAAAAAATGCCGCGTTGGAAGAGAAAAAATACGACGCCCTTCAAAAATGGGTGGTTGATAAGGTAAAAGTAACCAGTGTTAAATTAAATGAACAATATCGGGACTGCGAATTCGTTACAAAATGGCAGATCCCATAAACTACTGAATATGGACTTGAATACTAAAAACGATGTGGAAGCTATTGAGGCTTTCGTAGACAAATACAAAGAACTCAGACAGGAAATCGCCAAGGTGATTGTCGGTCAGGATGAGGTGGTCAAGAATGTTCTGATGGCGATGTTTAGCCGCAGCCATGCTTTGCTTATTGGTGTTCCTGGTCTGGCAAAGACTTTGATGATCACAACGATTGCCAAAGCAGTGGATTTGAGTTATAACCGTATTCAGTTCACCCCAGACTTGATGCCGTCCGATATTATGGGTGCTGAGATTTTGGATGATAGCCGTAACTTCAAGTTTGTGAAAGGACCGATTTTCGCCAATATTGTATTGGCAGATGAAATCAACCGTACTCCGCCTAAAACGCAGTCCGCTTTGTTGGAAGCTATGCAGGAACGCTCTGTGAGTATGAATGGCACGACGTATGCCCTTCCTGATCCGTTCTTTGTGTTGGCTACACAAAACCCTATTGAACAGGAAGGAACCTATCCTCTGCCGGAAGCCCAGCAGGACCGTTTTATGTTTAATATCATGTTAGACTATCCTACTAAGGAGGAGGAAGTCCAAATCGTGAAAAGCACAATCCACGGCGCTATGCAGGAACCTAAGCGCGTTCTCTCGGTGGAAGATATTGTATTCTACCAGAAATTGCTGCAAAAGGTTCCCGTTCCTGAAAACGTATATCGTTATGCTGTGAATCTGGCAACTTTGACGCGCCCGAATTCGCCTCTCGGTCATCAATGGGCCCATGACTATCTCTCCTGGGGCGCAGGCCCGCGTGCCTCACAGTTCCTGATTATCGGAGCTCGTACGCATGCCGTGCTCAGCGGAAAGTATTCTCCTGATATTGAAGATGTAAAAGCCGTCGCCTACAATATTCTTCGCCATCGTATCATTAAAAATTATAAAGCCGAGGCTGAAGGAATTACCGTTGAACAGATTATTGACAAACTGCTTGCTGCCGCTGAATAACCATTGTCTATTTTTCGGATTCGTTGCTGGTGGATAATGAACGGCTGTAACATACGTTATGAGTAAGAACCAATGAAAAACAACTTTAATCAACAACGATGGAAGTGGCTGCTGTTTCTAACATCAGCAATTGTTTTTGTGTTTATTCTGTTTCAATCAAATAAATGGATTAACAATATTGCCCAAGAAGAAAGAAAACGTATTGAAATCTGGGCCGGTGCCATTTCTTATAAGGCACAATTCGTCAATGAAACGGAACGCTTCTTCAATTCCATTAAACTGGCAGAAGGGAATCAGGCTAAAATATTAGCCATGGCGGTGAAGAAGGTGACGGAAGCATCCTTTGATGAGGATATTACTTTCTATACGGATATTATTTCCCTCAATACCACTGTCCCCCTTATTATCGCCAATCCGAGAGGAAATATTGATGCGGCTATTAATGTCCCAGACAGCATTCTCCGCATGAAAAATGTGCGCGAAATGGGATCGGATATTAAAAAATTCGATAGTATTCGTTTGGCGTATTATAATAGAGACTATGTGACTGCCTACTATCAGGAATCTCCTGAATATGTGGATCTACATGTGGTTATTGATAATCTCATTCAATCCTTTTTTCAAGAAACCGTTATCAATTCGGCCTCAGTTCCTGTAATCATTACCGATAGTACAAAGAACAATGTGCTCAATGCAGGTAATATTGACTCTCTTGCCATTCAGGATACGACTGTCTTATATCAACGTTTGGAAGAGATGAAGAAGGAGAATGCTCCAATTATTTTGAATTTGACGGATATGGGGAAATGCTATGTCTATTACGAGGAATCCCCTGTGCTGAAAAAATTGAGGTTGTTCCCCTTTATCCAATTTGGATTTATCCTCATTTTCATTGTTGTGGCCTATTTGTTGTTCAGCACGAGTCGGCGTTCGGAACAGAATAGAGTTTGGGTGGGCATGAGCAAGGAAACCGCGCATCAATTAGGTACGCCGATTTCTTCGTTAATGGCTTGGACGGAATTGCTCAAGGAGATGCCGGTGGATCAATCTATTCCCACTGAAATAGAAAAGGATGTGGTTCGTTTGGAAACAATTGCTCAGCGTTTTTCCAAAATTGGTTCGGCTCCTGTGTTGGAAGACACTGATTTGGTTGCGGTGATTGGCGAATTTTCTCAATATCTGCAGTCAAGAATTTCCTCCATGGTGACTATTCGTTTTAATAAGCCTGAAAAAAGCAGTATTGTACTTCCGTTGAATCGCTATCTGTTTGAATGGGTTATTGAAAATCTTTGTAAGAATGCCGTAGATGCCATGAATGGTCAGGGTTCCATAACGATTGACATTATTGAAGAAAAGAATAAGGTATTTGTTGATATCGCTGATACGGGAAAAGGAATTCCCAATAAATTACAGAAACGTATTTTCTATCCCGGCTATACGTCCAAGAATCGTGGCTGGGGACTGGGGCTTACATTGGCCAAACGCATCATCAATGAGTATCATAAGGGAAAGCTCTTTGTGAAATCCTCCGTTATCGATCATGGTACGGTAATGCGAATTCAGCTTAGGAAGTCATAAATCTGTATGCCTATAGAAAAAACGTCCCTGCAAGTTGTTTTTGCAGGGACGTTGAATTTTAGTAGGACGTCTTTTGCCTATTGGAAAGCGTTCTCGCTCAGTCCGTCGCCGCTGATGGCCAAACGATCCATGTAGGATGGGGCTTCGCGTCCGAGGTATTTGTCTACGTATATTTTTGCCAAGTACTGACCGAGCATGAATCCGTGCCCGCGCATGCCGACCAGTAGTCCGTGTTCGGGGTCCACAATGTATCGAGGTTCGGTATAGTAACCTGCCCAAGTGGCCTGGAAGCTGACATTCTTCAGCTGTGGAATCCAGTCGATAAACATTTCAGCACAAACTTCTAAGAATTCTTGTGTGTTGAACTTTAATTCTTTGCATGCCTGTTGATTTTCGAATTGTGGGGAAGCGCAACCGATGATTTGGCCTGTTTCGGCAAATTGTTGTCCATAAACGGCAGAGAATCCCTTGTACTTTCTGCGGTCAATGAGCATATCCAAGGAGTCGCCGTCCTTACCCAACATAGGTAGGCGGTGCGTGATGAATGCTTGGTGTTTAATAGGATACAGACCGAGATACATACCTAATTGTTCGGCAAATTTATTGGCTTCTGGTCCGAGCGCATTTACGAAATGTTCGCAATGATACTCAACATATTCTTTGTCGTGGTTGCGAACCAGGGCCATAAATCCCTTAGCCGTCTTTTGGACTTCGATGAGCTTGCAGTCTTCCAGCAGAATGCCGCCATTTTCGATAGCGATATGTCGGATGTAGTTGATGGTCGGTCCTGGTGTTGCCTGCCAGCAGGCATGGGTGATGCACGCGGCTTGGTAGGTGTCTAGGTTTGGATTGAAATAAGGAGAAACTTCCTTTACGAAGTCTTTCTTATCAACCATATAGCCGTCAGACCAGCCTAAGGATTTTTCCAAAGCCTTGTAGTTGGCCTCATCGTGAGCGAAACTTACGTAGCGTATGGGCTTGTAGTTAATATTGGTGACTTTTTGAATTTCTTCGAAGATGACACGGTTGTGTACGGCAATATCTGCAATTTCGGGAACGGAGAAACTGGGACGACCGCCGCCGATGCAGCGCCATGATGAGCCACGTTCCGAGTTGCATAGCACCACTTTCTTGCCTGCTTCGGCAAAGTAGCGGAACAAGCCACTTCCTGTAATGCCACCACCAGCTACGAATACATCGCATTCCACTCTCTTTGTAGGATTTCCGTTTACGTTAGTGATGAAGGTGGCTGGTTTGTCATTTGAGCATAGCTCGCCGATGTTGAGTTGTGAGGAAAGTGGGCCGCGCGGCGTGGCGTCCCCCACAACTTCAATGCCATGGCCTGCTAAAAGTTGCTTGACGCGTGGAATGCAACGTTTTCCGCGGCATGGTCCCATTCCGATGCGAGTGATGTGTTTTAATTCATCAACAGAGATGATTGTCTTGCCTTTGACGGCGGCAAGTATCTTGTCAATTTGCACATCATCACAATGACACACGTATGCGGGATCTTTCTTCAAATCTTTAGCCTTTTGCCAATCTATGGGCTTCGGATAGCGGTCTTTCAGCACAAAACCAGTGACTTCCATCAAGGCTTCGCCGTTGAGTGTCAGTGATTTTACGCGAGCTACGTTGGTCTTATTGTCACCCTTTGTGATCTTTTCGATAATACCTTCACCGATGTTTTCGCCATTGTCATTGACCAAATATACTTCGGCATTTTCTTCGGCATCATATTCAAACGGCAGGAACAACCAGTTTTTGGGGATATTATAGCCAAACAATGCCAAACCCGGACAATGATTGACGCACTTCATACAACCGATACACTTGTTGTAGTCGATTTGCGGAACGCAGTTAGTGGCCAGTTTGGTGATGGCGCCTTGCGGGCAAGAGAAGGAACATGGGTTGCAGGCAAAGCCGTAAAGACAGTCGGCCATGACGAAAGGTTTTGTCAGTCTTTCTCCGCAGGGCCGATTAGGTTTGTCAAGTACGCGAACAGGGTGTTGCTGTGAATCCGCATAATCTTTTGTCACGGCCAGATAGTCGTCATAGTTATAACGTACCCCCATGGATTGCGCAATTTCCATGGAAGCTTGTTTGCCGCGAAGTACGGCGCAAGTCCCTTCGCCTACGCGAGTGGCATCACCCACGCCGTAGGTGTTCAATCCGAATGTGACTTTGCCCTTTTCCAAAATTAGGTTGTCAGGTTTCAGTCCTGTACAAATGTTTATTAAGTCAATATCTTTGATGATTTGCTCTGTGCCGGGTACCGGTTTGAAATTCTTGCATTCCGCAATCACAGCGCCGATAACGCCGGTATGATCCTTATTGGGAATGGCTTTGAGAAGAGTGTGAGACGTGATGATAGGGATGCCGAGACGGCGTACGCGATTGGCCTGTACGGGGAAACCTCCTTCGTGATCCATGGCTTCAACAATGGCAACTACCTGAGCACCGGCCTGCATGGCCTGGTAGGAGGTTAGATAGCCAATGTTTCCGGCGCCGATGGTTAAAATACGCTTGCCAAGGAGGGTGTGTTGTAAATTCATCATCTTTTGCACAACGGCGGCGGTATAAACACCGGGAAGGTCGTCGTTTTCAAAAGTCGGCATAAATGGGAAGGCACCGGTGGCAACGACCAAATAGTTGGCGTCCACATAGTAGATGCTGTTGTCTTCCATGTTTTTAACCGCCACACGTTTCCCTTCTAAGATATCCCATACGGTGCTGTTGAGCATGATTCCTGCGTGATCATCGCCTGCTAAGGTTTTGGCAATGTCAAAGCCACGCATGCCACCATATTTTTGCTCTTTTTCAAAGAAAAAGAATTGATGGGTCTGCATAGTGAATTGTCCGCCGATACGGTCGTTGTTGTCAATTACGATATTGGGGATCCCGAACTTGTTCAGTTGTTCTCGACAAGCCAAACCGGCAGGGCCTGCGCCAATGATTGCCACTTCCGTCTTATATATTTTGGGGCTATCAGAAGGTTTGGAAATGGAAGCTTGAGGAAGGAAATTATGGGCAATTTCTTCAACTTTTTTCACGCCATCAACTTTCGTGACGCAAATGCGTTTGACTTCTCCGTCAACGAGCATTTCGCAGGCTCCGCACTTGCCAATGCCGCAATCCATACTGCGTTCGCGGCCGTCTAAGCTATGGCTGTGGATGGGAAAGCCTGCCTGATGGAGGGCGGCGGCAATGGTGTAACCTTTCTTC
Organism: Bacteroidales bacterium; assembly: GCA_045600525.1. Classification (GTDB taxonomy): domain Bacteria; phylum Bacteroidota; class Bacteroidia; order Bacteroidales; family WCHB1-69; genus F23-D06. The sequence goes on from JAZRYC010000177.1 coordinate 6,280, forward strand.
GCTTTAATTTGCTGTCCGTTATATTCAAATGTCACGATATCACTTTCAGGGATATCTAAAATGGGATGGTGTGAAATAGAATACATATTCGTTATAGGTAAAAAGGATTAATAAAAATGTATAATTTTGCTTTTGCAAAAGCGCTTGCAAACCTACGTAAAAATTTTTTTACATTCGTTGAATGTTGTCAAAAAATCAATAAAAATCCTATTTAATCAAAGAATTTTCCATTTCTATAGTAGTAAAACGCAATATAAAATAGGTATTCCGCCTTTGGCGCAGCTGTGACTCTATTTTATTTATATTTGCTGCCAAGTTAAAATTATGGAACATTACAATTGTTTGATCAAAAAACGCTCATTCCTAAATCTACCTATAATGAAAAGATTGTTTCTATTATTCACTGTTTTCAGTATCGCCTCCTTATCAAGCTTTGCTCAAAATTATTTTGAAGGAAAGATTGTCTATACACAAAAAATGGATATCGGGTTCGCATCCAAATCAGAGGTGTTTGAATATTACAAAGGACGACATTCCGTATCCGAAATGCCGGCTATGAAAATGAAAATTATTTATCGTGATGACAAGAAGGAACTTACTACTATACAAGAACTGATGGGGACTCCAATGGTGGTAACTGTCCCGATGAACATAAACGACACCACCGAACTGAACATTGACGACAGCCTGCTTGCTGAAGCTGGAGAATCCGGCGAGTCTGAATTGCAAGTGAGTGACACGCTTGTCAGCATATTGGGTCATCGTTGCATTCAAATAACAACGAATTCCGACGACAAGATGATGAACGGAGTAAGTACCCTTTGGATAGATACTTCCTTTCATATTCCTTATAACTTCGGTATCGACTCCGACGTTCCTTTCGGCTTGGTCGTGAAATCTGAAACCGAAGTCACGATGAATGGTAAAAATGTGAAAATCACCAAAGAGCTAAAGGCAATTTTTGAAGGAGAAATAGACGATAGGATTTTTGCACTGCCCGACGAAAAAGAGGCCATTATCTCCTATATGAACGAGAATGGTGAGATTGTCTTCCGGGAAGGAGACAGCCTCAAATATCAACAACTTATGAGCAAACCTGTCAAGTTGAAGCATTTTGAAGAAATAGTCAACGATGCTGACTTCAGTAAAAAAGTCGGTGAAGGTCTGTCGGTTTTGGATTTCGGTGCGACGTGGTGCGGCCCCTGCCGTTTACTGGCTCCTAAAATGGAAAATCTGGCCAAACGCCTTGGACACCAATACAATTTCTACAAAATAGATATTGACCAATGCCCTAAAACGGCCAAGCAATATAATATCCACAGCGTGCCAACTGTCATTCTTCTAAATGGCACCACGGAAGTCAGACGCTTTGAAGGGAATATCGGCTCCGAAGAAGAAATCGAAAATTGGTTGAAACAGAATCAATAAAAAAGTTCTTTTGATCAACTTCTTTCCCCAAGATTTTTCCCAAAATCTTCGTTTATCATATAAAACATTAACTTATGAAGAAACGAATTCCTCTTTTGCTGTTCTGCCTGTTTTTGACGGTGTCGCTGTCCGCGCAGCGACTAAACGAACGCAATTATCAACGGAAATGCAAAATATTAAATGATATGTTCCGATTGTCGCCTGATTGTTGGATAGACAATCGGGAGATCTCTATTCTGGATTGGATGGAGTACCAATGGTGGTTAGAACATGTTTACGGAAAGGATTCCGAAGAATATCGATCTGCGCTGCCAGACACCAATGTGATAACTCAACAGTTGCCTTCCCCCATTTCAAATATTATAGTAAAGACTCTTCACGCTCCTGCCTATCGGAATCTTCCGATTTATGGCATTGACTCTGCGCAGGCGCGCGCCTATTGCCGTTGGCGTACTGATCGTGTGGCGGAAAGAATGCTAGTGCTAATGAAAAGGATGGAATACGAAGAACATCAAACCCCGGAAAACGCATTCCTCGTGGAAAAATATGGGAATCCTGATGGTTTGAAATTCCTTTATTTCGATCTTCCTTCCAAGGAAACCGAAACACGCTACGGATTTCGCTGTGTGGCTTCCTGGCGTTAGATCCAGACCGTTCTAACGCGGCAAACTTCGATATTGCCCCGTTCTGAATAGATGGAGCAGATAAAATCATTGGGCGCGATTTCCTTTTTGTGTACGGCGTACCTGTCGTCTGCGTGCATCTGCTGCAAATAGTTGATAGATAAAAATGCCAATTCGTGTGCGCGATGGAAGGCGTTGTCGAAGCTGTCCATCACCCAAGTCACATACGCGGAGTTGTTGGCGTGGCGGTTCATGTCGATGTTGGTATACACCACGGGGTGGAAAGTAGATTCCACATCGTTAACTGTTTGGCGCAGGCGGGATGCGGGCTTCTCAATGGCGTGCCGCTCGTGGTTGTTGAGCAGTAGTGGCTCGTATTGGTCCAGTTGCACAGGCTTGCCTTCCATATCCAAAATCACCCAGTTGGCTGTTGCATTGACGAGCACTTCGCCTGTGGGGGTGGTGATTTGATGGTCGCGAGGTTGCACCAGATGGTGGTGCTTCTTGCCCCATGTGGTGATCTCAATCTGCTCGTACCATTGCGGACGGCGGAGAATCTCCACATCCATGCGCGAGAGAGCCCAGAAATGCCCACGCTCGTGCAGATAGTTCCAGCCAATGCCGACTTTGGCCACATGGTTAACAGCCACTTCCTGAATTAGGTTGAATAGAAAAGTTGGAGTGAGTTTCAGCTTATCGTCCACCATGAAGGACTGTATGGTATGTCGTTCGGAAAAGGTGTTTTTGGTTTGCAGCATCATTGTTCTTTTTGAGGGTGCAAACGTACGAAAAAATGCTTTTTGAACCTTTATTGAATGATGATTTTTCTGTCTTTGGCCGCTTGAATGCCGTATACCGTCTCTCGCTTATCGTCAGTTTGAAAGTCATGAAGAACAGCGCCCAGAGGTTGACAAATGATGCGAAGACCGGGCTTTTCTAAGTCAATGTAGGGTTGGAAATATCCTTGTTCTGTCGTTCGCAGAAAGTTGAGAAGACTGACGATTCT
>JAZRYC010000178.1:0-5708 GCA_045600525.1 Bacteroidales bacterium
TCACGAACTTCGGAATGGGCGAAGGGACTCTGTCGATGAAAGTGTTTTTTCTGGGGAGTACCCCCTTTTCGTATTTTCTCCTGTGGTTTAGTGGAGTGTCGTACCCAATGGCGAAACAGGGACGGCGCTCGTTGTAGAACTTCACGTATCTTGTTATAGCGGCCTCGAACTCGCTGCGGCTTCGACATTGCTCTATGTTGAAGTCAATGCGGAGCTCTTCCTTTATCCAGCCGTTCAGAGACTCGTTGACGGGGTTGTCCGTGGGCTTTCCCGCCCTGGACATGGACCGCACGATGTTCGTGTCCTTTATAAGTTCGTTGTAGGCGACGGACGCATACACGCTTCCCTGGTCGGTGTGCAGGACCGTTGGCTCGCCGCATCCCCTGAGCAGGCCCACCACATCGGAAAGGCCGTCAAGGTATTGGCTGCGGGAGCCTCTGCGTTCGGCGACCCTGTATGAGAGAATCTCCTTGTTGAACACGTCGAAATAGAATGTGACTTCGAAGTAGTATATCCAGAACCTGAAGGTCGTCATATCCGACACGACGACCTGCCTGGGACGGTCAACGGTCTCCCATGTCGAATATATCAGATTCGGATACCTGTCCTTGATCTTGCGGGGTCTGTGGTGCGCCTTGTGCGTCGTCTCGGACTTGACGCCAAGGTGCCGGAAGCATTTGTACGCGTAGTTGTCGCTGATTTCCATCTTCTTGTTGATCCTTATAAAGGCGGCTGTCCAGCGGTATCCGTGCGTCTTGTGCTCTTCGTGCACGGTCCTCACCATTTCTATCATCTCACTGCGGGTGATGTCGCGTTTGGACGGCTCGTGCTTCCTCCATTTGTAGAAGCCCGATCGGCTCACGCCCATCATTGAGCACAGGTCCTTGACGTCATGGTCGCGGGACAGCAGTTCGATTATTTCGAATTCCTCTCTCTTAAACGAACAAACTCCGTTCCCCCATCCGGGTTCCTCTGAACGGCATAATTTTTTTTTAGCCGCTCATTCTCTATGCGCAGGCGCAGGATTTCTCTCTTATACGATTCTTCCGTTCGATCAAACCCTTCTGGTACAATTGACTGCACCTCCGCGTCAGCGCGCGCAAGGCCTTCAATTCCGCCTTCGTCGTACTGGCGTTCCCATTTCTTCAGGGACTGTTCCGTGATGTGGTTGACCGCACAGAAGTCCCTGCGCGATATGCTTCGGTTGCCTCTGTACTGGCGGATGAGAAATTCTTTCTCAAGTGGATTAAGATGTTTTGCCATAAAAAGTTTTTCCTTTCCGGGGCGAATCGGACCGTATGATTTTCAGTTTCAGCAGTTCCTCCTTTCGGTCGGGCTACGCCCTCCCTTCTGGAGGAACTGCTTTGCGCTGCAAAAATACTACTTTTTCTCCCCCTCGTGTCCACTTTTTTGAGAGCAACAAAATAGTCTAATCGCGGAGGCAGCGAACGGAAAAACAGGATGTCTTATTATTATGATCAAAATAGAAGTTGAAATCACCAATATTTGTTTCACTAATATTACAAATATAAGCTGCATCACCATCGATATAAGCATCCGTAGAACTCCAAAAGAGAGAGAGTTTGTTGCCGTCATTGGAAAAATTCCCACCATTTGAAAGGTAGTAAAACCCACCATACAATGCGGAGAATCCTGTTTTATCATATTCACATGACGAAGTAGATTGTGATGGTTGAGCGAGTAGTGATATGCCATAATACGTGTTGTCCTCTGCGCAGACAAAAGATTCATTACTTAAAATATAATTTTTTAAGTTAAGCCATTCCTGTCTGTTCGGCAAATGCCATCCTTTTGGACATATTCCTCGTCTATTCTCAGAAAAATCAAATAAATGAGTTTCAACATTACCTGTTGTGACACCCAATTCATTTTCACCATATTCAATACGAAAAGTGTCAACTGCAGCATACCAATTATATAGTAATCCGTAATTATGCGCAATGCAATTAACGGAATCATTATGTCTCCACCTTGCTGTTTTACCAGACAAGGTAAGATTAGTAGAATTTACCAAATAAGTACCTGTACTCGGAGAAGTAGTAGTACGAATATTTTCTTTTGTCCAACACTGATTGCCAATTAATACAGTATTATATACATTACCTTCGTGGTCTGATACAGTCGGGGTGTTTGGACAAGGTTGTCCATTGCCTATTGTGCCCAAAATAAGCAGAGAAAGAGTATAAATACTATCACAGCCTTGGGCTGTTTGTAATGAATCAAAATATGTACCTGCTGCGGTTAATGATTTTCCGCGCCAAAGATATGGAAGTTGTGAAGATTCTATAGTATCTCGTTCCTCAAAATAGAAAGTTTGACAATCTTGATGGTTATAGTTTATAACGCTATCTCGGAGGCAACGAACAGAAAAACCGCTGTTTTTACCGCTACCATTACCATTGTTATGACGACTAACATTTTCAAAATCAAAATAGATGTATCGATCAAACGCGCTATTGTTGTTTTTCTCCGTAGCAGTCCAAAAATGGGCATGACTACCATATTCCACTAAAATTCCGTCATATCTGCCTGCTGGGAAAGCTGAAAATCCAGTTGTATTGTTATTATTTTGATTATTGCCTACCGTGCATAGATTAGTACTATTATTCCATCCAAATGATGAAGCAAGTGCCCTGGCTTCAGCAGAGTGATTTTCACATTGGTACTCCATTTGGCTACTTACATAATCGGTCAATAACGTCCATTCCTCATCACTTGGGACGTGCCATCCTTGAGGACAGATTCCTTGTACTCCACTTGGGACAGCATTACTGGTTTGGGAATCGCGCATTAAAGCTTTCCAATTATACAAATAACCATAAACAGCAGTATCACTGTCATTGTTCGGATTGTATCTATACCCTATATCAAGACTTCCGCTTCCATATAAACCCATTGGGATTGATGTGCCGTCACTATAATGTGTTGTTCTCATATTTTCTTTCATCCAACATTGATTACCAAGCTGGACGGTGTTATATACATTTCCGTCGTAATCTGATATTGTTTGCGCTCCCTTACAAGGCAAAGCATCGTTTGGATTACGACCAGTACCATCCCAAGGAAGATATGAACTGTTTGTTGTAAAATTCACATTTGCTCCATAAGCTACACCTGTACTGTTAACGGCATAAGCTCGTATATAGTAAGTTGTTCCGCTTAATAAACCTGAAAGCGTATTAGAAAATTGGCCGATACCATAGCCAAGAGCAATATAATTATCCTCAATGGTGGGATTGATTGTTGTTGACCAGCAAATACCTCGACTTATCACAACGGATCCACCATCGCTAACGACATTGCCTCCGCAAAGAGCAGAAGATTCGGTCACACTACTCACATTTGTTGTTATTACTGAAGGAACTGTATGTGTCAGAGAATTATTTAGTAAACTATCTATGAGATTTTGTTGACTTGTGACTGTGTTTTGCAAAGATGAAACTACATCCTGCAAGCTTGATATCGCATTATATAAATCACAAAAACTAATAGTAGGACAGTTGGTATTGCTTACATAGCCACTATTATTTGTTAATTCATTGGTAGAAGTCGGAACCGAGATGTTTATGTTTTCGTCAGATGATGCGTTAGCCGTAAATGAGCCTATAGTGGTACCGTTTTTTTGCAAGGTCAATGTGGCATCATTGGCAACATCGGGAATCATCGGTGTGTTGGTCAAATCATTATAGCTGCCTGTTGTAGCCACCGTTGCCAAGTTCGGTTTGTTGGTCAAGCTGTTGTAGTTGCCATCAAATCCGATAGGCAAATCAATGCTGTTGCCATCAGAAATTGAAATTTGATTTCCAGATATAGAGAGCATTTGGGGTATGCCAACGCCAGCAGGTCCAGTTTCACCTTGTGGGCCTTGTGCGCCATTTAGTACCACAAAGGTGTCTATAGAGGTGGCGGAAGTGATGATAACGCGATTTCCATTGGCAAGCGCTTGAATAGACACTGTAGGCGATATGCCAGATTCACCTTGGGACCCTTGCGGACCCTGGGGACCTGTAGCACCTTCTATTCCATTGGGGACAAAGAATTGATTCGTACCGTTAGCATCTGTAATTACCACAAAAGTTCCGTTTGAAGTAGTTGTGGTTGAAACAGATGGTGAAATACCAGCAATCCCGGGAACTCCCTGCGGGCCTTGTGGACCTATTGCGCCATCCTGTCCGGCAGGACCTTGAGGACCTTGCGCACCGGTTGCGCCGTCCGCGCCGTTGGCCACGAAGAACTGGTGGGTGCCGTCAGCATCCGTCACTACCACGAAGGTACCCGTGGAGGTAGTCGTAGTGGTTACCGATGGGGAAACGCCGTTCTGTCCGGGCACACCCTGAGGACCAGCAGGACCTTGTTCACCCTGAGGACCTTGCGGGCCAGCAGGACCTTGAGGACCCTCTCCATTTCCGGAAGTGGCAGCATACAAAGCGTAAGGTACACTCAGCAATTGCTGCGTAGTGGTCACGTTGTAGTTGATGCCACCTTCGGGGTCAATCTCCGACTTGATAAAGTACGGGCCGTTTGCCCAGTCAATAGCGATAAAAGAGCCATTGGCTACACTACCACCGCCAATCTCCAAGGTCATCAAACCGTTGGCGTTGGTCTGCACGTTGTGCGTTTCGGAATAGACCGCCGCGCCCGTAGCGCTGCCTTGCAGAATGGAGATACGGACACTTACGTTCTGGTTGGCCACCAAACTATTGCTGGCATTGCGAACCACTGCCTGATAGTTCATCTTCTGCGGAGCCTGCGCAAAGAGGCAGATTGAAAGCAGAAGCGTTGCGATAAGGGTAAAGATTTTTTTCATATTTAGATTTAATATTTTGGCGTTATTCTTTAAAAGTTATGCTTGACTATCTTGAAGGTCTTCAGTAAGCGTTTGTTCTCCATTACGCGCAACTGGTACGTGGCCGTGGGGTACTTGGAAAGGTCAAACTGCGTGAGCAAGTCGGAGACAGTATAGATTTCAAGCAGCTTGCCATTGGCATCATAAAGTTGGGCCTTCAATCCGTTATCGGGAATAACGTAGTTGGAAATTTTTAATTGAACAAAATGTTGTGTGGGATTTGGATAGACCACAGCATCCAATGCGATGCCAGGATATTCATCCACACCTACGGTTTGGATTTCGTAGGGTTGTTGCACGCCTTCGAGCACAGACTTGTCGCCGTTGTCCGCACTCTGCACGGCAATTTGTCCGACCGTGTAAGTCACGGAGCCGGAAGCACCGATGGCAGTACCGCCAACAGGAACAAAGTCGGATTGTGCAAAAATTCTACCGCATAAAAATAGACAGAAACCAAAGAATAGAATTTTTTTCATATAGTTATTTGATGTTGTAAAATACGATTCCCTGCTGTTTGCCAATAGCAGGGCAATCAAAATTAAAGCGCAAAAATATAATATTCAATGTGATCATTAAGGATTTTAACTATCCATATAGAATAGTAAATCCTATCCATTGTGGATAAATTCTTGAAAGAAATTGTATCCTAAAATGTTGGAAATGCGAATGAGTAAATCTGTATCTATGTGTGAATTGGCATACACCTTATATAGATGGTTCGGCGTACAGGGAATCTGCGAGGCAAGCCATACTGAGGTTCGCCCCTGCTCCTTGAGCTTGGCTTGGATGATTTTCCCGATGTGTATTTTCTTAATCTGAGGCATAAAAAAAGCGTGGAACT
>JAZRYC010000179.1:0-2848 GCA_045600525.1 Bacteroidales bacterium
GAATGATTTAGCTGGCACGAATATTTTCTTCGGTGGAATCATTATTAAAGAAAATGGACTCTGGTATTATAACGATTCAAAAACATACCAGACCTTTAAAGAAAATTCTCAAGATTGGAAACTTCTTTCAGAAGTTTTGAATTAGAGCGTTGATAATATTCGGGTGGGCAAATGAGCGATCGTCATTCCTCAGCCCTCACAATTATCTACAAGCAGTCATTTTATCTTGTCGAAAAAAGCCAAATCGGCAAAGTCAGCCGCAGAGATTCAACGGAGCCCTTAGATGAGGAAGTCGTTGAAAAGTGGTTGGACGTTTTTGATTCTGACGATATTCAATCTGAATTATCCCGTTTAATCTTGTAGAGATCCCTTCCCTCCTCCTATCGTCGGAGGTTCGGGATGACGATGGCGTTTTCGCGTATAAGGGCGGCGGCGCAAGGTTGTTGGTTATGGTCGGTGTGTGGTGCCGCCGCAATCGCGACTTCTGCGGCGACACCACGACATTGCAATCCGTTCAACACTTTCCGTCGCCGCTCTTCTTTTGCCCAGCCACGCAGCGTCATCCCGAGCGTAACGCAGTGGAGCGAAGGGATCTCAACAATTATTATCGTAATTTTTTCGAAAAGTTTGGAGTGTAAGAAAACATAGAAATAATCGTCTTCTGCAAGCCTTGCAAAACTTTTTCCCATAGCGGATGATGCGGTATTTTTGCCGCCTCTTTAATTCAATCATTAAACAATTAAAATCATCTGCTTATGGAAAAATCTACTAAAATCATTGTCACGGTTGTCATCGTCGTCGCCTTTATCCTTTCCTGGATGTTGGTTGTTTTTCTAATGGAAAGTTCCGGCCGTGGCACCCCTGGAATTATAGGTATGGTCGTGATGTGCGTGTTCATCGCCGCCCTGCGTGCGATTTGGAAGAAACCGAAAGATGATTGGCGTAAAGAATAGCGTGTTATGTTCAAAGACTATTACAAAATCCTGAATATCACGTGCCCTTCTTCAGCCGATGAAATCAAGACGGCCTACCGCCAGCAGGCGATGCGCTGGCATCCCGACCGCAATCCGGGACGCGACACCACCTCCGAAATGCAGGAGGTGGTGGAGGCCTACTACGTGCTGGGCAATCCCGAGCGGAAAGCGCGCTATGATACGGAATACCGCCTCTATCAGGCTGCGCACGCCCAGCGCACGGCATCGTCCGATTATCAGGTCCACGACCAGTACGTGCGGCAGGATATGGCAAGTGCCCGTCAAGAGGCCTCCGACTATATGCGTGAGTTTCTGGATTCGTTGAAGAAGAACGGAAAGGTGGCTGCCCAAGGCGCGTGGGAGGAACTGAAAAAGTGGCTGGTCATATTGCTCGTTTTCCTTATCCTCGGACTGATCGTGTCGCTGTGTGCAGGGCGCTCTATCAATGAGTCACTTTCTGATGTTGCTGAATTTAGCGATGAAATTGAAAATGCCGCCAGTGTGAATAACACGGATACAGTGGCTGTCCCCGAAAATTGGCGCACTTACTCAGTAGAAGATGCTTTCAACATATCGGTGCCGACAACGGTTGAATTGCGCCAAGACTTTGATGCCTATACGAAATGGCTGAACAGCATCGGTGTCGTGAACAATGATGCGGTGGTTTTTCAGCAGAAAGGATTGTCAAATAATGAAGCGAGTGCCCTTCGTAAATACTGCCGTATTATATGTCAGCATTTTTCGGCATCTCCGGACGATTTTCTGCATTGCTATGAAACCGCGCCGCTTGTGGGCGAGGATAGAGAATTCTTAATGGATATGGCGCGTAATGAATTGGCACAGGGTGCGTCGTTTATAGGACCTATTGATATTCAATGGGTGACGGTTAACGGTGTTAAAGCCGTGCAGATCAAATACAAACGAACAGGATATAATGGTGCGAGTCCTGTTGTGTGTCAACTGTATATTCTGTTCAATTACAAGGAAATGGCTAAGGTGACGATTTCCTATCGGGAGTCAGAGGCCCACCTTTGGAAAGCCGATTTCGACAAGGTTATGTCCACTTTCCAATGGGAAATCAAATATTAGCAGTTCAACAATAGGAGACTGTACTTGCCGCAAAAGCGCTGTTCATTTTGAATTTTGGCTAACGGACTTCACAAAGTTCAGAAGAACGGCGCGAAAATGTTAAATTAGAAGTCCCCTTTATTTTATGAAAGAGATATTCTCAATGTTGATTTTCACATTTGTATGTGTATCAGCGTCTTTTGGCCAACTGTAATTGTTGGATGATTTTAAGCTTGAAGATTGTAATGACAAGTTGGGAGTGTATTCTGATATTGATGTTTCAGTCTATCCATACCAAATATATTTTGATATGGAAACATACGACCCAAATGAGAAAGTCTTGATGGAATTATGTGTTTCCAATCGTGAATGTAAAACTTTTATTAAGGCAATTATTAAAGCTAAATCGGTCTTTCAAGAATGGGATAAGATAGCTAAGTCAAAATCTTTAATTAGGAATGATATATTAGGAAACGATTAGTCCCTTACTTTGCTCTGTCTTGCTGTCGCGCCCATAGACGTAGCTTGCCCCGAAGGACCGCGGCAGGGATGGGAGCACATTTACGAGCGTGCGTGGGATAATGAATAATGAACAATGAATAATGAGTAATGGTGTGTTGGGCGGCGAGTTAGTGCGGACAGCCCGACGGCACTGGGACGGATGGTGGGTCAGCGGTGCCGGGCCGCCCAAATCAGGATAAATAGTATATAGTTACCAATAAAAAAACGATGTTTAAATCTCAACAAATACAACAGATTAGTTTAGAATCATATAGAACAAGAAATTCAGTGCAACTGGACCCGAT
>JAZRYC010000180.1:0-14952 GCA_045600525.1 Bacteroidales bacterium
ATTAACTAAAACGCTATTCTTTTTTACAATTTTTCAACCATTTGTAACACAGTATTTTGCACTTGACATCATCGTCTCATTGTAGTATCTTTGGAGGCAGAAATATTAAATAAAGACTTATGAACGAATTAGAAAACGTAGAATCAAAAATCATCACGCTTCGCAACCAGCAGGTAATTCTTGATTGTGATGTTGCTGAACTGTATGGGGTACAAACAAAACGTATTAATGAAGCCGTGAACAATAACCCACAAAAGTTTCCTGATGGGTATGTTTTGCGATTGAATGAAAAGGAAAAAGACGAGGTGGTCGAAATTTTCGACCACCTCGAAAAATTACGATTTTCTCCACAATTGCCGAAAGCTTTCACGGAAAAAGGGCTCTATATGCTGGCCACCATTTTGAAAAGTCCTCAGGCTGTGCAAACCACTATTGCCATTGTGGAGGCGTATGCCAAACTTCGTGAATTGGCTCGTGTGGTGGTGGAGATTCTGCAAGCGGAAGGGGACGGACCACAACAAAAGACCCTGCTGAAACGAAGCGGACAGTTGGTATCTGAAATATTGGACAGCACACTGCCCAAACAATCGGAGGAAACCTCTTTTGAACTCAATCTCGCGATGGTGAAATTCAAGCACTCGGTTAAACGAGAACACGACGACGAAGTGGCTGCCCTGAAAAAAGAATTAGAGGCATTGAAAAAGAAAATGGAAGAGAAATAGATGCGCCTGCGGCGCGCCTTCACCAATTAGAATAATGAGAATAATTGGAATAATTATTTTAATAATTATAATTATTCTAATTTGTGAATGCGGAGCGCCAGCGACCATCCCAGCGGACGCGATGAATCGCGTCCCTACAGAGGTTGGGACCTCTTATTGCAAATTGCTGTGACTGTGAGGACCTCCTTTCATTCTTCTAATCCTGTCTCCGACATTTTTCTGTAGGTTGCGGTAGAAAAACTGATAGTCGTAAAGGTGGTAGATTCCGTTGGGAAAGGGGCGCCCGGGGTAGTCAGAGGGCGAAACGTCGGGCACGATGAGCGTGCCACGTTGGGCATCCAAATATGCGCCGGTAAGCTGCGGAATTTCCTTTTTGACGGTGCCGTCGTAGTTCATAAAGCAGGCTCCGAGATTGAGTGTGCGGTCTGCAGAAACGGTATCTGTTCGCCAGTTCAACGGATTGATAGCATAGGTGTAGGTCCCTTTCGGCACCATCACAGATGCTTTCATTCCGGGGGCCTCCGAATTGAAGGAGACAATCACGCCCGTGTCAAATTCACCTTGCGCCATCTTCAAAAAAGGGTACTGCCGCAAATCCTCGTCTGTGATGCGCCAGCCGATGGCGTAGGCGGCCACCAACATGCGCTGCAGGGATTTCTTGCGGAAGCAGTCTTTCATCAATCGCAGCAGCATATCGCTGCCCTGTGAAAAGCCGGCCAAGATGAGCGGGCGCCGTTTGTCGGAAACGGACAGGTAATGTTTGAATGCGGCTCTCACGTCCTTGTAGGCCAAGTGCAGTGCGGCAGCGGCAGTTGCGCTGTCGGCCTGATACGCTGCAAAAGTTGCCTGTCGATAATATGGCGCGTAGAGGTTGGCACTTTGGTCGTAGATGCCGCGCTCCATATTCAGCGCTCCGCAAAAACGATAGCGCGCGATGCTGTCGTCCAATGCCATATTCATATTGCCGTTTTTGCCATAATCAACTGTCGGGCAAAGAAGGAACACATCCGCACTTTTGTCCGCCGCTGTCTCGTAATATGCCCAGTAATACGTGTCTGCATAGTTGGGCTTCTGGGCCTGGACAAAACTCCAATACAAACATATAATAAGGATAATAAATGCCGACTGTTTCATAAATACAACTATTTTTTCTTATGGTCTTTTTTATGATTTTTCTTGGATGAATCATTATTTTTCAATAGTTCATCTGTAGTAAGCATAGTTATGTTCCAGTCTTTCGGATTAAACAAAAAATACTGATGCAGGGCACTGCTGTACACATTCAAAATTTGTATTCCGTAGAGTTCGTAACCATAGAGAACGAAGGTGCAAATATCGGTAGGGGTGATATAGGGGTTGTCTTTTGTATGTGAGTGTGTTACGTGCTCAATAGTCTGGCCTTCTTCCCAACTTATGGGAATGTAGGAGTGGTGATATTCGCGGCTGGCGACCAAGGAATCGTTGTTGTCGAAATCAAAAGAGAAGTCATTGCCAAAGGGGATGAGGTTATTGGCCAAAGCGCCCAAAATGAGGTAAACGCGGGTAATGCTGTCGTTTATACGGATGACGTCGATGTTGAAACTGGCTTGGTCTTTTGGATATGCGTAAACCTGCATGCCGGATTCTGCCAATTTGTCCATCAATCGAACTTGTCGGTCGCAAAATTGCTTTTCTGTTTCGGAAAGGGCTCTTCTTTCGGTTAGGTAATCCCTTGTTTTGGATGCCAGATGATACCGCTCTTCATAAACGCACAAGTCGTTGTCTGCAACAAAGAGCACTTTAGCAATAGAATCTTCAAACATCACATAACTGCCTTTGGCTGGTGGATAAATGCCTCTTTCCATATAATTGTCAGAGGCCATCCAGTTGATTGTTTCGGATAGATAAAGGTGATAGGCTTCCTTGAGAATACTGTCAAGATCCGCATTGATTTTCGCAAGTTTTTCTCCTATAGGAATGGGAAGTTTGTCTTTTTTTTGTCCGAAAAGAGTCAGACTGATACCTAAAATGGCGGTAAGGCAAAATATTTTTTTCATATTAGTAATTATCATTATATCGTTTTTTAACGCCCTAATTCCTAAACCCTGAACCCTAATCCCTTAACCCTTCACCTGGTACGTTTCCATCGCAAAATACTTCTTTCTGATAAGCCATTCGTAGAGGAGCCAGAGCACGAAGTAGCCGTTGGTGAAGATTTTGTAGATGAGTCCCCAAGGGTGGGGAAGTGAGAAGAAAAAGTCGGCGAACCAGCAGACGATGTCGATGACAAAGAGGTAGTCCCACCACTTTTCGCGGTCGTAGAAGGCCACCACATTAACAGCGCCGTCGGTGACGTTTATCGGGGTGGAGGCAGACAATATCGGCACCATGCTCTGAATGGTGACCATATAATGCCCTTCCGGAATCTCGATGTTTACTTCATTGCCTTTCATTATGCCCAATAAGGTTCCATTGATCCACACTTTGTGCGGAATGTTCATCGAAAACTTCGAGCGCTGCTGTATGATGCGAAGTAGGGGCAAGAGTCTGTTGATGCAGAGATGTTGTTAATTGTCAATGTCAAAGTTAAAGTAGAGGGGTAGAAAGGTAGAGGGATGTTCCCGAAAGTCAAGGTCAAAGTAGAGAAGCGGTTTACCACATTCCGTCGAAAACGGTCCAGATGTAGTCGCCAAGGTCCCAAGCGGCATCCACGGCGCGGTTGCCACATTGGTTCGTGTAGTCGGTGAGCGTCTTGATGGCTCCGGCGCGATTGCCGGCGTTGAGTTGGCGCAGCGCCTCGGTTTCTATCTGCTTGCTGTCGGAGAGGAACTCTTTTTCCAGTGGTTCCCAGGTCTTGTCGATGACTTTGTGCATGTCGCCCCAGCGTTGGCAGGCGATGGTGCCCACGCGGTTGAAGCCCCACCATGCGGCATCTTTGCTGAAGCCGGTTTCGCGGGCGTCGGTTTTGTAGCGCAATGGCAGGTCTGTGACGTTGGCGTAGATGGGTACGTAGATGGAAGAGGCCACATTGTCGAGGGCGAACCAGCAGAGCGCACCTACTTCGTCAGGCATATCGGCGCGACATTGGATGATGGTGCCATAGACAGTGAAGTGTACCGCGATGTTGCGTTCGCCGAGTTCGTTCCAGCCACCATTGATTTTGTGCAACTTGAGTTCGTCGCTCTTCATGAACGGATTGGCCATCGGGGAAATTACGGTCTTGCCGTCCTTATCCGTGACAGTGAGGTTTTTGCGCATATCGTAGGGAGTGCCTTCGTAGTAGTCTTTGAAGATGCTCATCATCTTTTCTACAGTTACCAAGGAGTCGGGTTTTACAGAGAACGGATAGTTTTCGGAGTTGGGGTCGAGGTGGAGGGACGGGGCCAGCAGGTCGAAGACGCGCCATTCGCGGCGGCGGCAGGCAATCATCGTGCGGGTGCTGGGCGCGTATGCATAGGCGAACTGGAAGGTGGATTTGCCATCCCACCAGCCGTTTTCTTTGGCTAACGAATAGACGTTGTCGGAGGCCATATAGTAGTCTTTGTCCTTGAGGTTGATTTCGCGAATGGTGGAGGCGTTGGCGTTGACGGCCACGTGGTCATCGGGCACGCGCTGCGCAGCCCATACGGCGCCGAGTTTGCCTTTGCCGGGGCCCATGATTTCGAGGTGCCAGACTTCGTTCTTGTCGGCAATGGTGAGGCACTCGCCGGCATCAATCCAGCCGTACTGTTTGAGCAGTTCGCCGGCGGTGTGGATGGCTTCGCGGGCGGTGGTGCAGCGTTGCAGCAGCAACATACAGAGTCGCTGGCAGTCGATAAGACCGCTGTCGGACTTCAGTTCCGCACGGCCGCCGAAAGTGGATTCTCCGATGGCCAACTGCTTTTCATTGGCGCACGGGTAGGCAGTGTTCAGAAATTGGAAAGTGTGTGCGGGCTGATCGATTTCTCCCACGGGGATATCTTCGTAGCGGGCCATTTTGCCAGGCTCGTTCTTGGCCCAGACACGTTTGTAGAGCGTCTGCTTGTCGCCTTTCTGATGGTCTTTGGCGGGTTCCACCATAATGTTGGTGCGGGAACGGTGACTGTCGTCGGTGTGGGAGGTCATCACGGAGCCGTCCGCAGAGGCCTTCTTGCCCACGGTGATGGTGGTGCATTCCATACCTTCGGTCATCGGGTCAACTTGGTTTTGAGCGCCGGCAACCATAATGCCTAAAAGCGCCACGAGAATAATGCTGAAAAGTCTTTTCATATTAAGAATGTTAGATTTTTGGCTAATAAGAAACATTATTGAAAGAGATGATGCAGGGTGATCATTTTATATGCTAGGGTGGCAGCCAGTACATCGGATACGACATTTCCTTCCTGCGGACAGAGTTCTACGATGTCAAAGCCGACGACATGTCTGCTGCGGAATACTTTTTCCAAAAAGCGGATGGTGGGATACCATTGGAGGCCGCCTGGCAGAGGAGTTCCTGTAGCTGGGAGGATGGCAGGATCCAGTCCGTCTAAATCAAAGGTGATGTACACATCATCAGTGAGACGATCAACGGCTTTGTCCATCCAAAATTCATTATCAAAGATGTCGTGGGCATAGAAAACGTTTTCTGTGATGAGGTTGTGCTGCTCTTCGGTGCAGACGTTGCGAATGCCGACTTGTACCACGCGGGCGTAGTCCTGTGCGCGTCGCATGACGCAGGCATGATTGTAGATGGAACCATGATATTCGTCGCGTAAGTCGGCATGGGCGTCGATTTGGAGTACGCTGAGGTTTTTGTGCCGTTCGCTCATGGCCTTAATGGCGCCTACGGATACCGAATGTTCGCCACCTACCATAAGGATGTTCTTATCCATTTCCATGAAATGTCGAACCCGTTGGCAAACAGATTCAACCATGGCGTCTGGGGTGGAGAAATCGTAGGCAAAATGGTCGGTGTAGATGCCGTCCTGACAGGCCTCGCATCCATATTGCACATCATATAGTTCCAAGCTGTCGGAGGCATTTAGAATGGCTTGGGGGCCTTTGTCAGCCCCTTTGACAAAGGTGCTGGTGCCGTCGTAGGGCACGGTCAGCATGACATAGCGGGCGTTGTCCAGTTGCGACAGCGCATCGTCCATGTCCATAAAGTTTTGCATTTCTTTTATCATTGTTTGAGTTCTTTTTTCAAAAATGGAGCGGTGTATCCAATCTTGTGGGCGACAATGTCTTCTGGTGTGCCCACGGATAAAATTTGTCCGCCGTTTCGTCCTCCTTCCGGGCCCATGTCAATAATCCAATCTGCCATTTTGATCACATCCATGTTGTGTTCGATGATGATGACGGTATTGCCGCGATCCACCAGCTGATTGACCACATCCATGAGTATGGCGATATCGTGAAAGTGAAGGCCCGTAGTGGGTTCGTCTAAAATATAGACGGTTTGTCCGGTTTCTTTCTTGGAAAGTTCTGCGGCTAATTTTACGCGTTGTGCCTCACCGCCCGAGAGGGTGGTGGAAGACTGGCCGAGCCGCAGGTAACCCAGACCTACATCGGCCATGGTTTGCAGGGGATTGACAATGGCAGGGATATTCTCAAAAAACGGAATGGCATGTTCGATATCCATCTCCAAGACATCATTAATGGATTTTCCCTTATAGCGAATTTCCAAGGTCTCTTCATTGTATCGTTTTCCGCCGCATTTGTCGCAGGTGACATAGACATCGGGCAGGAAGTTCATTTCAATAGTCTGAATGCCTGCGCCTTTGCAGTCTTCGCAGCGGCCTCCTGACACGTTGAAGGAGAATCGCCCCGGTTTATATCCTCGGATTTTTGATTCTGGAAGGTCGGAAAACAGTTTGCGGATGTCATCGAATACGCCAACGTAGGTGACGGGGTTGGAACGGGGTGTTCGTCCGATGGGCTGTTGGTTGATTTCAATGATTTTGTCAATGTATTCCAATCCCTCAATGGATTCGTAGGGGAGGGGTTTCTTTTCTGCGTGGTAGATGTACTGGTTGAGAATGGGGTAGAGGGTTTCATTGATGAGGGTGGACTTGCCGCTGCCGGACACACCTGTCACGCAGATGAGCTTTCCAAGGGGGAAATCCACGGATACGTCCTTCAGGTTATTTCCAGAGGCTCCGATGATGGAAAGCATTTTGCCGTTGCCTTCGCGACGTTTTTTAGGGACCTTGATCTTTTTTCTTCCCGTCAGGTAGTCGGCCGTAAGGGTATGTGCCTGTAGGATTTCAGCATAGGTGCCTGAAGCGGTAACGGTTCCGCCGCGTTCGCCAGCCTCGGGACCGATGTCCACGATATAGTCGGCGGCTTCCATCATGTCGCGGTCATGTTCGACGACGATGACCGAATTTCCAATGTCGCGGAGATTTTTCAGCGATTGGATAAGCATTTGGTTGTCCCGCTGGTGTAGTCCGATACTGGGCTCATCAAGGATATACATCACATTGACCAGCTGGGAGCTGATTTGCGTAGCCAGTCGAATACGCTGTGCCTCACCGCCGGAAAGGGATGCGGCAGGACGGTCTAAGGATAGGTACTGAATGCCCACGTTGCAGAGAAATTCCAAGCGGAAAGAAATTTCACGGATGATTTCATCAGCGATTTTCCGTTTGGAGGCTTCCAAAGAAGAAGGAAGTTTCTTTATCCATTCGGATAGTTCTGAAATGTCCATGTGGGCGAGCTCCGCAATATTTTTCCCATTGAGACGGAAATGCAGGGATTCTTTTTTCAAGCGGGTGCCATGGCAATGCGGGCAGGGTACCATATTGACAAACTGATTGATCCATTTACGCATGGATGCCGGCATACTGTCGGCATTGAGGTTTTGAATGAAGTTGATTACCCCTTCAAAGGACTTCTTCAAAGGTGCCAGACCTGAATATTCTCGTTGGACATAGAGCAGTTCTGGTGATCCATATAGTACCATATTCAGGTTCTCTTCCGACAGTTCGGAAATAGGATCGGAAAGGGAGAAGTGGTACTTTTCGGCTAGAGCATCGAGTTCTCGGAACAAAAGGGAGCTCTTGTATTCTCCAATGGCAACAATACCGCCCTTTTTAATGGATTTGGAGGGATCGGGAATGATTTTATCCAAATCGATTTCGGATATCACGCCCAAACCGCTGCAGTGTTCACAGGCACCATAGGGGGAGTTGAACGAAAAACTGTTAGGCTCCGGCTCGGGATAGGAAATGCCCGTTGTGGGGCACATGAGGAACTTACTGTAGTTCCGTGTTTCGTTTTTGTCATTGTCCAGCACCATGATGGCCCCTTTGCCATATTTCATGGCCAGGTGGATGCTGTTGGATATGCGTGTTTTGGAAAAGGAGGTGACGTTGAGTGTGTCGATGGCCAACTCTATATCGTGGATTTTATATCGGTCCACCTGCATGTTGAGGAGGAGTTTGCGCATGACGCCGTCCACACGTACTCGGGTGAACCCCTGTTTTCGAATGTTCTCAAACAATTCCCGATAATGGCCCTTTCTACGTTTGATAATGGGCGCCAGAATGGTGATATAGCATCCGTCGTATTTTGTGGCGATAAGGTCAATGAGTTCCTTCTCAGAGTAGTGAATCATCTTTTCCTGCGTGTTGTAGGAATAGGCATCCGCTACGCGAGCGTAAAGAAGTCTAAGGAAGTCATATACTTCGGTAATGGTCCCCACCGTGGAACGGGGGTTCTTATTGACGGTTTTCTGCTCTATGGAAATCACGGGGTTTAGTCCGGAGATGTGATCCACATCAGGATGCTCCAGGTGTCCGACGAATTGACGGGCGTATGCTGAAAAAGTCTCCATATATCGGCGCTGTCCCTCTGCATAGATGGTGTCAAAGGCCAAGGATGATTTGCCGCTGCCGCTGAGACCGGTGATGACGGTTAGTTTCTGTTGGGGAATGGTGACGGAGATATCCTTGAGGTTGTTCTCCCGGGCACCGCTCACAACCAGTGCGTCTTCTGCATATATATTTTCTTCCATGTAGGTCTGGTAATTCTAAATAGGGCGCAAACTTACATAAAATTTTGCAAGTTTATGGAACTTTGTGATTGAAAATTTGACCAAAGAGGTGTGAACAATAAGAGACTACGGGGTTTGTCTTTTTTTCTTATTTTTGCGCCCAAATTTCAATCCCCCCATATATGAATGATTTATTGGAGAAATTAGAACTGATATACCAACGTTGGCTGGAAATTGGAGACGAGATCACGCAACCCGACGCCATGTCCGATATGAAGAAATTCATTAAGCTGAGTAAGGACTATAAGGACCTTCAGGCTGTGGTTGATGCCTACAAGAAATATAAGGATGTGATTGGCAACATTGCCAATGCCAAGGATATTATTGCCAATGAAAAGGACGAGGAATTCCGTGAGATGGCCAAGATGGAATTGGATGGTTTTGTGGAAGAAAAAGACAAATTGGAAGAAGACATTCGCTTGCTTCTGCTGCCCCAGGATCCACAGGATGGAAAGAATGCCCAAATGGAAATTCGTGCCGGTACCGGCGGCGACGAAGCCAGTATCTTCGCTGGTGACTTGTTCCGTATGTATCAGCATTTCTGTGATAAGAAAGGCTTCAAAATAGAAGTTATTTCTATGACGGAAGGAACTGTTGGCGGTTTTAAGGAAATTGTGTTTGCCGTGAATGGCGATGGCGCTTACGGCATTATGAAATACGAATCCGGCGTGCACCGCGTGCAGCGCGTGCCGCAAACCGAGTCGCAGGGTCGCGTTCACACGTCTGCGTCTTCCGTGGTGGTGCTGCCTGAAGCCGACGAATTTGACGTTGACCTCAAACAAAGCGATATCAAGAAGGAAACATTCTGCGCCTCCGGTCCTGGCGGACAGTGCGTCAATACAACGTATTCAGCTGTTCGTTTGACACACATCCCTACAGGCATCGTGGTTTCTATTCAGGATGAAAAGAACCAGATCAAGAATCTGGAAAAAGCTATGCGTATCTTGCGTACCCGTTTGTTTGAACGTGAATACAAAAAGTATTTGGACGAAATCGCTTCCAAACGTAAAACGATGGTTTCCACTGGCGACCGCTCCGCTAAGATTAGAACCTATAACTATCCGCAAAACCGCGTCACCGACCACCGTATCAACTTCACGATGTACAACCTCGCCAATTTTATGAACGGCGATATCGAAGAGGTTCTCCAAGCACTCCAAGTTGCAGAAAATGCTGAAAGACTGAAAGAAGATATTGTCTAAAGTTGAAAATTATTCAACACTTTTTTCTGTTTGTTTAATAATTTGAAGATTGAACACCTCCAACGGCGAAAGTTGTACTTTGCTGTTGTCTGTGATTGGCTGGTACCAAGGCTGACTTTGAAAGAAATCCTGTAGTTTTTCATCCGAAAAGACATACCCGTGGCGGGCATATATTTCATTCCGCATTATGCGGAGTTCTTCTTTTTTGAAATGTCCTAAAATGCCTGGTGTCAGAATATGTGTGGAGGCGAAAGGCCAACGTCCCGGTTGTGTCGTGGTACTGCTGACTTTCTTCAAACTACCAACCAGCGTGTCGCTTTTTGACCACCATTGGAAATCCTCATCAACTTCTATATGGGAGATGGGTTCGTAAATGTCCATCCCCACTATAGTCGGTGAAATCCATAAATGCTCGCCGTTGCTGAGCGAAATAAGCGGTGTGGGCAAATCCAAGTCGTACTCTATTTGATAATCTAAAATTTCCGTTTTGCCGAAAGGCGTTTTTCGAACCAGTTTGCCAGACTCAAAGCGATATTCCGTTCCATCTTCATTAGCATATTGGCCTTCCAAAAATTGGTGAATGTAGTTTTCGAGAATCTCCCTGAAGTCTCGTCTGCTTGTTTCATCGAATACGTCTTTAGCAGAAGTGTTGAATTGGATGAGTACGTTGTTGGGTCTCCCATTTTGAGAATAAAAAACCAGCACATCGTGCTCTCCATTGATGTCGGTCATTTTTTGTAAACGGACACTGTCCCGAATTTCTTTATAATCACAATCTAAAGAAACAAATCCCTTATCGCATTGGCGCAAGTGATACCACGCACCGCCTTCGTGCAAGTTCCCGCCGAACAAATCAATGATGTCTCCTTTTATAGTTGCCTGATAAAACAATTCACCATCTTGCCAGAAAGATTCATCTTTTATTTGACCGAAAACGGAATTTATCAAAAGGATAAATGCTGAAAAGAATAATAACTGTTTCATACTGAATCGGATGTGATTTTGTCGTGGCCGAAATATAAAAAACACCTTGGGGATTTATACATACAGCAACCGACCTTCAACATTGGCGTACCCCATTTTTCGCAGCAATGCGCAGTATTGGTCAATCTGCTCTTGATATTTGGGGTAGGGCTGTCCGGTCTTGTAATCAATGACCATCACGCGGTCATCCATAAAGACAATTCTGTCGGGTCGGTAGGCATTCCCGTCGGTATCAAGGATAGTGGACTCATTCAATGTTTTTGCATTCGGAGTGAAACAGGCATTCAAAGAGGTGTCGTCCAATATATGCTTGAAGGCATCGCGAAGACGGTCGCGCTTCTCTGACTCCATGTCGTTGAGCAGTTTTTCTATTTCGTCTTGATTTTGCGGGAAACAAGTGAGTTTTGAAAGATAGTCATGAACGAAATTGCCTTCTTCGACGGCCTCTTTGTTTATTTTATCAGACTTCTGTGTGTCCAGTGACTCCATGCGGAAATCAGAGGTGGTCATTTTTGGAATAAAACCATTTGCCTTTTCCTCTTCTTTGGACTTTTTACACCAGGATATGTCGCCGGCATAGAAAAATCGTTCGTCGTCTTCATCTTGTGTGAAGGAGGATTCGATTTTTGTTTGGATAAATTTGTGGAGGAGGCTGCCGTAGCTTGTACTATCCGTCTTCGTCTTTTGAGTGACGATGTAAAGCATCTCGCTGGCACGGGTATGGGCGACATAAAGTTGGTTGAGGGTGTCCATTTCGTTGTTCAGCGATTCCGTTTCGTATAGCTCTTCATACGAGGAACCGACACAGTTGCTTTTACTAAGCTCAATATAGGCGACGTGGGTGTCGTCAATTTTGTCCCAAAGGGGTCTGCTCCGATTTCCACCGCTGTTGTAGGGAACAATCACAACCGGATATTCCAAACCTTTCGATTTGTGTATGGTGCTGATGCAGATGGCGTCTTGCCCGGACGGGAGGGCCAGAGAGGGTACCTTGTTACTATCTTCCAACTGGTTCCACCAGGTAAGGAAAGTGGCAATTTCTCCATTTCTCCCTTGAAGATAATCTAACACGAAATCCTCGAAATCGATGACAAAGGGATTTTGCTCTTTATCTAAACCATAAAATCGTATGATTTCCTTGATGACGACGAATAGCGGTTGGTTTCGCCATGTTTCTATGGGAATGCGTCTGTCAAATTCGTTTAGGAGGATTTCGTCAAAGTCATGCCGACCTTTTAGTTTGAATAGAAGTGATTGATTTTGAAGGTCGGTTCCTTTTGAACTTTTTGAAAGATGGTGGAGAATGACGCTTTGTGATAGTATGTCGTTGGGACGCAGAAGGTAATGCAGTGTATGGATGATGAGGTTTACTTCTGTAGAAGAACTCAGCGACAATGACTTCTCAGATATGACGTTCCATCCTTGTTTTAAAAGAAGGTCGGCCATGTGACTGCATTTGTCGTTCCCGGCAAAGAGTATGGCGATGTCTCCATCATGGTATCCTCGCATTCGGGCATCCTGAATGGCGCATAACACTTCCATATCCTGCACACTGATGTCCTCATTTTCCAATATTCGTTGAATAAAATCGTCATCTGGTTTGTTCCGCTTGCGACGAAAATCCTTCAGGTCTCCTCTTTGACTGATGAATACCTGTACCAGTCCAGAGGCCTTTTTGCTGACTTTCTGCTTCAGGCCTTGGGCGTAATACTTGGTCAGTCCGATCTGTGTAGAATAGAATTCGAAAAAGTCGTTGTTGAATTCTACAATGGATTGGAGGGATCTATAATTGAATCCGAGGTTTTTGGTCTGGTAGTCTCTTTGGTCAATGACTTGCGGCAATTCTTTTTCTTCCTGCAACCGGGCGTAGTCGATCAGTCGATAGAATAGGTCGGCGTCTCCGTTTCGGAATCGGTATATGGCCTGCTTGACATCGCCAAATAGGATGACATCCTTCCCATTGGCCAAGGCATTGTTGATAAGGATGGGCTTGAGATCTTCCCATTGCATTTTTGAAGTATCTTGAAATTCATCTATGAAGAAGTTCTCGTACTTGGTCCTGTCAAAGACAAACTCAAATCCCTTATCCTGGATGGTTTCGTAGATGAGTGTGTTGGATTCGTTGAGAATGAAGAAGTTGTTTTGTAATTTGATGTCTTCCATCTTAGCTTTCAGGTCGGAAAGCATCATGATTTTATCGGCGTTCTTGTTTTGGATGAGGCAGTCGAGATACAGTTTCCGTGGTTTTTTTTGAATTTGCGCAATTTCATTGAAACACTTCTCTATTTGCGGCATAAGCCGTTCATGGCGTTCTTCTTCATCTGCGGATAGCGTCTTTTTTTTGTAGTAGCTGCCTTCGCTGTTTTTGAATTCTTCAATAGATTCACGATAGTTGTTGATGGGATCTGCCAGAACTTTGTCAAACCAGGTCTTCAATGTGGGGTAGTGAAAGTTGATCTGTAATTCCTCGATCAACTCTTTGCCGCGCCGGGCCGGCCTTTCAATATCCTTGGCCAATTGTTCAGGAATCTCCTTGATGTGTTTTCGGAGTTTTTGGTTGAATCGGAGGATGTCATCGTGAGTGCTGTTTTGCAGAATTTTCAGAAAATCATGGTTCTTCTCGGCATTGTCATAAAGAATTTTCAATGCGGATTTGAGTTCGCCGTCGATATCCAATTTTCCGGAATCCTCCAGACTATTATCAAGCAGCATGATGATGCGTTTTGACAAGTCTGTATCTGCAGAGAGCTCGTTGAGAAGCTGGTCGATGGCCTGCAGATAGAATTCGTCCATGTCGATTTGGACAGAATAGTTGAGGTTGAGATTGAGTGACAGTGCCGAACTGCGGATGACTCGTTGAAAGAAACTGTCTATGGTAGAAATGGTGAAACGGGCATAATCGAAGAGAATGCGTCTCAGGAGTTCTCGAGATTCAACACGCATAAAGTCCTCTATGGTGTTTGGCTCCAATGTGTTGTTTTCAAAAAGGTTCTTCACAACAATATCGTATATGGCGCTGGACCGTCCGCCAAGTGCTGTTTTGGAAAGGAAGGCAAAATCATGCAGGGTTTGTACGATGCGTGCTTTCATTTCCGCGGCAGCATTGTTCGTGAAGGTGATGGCTAAAATTTTCTGGTAATTGTCCAAATGAAACGTTCTGTCACTATCGGAGATATGTACTTTATCCCAAAGAAAGCATCGAGTGATATAGTCGGCGACCAGATTGGTGGTTTTTCCGGAACCGGCAGAAGCAGAATAGGTTGTAAACATAGGCGGTCATGGTTTTTGTGAGTGGCAAAAGTACAAAAATTTCGTACTTTTGCACCCTCAAAATTTACACTATGCTTAAGATAGAGAATTTACACGTTTCCATCAAGGGAAGAGAGATATTGAAGGGCGTGAACCTGGAAGTCAATCCGGGTGAAGTGCACGCCATTATGGGTCCTAACGGCACCGGAAAGAGCACGTTGGCTTCTGTGGTGGCTGGCAAGGACGGCTACGATGTGACTGAAGGCACCATCTATTTCAAAGGCAAGAACATTATGGATATGTCCATCGAAGACCGAGCCCGCGAAGGCATCTTTATCGTCTTCCAATATCCTGTGGAAATCCCACGCGTGAGCATCGCCAACTTCATGCGCACCGCACTCAACGAAATCCGCCAATACCGCGGCCTCGACCCGCTCAACGGCGCCCAGTTCCTCAAACTGATGAATGAGAAGAAGAAAGTGGTTGAGCTGACTGAGAAACTCAGCACCCGTTCCGTGAACGAAGGCTTCTCCGGCGGCGAGAAAAAGCGCAACGAGATTTTCCAAATGGCTATGCTTGAACCGATGCTCTCCATCCTCGATGAAACTGATTCCGGCCTTGATATTGACGCCCTCCGCATTGTGGCAAACGGCGTCAACCAACTCAAAACCAAAGACAACGCCACCATCGTCATCACCCACTACCAACGTCTGCTCGACTATATCGTGCCCGACGTGGTTCACGTGTTGTTCGACGGCAAAATCGTGAAATCCGGTCCGAAGGAACTCGCCCTCGAACTCGA